>JBARBN010000087.1:0-14724 GCA_049793155.1 Nitrospirota bacterium
CAGGTGCAGGGCGGCACGGCCACGTGGGAGAACATCGTGACAGCCTGCCTCTCCTGCAATAACCGCAAGGGAGGCAGGACCCCGCGTGAGGCGAACATGAGGCTGATCAGACCGCCCGCGAAACCCAGGTGGATGCCGGTGGTCACACTCACGCTCGGGATGAAGAACGCGCCTTTGAGCTGGCGCGATTACCTCTACTGGAATGTTGAACTGAACAGGGATGGTTGACACCGTGTCGCGGCGGACGCCGCTTTCCCTGCTCCACTCTCTCCACGCTTCATGCCTCTTCTCTATCCGGTCGATTTGCCCAGTCCGCTTTCTCAGCAGATTCCGTCACTGATTTTTTGCTTGTCAACCCGGGCGTTTGATGTTATATTTTGGAGCGTTGTAATACAATCACTTCGAGCGGAGGTCACAAATAAAATGAAAAAATTTATTCCCTTGTGCTTAGGAATTTTTCTGGTTCTGTCGGCCGGTCTGGCGGCAGCCGAGCCTCATTATTCACAGAATGTGTTCACCACCGCGGAGAGCCTCGATGCGGGGATGACCCAGGCAGGCATCCAATTTACTCTTGGCGACCACTATAAAAGCTATTATCCTGAGGTTCGCTACGGATTGGGGGCGATGGCGGAAGTAGGCGACAAGTTTGGGGCGGCGATGGTGTCGATCGATTCAAGCGATAGTCTTGGCGCGTTGATCGGAGCTGATCTCAAATATCAGCTGATCAAAGAATCCGATGGTGTGCCGATCGACATGGCGGTGGATCTTGGACTGGACAATACGATTCTCCACAACAAGAACGCCAGTGAGCTGACCTTTTCGACAATCTTCAGCAGGGGGTTCCCGCTGACAGACCGGGGGTACAAGTTCATACCCTATGGCGGGCTCCAGCTGTCGGCTCTTCGCGGATCGCTGCCTGAAGACGGCAATACGTCGCTCTACGTTTTCGGCGGCATTGAGTGGAAGCTGAGCCAAAAGTTCATGTTTCTCCTGGAATTAAAAGCAGGCCCCAGCACGCTGGGCGGTGCGGGCATCAGGTTTGAGTATTAAGAGCGTTTGCTTCAGGTTGGCGTGGGGCGACAACCATGAACCCCTGAGCGATCTGCGATATTCCACGCATCAGAACTTATGAATTATGTCTATTGAGCTTTCAGGAAAAATCTCCTTTACCCCGCTTGTGGATGTTTTGGAACAACTTCGCCGGAGAAAAGCCACAGGCACCATGACCGTGAGCAGCGGCGATGTGAAGAAGTGTATTTTTATGAAGAGCGGTCAGATCGTCTTTGCCACGTCCACCAGCAGCACTGACAGGCTCGGTGAGATTCTCGTGAGAACCGGCAAACTGACGCGTGAGAACCTGGAGCATGCCACCCGGATCTACAAAAAAAATGCGGGATTAAAAAAACTGGGGGCGATCCTGGTAGAAAACGGACTGATAGCGTCCAAGGACCTGTTTGGCGGCTTAAAGGCCCAGGTGAAGGATATTATTTTCAGCCTCATTGTGCTGGGTCAGGGCGATTATCAGTTTGAGGACTCCTTCCCTTCCGATATTATTCAGCTTCAACTCAATTTTCAGGATTTGATAGCAGAGATCATCCAGCGAATTAAGCAGGAAGCCTGATATCATGGTCTTGTCTTTTCCCTGTTGTCCTTTTTCCCGGGTATCCGGTGAATTTTTCAGAAATGCTTTCAAGGACCAGAGTCCATGATGAAAGTATTCATGCACACCTCCTTCCTTAAACAGGCAGAGCGGATCAGCGCGCTTTACAATGAAGAAGAGGACGCGCTTCTCCTCGGCATGCTCGGGCAGGAGTACGTGATCCGTCATAGCGGTGTTTTTCTTCATGGGCAGCAGGCGCCCGAAGTGCACGCGTCGGTGATCCACGATTATATCTCCTCATCCGGCTCAACGCTGAGCCTCACGCCCTGGCGCTCAATCGGGGATTTCTCGGGTCAACCGTTGCCGGATTTCAGGAAAAGAGTTGAACTGCCGATCAGCAACTACGCGATGGATATCATCACCCGCGCGAACACGATACTGCCCATGGTGGACGCTGAAACGACCCCGAGTCTTATCGGCAGCGACGTGGCGATCACCGTACGCGCTCTGCCGAAGGTGAGCCTCCATGTGGAATTGTCTCAGGAGACCCAGGATTTCCCCGCCGAGGCATGGGTACTGTTTTCAAATAACGCGAATGAGTTCCTGCCCATACCGAGCCTGCAAGTGCTGGCGGAAATGTTCAAAGACCGAATGCTGAGCTTGCTCAGAATATATTAAAAGGCGGAAGTCAGAAGTCAGGAGCCGGCATAAAAGTATTTGCATCGTATGGCCATTACTGCAAAAGACCGTCTTGCCCTTGCCCTGGATGTCGATAATGACCGGGAAGCGCTCGCTATTGTTGCGGAACTCAAGGATTCGGTGGGCTTGTTCAAGGTCGGCCTTCAGCTCTTTACCGCCTATGGTCCGGACATCGTGCGCCGCATCACCGGCATGGGCGGCCGTGTATTCCTCGACCTTAAATACCACGATATCCCCAACACCGTGGCCAAAGCATCTGCCGAGGCAGTAAAACTCGGGGTGAGCATTTTCAACGTCCACTCCCTGGGCGGACTCGACATGATGAAGGCTGCTGCGGAGTCGGCAAAGGAAACAGCGGAAAAACTCAAACTGCCTTTGCCTGTGCTGCTCGCGGTAACCATCCTCACGAGCATGAACGAAAAAAGTATGCGGAAGGAGCTTAAGATAACTCGTTCGCTCCGGCGGGAAGTCGCCCACTTGGCGCGGCTTGCCCAGCGCGCCGGAATGCACGGAGTGGTCGCCTCGCCGCAGGAGATCAAGACGCTGCGCAGGGCTGTTCGCGGCGAATTCATCATTCTCACGCCGGGGGTGCGTCCGGAATGGGCGGACAAGGACGACCAGCAGCGGATCATGACGCCGGGAGAGGCGGTCAAGTCAGGTGCAGACTATATCGTGGTAGGGAGACCGGTGCTGAAAGCGAGTGATCGAAGGGCCGCGGTGGAAAAAATTCTCGAAGAGATGACGATGTGCCGTGATATTGGCAAGAAGACAGTGGCCGGAATTCAGAGGTCTGCGTGACCTTTCCGCGTTCTGGATCCTGATATCTTGATTCCAAAAAGAAAAATGATGGACAGCGAGGTAGAGAAGAGAAAAATGACATCAGATCAGGTATTGGACATTTACACAAAGACCGGCGCACTGCTGAGCGGGCACTTTTTGCTTTCGTCGGGTCTTCACAGCGAAAAGTATCTTCAGAGCGCACTGGTGCTGCAGCAGCCGGAGACCGCGACGAAACTCTGCGCGGCACTTGCTGAAAACTTCAAGGATTCAAAGATCGAGGTCGTAATCGCACCGGCGCTGGGCGGCGTTATCGTCTCTCATGAAACGGCTCGCGCATTGGGAGTGCGCGCGATATTCGCCGAGCGGGTGAACGGGGAACTCATGCTTCGTCGAGGGTTCACGATCAGGCAGGGTGAGCGGGTGCTTGTGGTGGAAGATGTGATAACGACTGGTAAGTCGACAAAAGAGACCATCAACGTCGTACAGAATGCGGGCGGCGTCGTCATTGCCGCGGCTGCGCTCATTGATCGTTCCGGCGGGAAGGCGGACCTCGGTGTCCCTTACAAATCGCTCGTTACGCTCATGGTTCCCGCATATACGCAGGAGACTTGTCCTCTGTGCAAGGCAGGCGGTAAGCCGGTGAAGCCGGGCAGCAGAGGACTCGCTTAGGCGCTGATTATTTGGTAAGCGTCGGTGCCGGAGAAAATGAACTTGTACGGGCCTTCCCCTAGGGCGATCACAAAGACGATGCAAACCGCAAAGATAATCCTATTTTTTTTACTTAATGCATCCGCTGTGCCAACGACCTGATTTTTCGCAGAAGAATTTCCTATTTCACAAAATACTGTACGATATATTTCAAGGCAAGGGAAGTGATCATGACCCCGAGCATGAGCTTGATGAACTTCTGGGGCACGAATTTCTGGAGACGTGCGCCGATATACATGCCCGCAAAGCCGCCTATGCCGAAGAGGATCCCCAGTGCCCAGTCCGGTGATGTCGATATCCCTCCTGCAGCCGGCAGCATGCTGTAAAAGAAGACCCCGACGATCGACGTGAGGAACGTACCGAGCAGTGCCGCACCCGCCACCGTGTAAACCGGCAAATTGAATACGGCCACACAAAACGGTGCAATGATCGCGCCGCCGCCGATGCCGTAGGTCCCGCCGACGATACCCACCGCAAAAGCAAGCAAAAACATGGCAGGCACACTGAACCGGAAGTTTTCTCCCCAGAACTCGTACTCAATGATCTTCAGATTGAAGGTGATGGTCTTGACCACCGCCTCCGGAGGAAGCCCTGCCGCTGTCTGGGATTTGCGTTGCTCCTTCATGCGCGCCGCTCTTTCCGAGAACTTTTTGTCCAGTTCGTTCATTTTCGCTTTGCTCTCTTGAGCTTTCCCGGTGATCTCATACAGAAGCCTGCTCCCGATGTAGAGCAGCACAAGGCCGACAAAAAGCTTGAACGTACGCGGGTCCGGGAGAAAGAATATCCGGAGGTAGTAACCGATGAAAACGCCGGGCAGGGTGCCGACGATCACCACCCAGGTGAGGGGCCACGCCATGCGGCCTTCCTTGAAATACCGGTAAACACCACTGGGGATAGCAACGATGTTGTACACAAAATTCGTTGAACTGACCGCCGGACTGGTGAAACCAAGGAAGCTCATCTGAAAGGGCAGGAGAATAAAGGCCCCGGACACGCCTGCCATGGAGGTGAATGCAGAGACCACAAGCGCTACGATCGGCGGGAGAAATACCCATGTTTTCACACCGGATATGGGAAATAATATATAAAAGATATCCATGGCTTGCGAGTATATCATAAAAATCAGATCGCGGGAAATGAAAGTGACCGCACTATTTGTTTTACATGCGAGAACGGGGTTTTACTCAACTGCGCTTAAAGTACTCTATAACTATAATTAGTGTTTGACGTCGTAAACGGTTTTGCTATAATTGAATTAACCGAAGAAGAAAGGCAGAGAATGGGTAAAATAGCAATAACAGAGGAAAAGAGCCGATACCCCGAAGGGATGCCCGAGGAAATAGTAGAGGATCTGGCGGAGGAGTTCGCGGAAGAAGAAGAGGAAGAAGAGGAACCTTCTCCGGCGGAGGTCGCTGAGGTTGCCGAAGAGGTGGCTGTTGCAGGCGCTGACCTTGTCGACACCTATCTCAAGTCCGTGGGAAGATTCCCCATGCTGAAGATCGAGGAGGAGCAGGAATACGTCCGAACCCTGGAGGGAGGCAAGGCTGTGCTTAAAGAGATCGCCTTGAGTTCTCCGCTTGCGATCCCGAGAGTTCTGGCGTTGGGCGCGAATATCAAGCAGGGGCTCGTGAAGGCACAGGATGTGCTCCGTTTCCCGGGCGAGTGGAAGGACTCGTACGAAGCGGAGTTCATGCGCCTCTACAACAGGCTTAAGAGGCAGGTGGCCAGGCGCGACATGGAGCGGGCGACGACCACGCTGAACGAGATGAGCCTGTCCTTCCGTGAGATTGAGAAGATGCTCAAGAAGCTGACGGCATTGGGCAAGCAGGCTGAGCGCGGTATTACTGTCGACATCGAGAAGCTCGGTCTCGACGAGGCGACCCTCATGGATATGGTCAGCCGCATCGATACCGTCGAGGTCAAGGTAAAGGAGGCCAAAGATGTGCTTGTCCAGGCCAACATGAGGCTTGTGGTCTCGATCGCGAAAAAATACGTGAACCGGGGTCTGACTCTTCTCGACCTGATTCAAGAAGGCAATATCGGCCTCATGAAGGCATCAGACCGGTATGAGTCGGGCAAGGGAACCAAGTTCAGCACCTATTCCACATGGTGGATCAGACAGCGGATCACCCGCGCCATTCTGGACCAGGCACGCACCATTCGACTGCCGGTGCACCTGATCGAGGAAAGCACCCGCATCAGCCGCATTTTTGCAAAGTTTATGCGTGAAAAAGGAAGGGAGCCTTCTCCCGAGGAAGTCTCGAAGATCATGGGTCTCTCCGTTGTGCGGGTGAACGAGATCCTGCGGGCGATCCAGGAGCCGGTATCTCTGGAGACGCCGATCCTCTCGGAAGAGAAGGAACTCAAGGACGTGATCATCGACGAGAAGGCAATCTCGCCCTTTAAGACGCTGGAGAACAACGAAGCTTCAAGCCGCATCGAGCAGGTGCTCTCCTCGCTCACCGAGCGGGAAGAGAAAATCATCAGGATGCGGTTCGGTATCGGAGTCAACAGTGAACACACGCTCGAAGAGGTCGGCAAGTTCTTTAATCTGACGCGCGAAAGGATCAGACAGATAGAGATCAAGGCGCTTAAAAAATTGCGTCATCCTGCCCGGAGCAAGATGCTGCGGGAGTACGTGTGATCGTTAATATTTTAGAAGGAATGAAAAAAAGGGCGCGAAGCGGTTTCGCGCCCTTTTTTTTTATAATAACCGAAAGCGATGTTGCGGATGCACCGCATTCGTACAGGGGATGGAACGCTCAGTCGTTCGTGCTCGGGATGAACTCGATGTCGGAGATGATGCGCGCAGCTTCATCCAGGGAGGGGTTGAGGAATGCAGGATCGCTCACATAGGCGGCCATGACCGCCCGTGTTTTATCGACGAGAAACCAGATGCGCCAATGGGTTGTTTCTTCTTTGATGTCGTACGTATAATCCAGGGCCGCTATTCCCATATCACGCCGTTCTTCTACTTTCACTGCTTCACGAGGGAAGGGAACATCGCGTTCCTCCAGGGTGTCTTCGAGAAGAATGCGGGCGGCCTCTACAGGCCGTATTTTTATTTCGTCTCTCTCGATAAAGGAGAGTTGAACCATGCCGGGCCAACCGTCCCTTTCCAGAAGAACAAAACCCATTTCTTCCCGTTCTGTCCAAGCGTCTGGAAGAAAAAGATTTATCCACCGCTCGTAGGTCACCTTTTTACCCATGGCACGCATTGTATCGGACAGGCGTTGGGCAGTCAAATGAGTTTCACAAATAGGAAGAAAAGAACTGTTTATATGTAAAGCAACTGCTTAAGGATATCTACTACAGCATCTGCCGCGGCTTCCGGCGGGTTGCGGCCGTCAAGCGTGATATCCGGGTTGAGGGGCGATTCATAGGCGGCCTGAATTCCGGGGACCGTGCTGGTCTCGCCGGTCACCGCGCGGCCGTATATCCCCTTGGGATCCCGCTTCATGCAGATTTCAAGAGGGCACGTTACATATACTTCAACGAATCGGGGAATGAGTGTACGCGCATACTCCCGATAGGCCCGCCTGTTCGCTGTTGCATCGAAGATCACCGGTATGCCGCTCCTGGTGATCAAGCCGCCGATCAACGCCAGAGATCGATAAAAGGAATCGCGCTCCTGCTGACCATAGGTTGGGACAGGGGTGAGTATCTTCCTCATTTCGTCCGATTCCAACGCGACGACCGAAATTCCCCTTATCGCCAGTTTTTTCACCAGTTCCCGGGTTACAGAGCTTTTGCCCGAGGCCGGGATGCCGGTGATCCAGACGGCGAAACCTTGTTCGGTATTCATGCCAGGTACCTGTTCACGTCCCCTGGATCGAACCGGTCGGCCGCGAGGACGTTCTGGATAAAATTGAATATGGCCTGGCGAACCCGCACGGTCAGGCGGGGATACCAGACAGGGCTTGCGATCACCAGTCCGCGCCAGGCAAAAAAAGGCGCGGCAACCTCGAGCATCTCCCGATCATTTGTCCTCGAGAGGTAGTTGTCCCAAAAGGACATGAACATTCTTTCGAAGGGTCCTTCAAGCTTTCCCGAACTTACAAGCGAGGAGAAAAGATAGTTTATGCTCAGACAGGTGGTGTCATCCGCCGGTTCTCCCCATTCTCCGCGCGAGCGGTCGAGGAGCGTGAAGTCCGTGCCATCCCTGAACAGGATGTTGTAAGGGTGGAAATCGCCGTGCACCTGACAGAGGCGGTGCGAGCGGCGCTTGATGCGCCATCGCCAGTCGATACAGGCCAGCTCTATCTTTTTGAGGAGCTGTTGATCGATGAACTCAAAAGAAGGAGGATAGTTGTCGATCAGGCCCATGATGCATTCACCGTGCCCTAGGAGATCACGGATCCTTCTTGCATAGAGTCCGGGCGAATCGTGTTTGGTGGAGTGGATCTCGACAAGGTAATCAGAGAGGGCAAGGGCCCTTGCAATATCCGCATTGGTTGCAATGCCTGACGTCCTTATCTGCTCGAGGTCCTTGAAATATCCATTCCCCTGCACAAAGTCGGTCAGTAAAAAAAATTCCTGGACGCTGCCGGTGGAGAGGATGGCTCCCGAGCCCAGAAAAGCGCCGCTGTCGAGGGAGCGCACGTGACGCGGGAGATTGTTGAACGCCGAGTGCTCCCACAGGATGGCCTGGGCGCGGTCAGAGAAGTGGTCATGGCCGAAGGACGATGGCGTCATGGTCTCGAGCACGGCCTTTTTCCTCACCCCGGAGACCTCGTACTCCAGGAACAGGGGGGAGCCGTATCCAAAGGCCTTGAGATCGTCGCCGGTCTCCTGCTTTCCCTCGGTGGTCATGGAGAGCACGCGCACGGGCTTGCCCGTGAGGGACTTGAGATACGTGGTGATCGCTTGTATCGTGATCAGGGGCATGTTATCCTCGGGAATAGACCGCTGGCACACGCACGATGCGGCTGTACGTCAACGAGTTCCGCTGATTACCATTGTATCATGGTTTTATCGGGGACAAGAGGCAGGAAGTTTTTTTTGCGATATTCTCGGAAACTGAGAAGGTTTTTGATTGGGCGAGCGGGCAGTCTGATTGCTAACAATCCGCGCCTACTCGACGCAAGCCCGGGACATCGATCGGAAGCGGCTCTCCGGGATCGAATATCTCGTTTCCGTACCGGATTCGATAAGTGCGGCCGGAAACCCGTTTGCTGTAGGTAATGATAAGGCGGCCGATGGTCTGCTTCAGGTCCTGGGTTGGGTTCCCGTTCAACAAGGCAACGGGGCCGGGAAAGCCTTGAGGCATGAAAAGGTGGTAGCCATGAGGTGCGAGCGAGATGAGAACGTCATTTTCAGCATTGTCGCGGCCGATGACGATCTTGACCCCCGCGTCGATCCGGTAATGGCGTCCTATGGTCAGGAGTCGGATGTCATTGGGATTGACGGATTTGTTGTCTTCGAAGAGGTCACACAATTTTGCCGAGAAGTTTTTGTCGGTGAGAAGACATCCGCCTGCGGGGGTAGAGTACCCGCTGATACCGTATCTTTCGGCAAGCCGGAGCTGGACAGTACGGGAACGGCCGCTGATGCCGAGAAGCTTCTCACGGTCTATTGCTCCGCTCAACTCACCCTGGGTGGGCGGAAGAAGCGTGGCCGACAGGGGACGGAGGACCATGCCCCGCATTTCCGCGTCGCGTTCGATAACCGGGAAGGTGTCGCGACGTTGCGACATGGGCCGCTGCCCAAGGACCTCGCCGGTAACAACGAAAGGCGATTTCAGTTCTTCCATCACGGTCTTCGCCTTCTTCAGCATGAATATCTTGCAGTCGATGCAGGGATTCACATTCTTGCCGTAGCCGTGTGCCGGCCTGCGGACCAGCTCGATATAATCCTGCCCCATGTCGGAGATCCTGAGTTCAATGCCGATGGCCTTTGAAACCCTGGCCGCATGGGTCTCGTGTTCCCGACCATAGCTTTTGGAAAACGGTGAGGTGCAGTAGAGCCCGACGACGTCGAAGCCCTGCTCCATGACGATCTTAGCCGCAAGGACGCTGTCGAGTCCACCAGAAATGAGAGCTACCACCTTTTTGTTCAACTTTGTTCCCCCCCAACCCCCGAATGACGCCGTATTGTAAATCTCTGAACAGGGTTTTGGCAATAGAAATAACGGTTTTTTCGGATTATAAAAACGACCGGTGGGGCCGGGGAAGGATGGTGGAATCAGGGAAGAGGTCGTTGATCCGGGCGATCAGCGGGAGGGTCCGGATCGTTCAGGCGCGGTGCTCCGTCGTGGACCCCTCAGTTGATTCAAAAAAAATGAATTGACTGAAACCGAAGGTCAAGGACCATCTGAACACGTCGTTCGTGCCGTATCGCGCCACGGAGCTTATCCGTAAAAGGCACAAATTAAGAGGGGGGCTCTGGAAAGCCCTCGGTAAGGATTATGAGGATAGGTCTTTCAAGCGGTCCTCATTTTTGGGAGAAGGGATCGTACCTCACTGCCCCGTTCCACCTCGCATCTGACCCCGACCGCCTCCCATGCCTGCCCCGCCGCCCATTCCACGTTTACCAGGATTGCCGTAGGCCCCGCCGATCATGCCGCGCATCTCGTGCATGAACTCATGCTGGAAGACAACGTACTGCGCCTGCTGTTCGATGGTAAGGATATTTTTCAGTCCGCTCATCTCGTTATTTACCAGCGCTTGCATCGCATAATGGTTTTTCTCAAGTTTTTCGAGGCAGGTCTTTATCTGCGATTCGTCCGGTTTTGGCGATCTGATGGCAGCCTTCAAAATACGTATCGTAACCGCCCGCTCGCGAAGGATGTCCCAGCGATGACGATCAGTGGAGCTGAGAAGGGAGGACAGTTTGGCGCTGGTGCCGGCGTCGAGCTTCAGTGCCTCGGTAAGTCGCCAGATCCTGACGGTCTCTATCTTTTTTCTGACCTCTTCCCGTTTTTCCTCCGACATCTGCCCGCCGCGCCCCGGTTGTCCGGGGTCCCCGACCGTCGTCGGATCATCGTACTGACCGCCGGGCTGCGTCGATGTCTGTCTCTGCTGGCCAAAAGCGGACATGGTGACAGTGATCAGCAATGCAGCCATGAAAAAAAATTTCACCGCATTCATGGTTATCCCTCCCGTCTTATTTGCTCAAGCATTTTTGAAAGCCGTTCAACTTCTTTCGCATTCAGGTCTTCGATCTCTTCATAGATATTGACATCCCGGCCGTACACGAGGACCGGTTCGGCCTCCTGGGCAATTGAGGCGAGTTCACTGCCTGCCCAGGAATCGATCGTGCTGAGGTCGTCCTGGTCAAGGTCGGCAAAATCAGCAGATCCGGTGTCCAGCATTTCATCGGCGACTTCGTCTACCCGCGCCTGGGGCATCTCCGTTTTTTTCTGCAGGGGCATAATGATGAGCCACGATATGACGAGAACGGCCCCCACTGTTGCCGCTGCCCATGTCCAGCGCGGAAGGGCCGTCCAACCCGAAGGCCAGCTGAGGCCGAAGGTCTTCTTTTTCGTTTCGCGTTCCTGAACAGCCTGATATACACGGTCAGGCATCGCGGCCCAAAACGCTTCGCCGGGATCAGGAACCGTCTCTTCCGCCATCATGCGCAGAAGGGACACCTCAGCGCGGCAATCGCCGCAGGACGCGAGATGGTTTTCGACGTTAAGCTTCTCCGCCGGGTCAATTACCTGGTCCACGTATGCGGGAAGTAATTCTTTTATGGTTTTGACGTTACACATCGTCATTCTTCTGACTTCTGACTCCTGGCCCCTGCGTGCTGTCGTTGTTCTTCTCACCCATTATCGTCTTCAATTTCTTCACCCCATGATGATAATTCGCCTTGGCCGTTCCGAGTGAACAGTGCATGATCTCCGCGATCTCCTCGAACTTGCGGCTCTCCTGAACCCTGAGCATGACCGTCATGCGCTGTTTTTTCGGAAGCCCCGCGAGCGCCTGCCGGAGCAGGAGCCTGCTCTCTTTCTGGATCAGTGCATCGAGCGTTTTGGGGTCCCTTCGGATGACCACATCATCGATCGGGACATGTTCGGCCTTTGAGCGGTCGCGGTAGACGTTCTTGGCAAGGTTGATCGCGATCTGGTAGAGCCAGGTCTTAAAGCTCGACCGCCGCTCGAAGGAACTGAGTCCGGTGAAGGCCCGAACCAGGGTTTTTTGCAGCAGGTCAGATGCGTCTTCCCGGTTGCTGACCATGCGATAGAGCAGGGAGTAGAGCGGCTTCTGATACTTTATCACCAGCTCATTGAACGCCTCGCGCTCGCCGGCAATGGTTCTGCTGATCAGGTCAAGGTCTTCATCCATAAGCATTCGCGCGCCGTTCTGTTATTTGAGACCCCGAATGCGGGGAAAGGTTGAATGGCGCAGGAGAATCAAGGTAACTACTCAGGTACAAAAAAAATTGAAAATCATGTTCGCGCAATAGCCTATGAAAGAAAAGCGGCCACTTAGCACTTCCGCAAAGTCGCGAAGGAATGCAAGTCCTGATTTTGATTAAAAATCAAGACCCCCAAAGCTTTTTCCTTTCTTTGCGCGCTTGGCGTCTTTGCGCGAGTCACCATGCTTTTTTGACCCGGGAAATTATGGATCGATCATACCAATCTTCACTTTTCCAATTTTGCCGGGGCCGGTTCCAGGTCCTTGACATCCCCGTGCAGGCAGACGCGGTTCCGTCCCGACCGTTTTGCCTGGTACAGGGCATTGTCCGCCAGGGTCACCAGATCGGCCTTGTTCTTCGTGTCCTCGGGAAAGCTGCTGACACCGATGCTCAGGGTGAGCATCAGGTCCTTGCCGCCCACCCGCGCCGCAACTGTTTTTTCCACGAGCTTTCGAACACGTTCGGCCATCTGCGCTGCCCCCTTGGTATTGGTGTCGATCATGCCGATGGCGAACTCCTCGCCTCCGTAGCGGGCGACAAAGTCCGAACCGCGGCCGGTTTCTTTCAGCACCGTTGCCACCGCTTTCAGCGCGATGTCTCCCACGGGATGGCCATAGGCGTCATTGACGTTCTTGAACTTATCGATGTCCATGAGCAGGATCGAGAAGGGACGCATGTCGCGATCGATACGGCGGTACTCCTCGGTAAGCTTTTCTATGAACGTCCGGTGGTTCAGCAGCCCGGTGAGGCCGTCCGTCCGTGCCAGGTCCCCGATCCTCTGGTACAGGAGAGAATTGTATGCTACCAGGGATATCTGGTTCATAAGCGTGTCGAGCAGGGGGCCGCGGTGATATTCAGAGAACGCATCGGTCCTGAGGGAGGCGAGAAAGAACGCGCCGATGCAGTCGTCTTTGGCGATCAGCAGTCTTCCGTACAGGGACTTGATCGGTCTTTTAAGCTCCTTGAACGGGAAGAGCCCGACATCCCTGCCCCGGTCTCCGAGATCCCCCGTATAGTGGCTGATAACGCCTCCCTCCTGCCAGTGCTTCTGCATGGAGGTCGCGATGGCACTGTCCTCAAAGGGGAAGGCAGTGTTGATCAGTTTGGCGTCGTAGCCGTGGAGCGAAATGAACTGAAGGTACGGTTTGCCTTCCTGTTCGGTCTTCAGGACGCACGCGCAGAAGTCAAAGGGCACCAGCTGCTGGATCCGGGGAATTATCTTGTCCATGATCTCGCCGAACTTGAGACTGCTGTTCAGGTCAGAGCTGATCTCATGCAGCATGCGAAAGTGGTCGGCCCGGTTCTTCAGGCTGAACGACAGCTGGATCTTTTCGATGATCTGGATAAAGAAGGATTCAAAATAGCTCAGGGTGTCCTGGTCCTCGAGAGAAAAGGCCCCCGCCTCCAGGCTGTCCAATGCGATAACGCCGATCGTGTTCCCGTCATGGGCCACGGGGAGGGCAAGGAAGGTCTTGACCGGCACGTTCCGCACATCGGGCTGGTAATAGCCGAGGTTGGACAGGGGCGTGCCCATTCCCGAGATATCGGGCATGTACTGGCGCTGTCTCTGCTCCGCGCAGACGTCGATGTAGGTCTTGTCCCGAAGTATCGTACCCACGGGCACGATCGCAGGGAGGCTTTCCGTCTTGATCGCACGCAGTACGAAGACCTCGCCGTGCTCGCGGCGCTCCTTCAGGAAAAATGCGTAAGAGTGGGCGGGCACGAACCGGGAGATCATATCGATGAGCCCGTTAAAGGTGGTCTCGCGCTCCCGTGCGGCGCTCACTGCGGTCGTCTGTCTGTCCATGAGCGATTCAAGGGTGTTCGTCTCGGCAAACGGGTCGAGGGCGTCCGCATGGGCGATCAAACGTTCATGGACGTCCTTGAGTTGCGCAGCCTCCCTGCGGATACGGTGCATGATGTGCGCGATGGCAATGGACAGACCGGAAAAAGATACGCCGAAGCCCGCATACACGGGCCATCGCTCCGGCTGCCATTGGCCTGAAAGGAAGAGATTGGAGGATTCTATGCCGAGGATCAGACAGATAGTCCCGTACGTCTGGATCAGGGGTGCGAAAGCCGCAACCATGACGCCGAAGAGAAAATAGGCGGGCCACAGCGCGGAGTGCGAACCGCCCGTGATCTGCACAAAAAAATTCAGCAGGACGGCTCCGAGGACGATGAAGGGGAATAAATTCAGGCGTGAACGGGAAAAAAGAGACTCAAAGGAAACGGCCAGGGCGAGGATGATGTATCCCGTCAGCCAGAGGGCCATATACAGGTTTGACGGGTTCGGCCCGAGAAAGGATCCCAAGCCGGAAGAGAGGGGGTAGAGGACCAGACCGGCGAGGATGATCTTATTCAAGCCTTTCTTCTCCTGTTCATCTCTTCCTCCCGGTATTTTCGATAGAGGACGTCCCACTCACGGCTGCCCTCGGGGACCTTGCGGGACAGCGACTGGATAGTGCGGCGCGCGGCCTCATCCGCGTCGTCCTCGAATTTGAGCTCGTCCGCGATGGTCCTCTTGGTCTCGCGGAGGACGCGTTCCTCCGTCTCCAGTATATCGATGTTCCTGT
>JBARBN010000088.1:0-3078 GCA_049793155.1 Nitrospirota bacterium
GCGAACAGGAGAGCGCCGAACAAGGCCATCCTCGCAGCCTTTCCCCGATATTTCGCTTCTAAACGCGGCACATTCAATGTCCAAAGCATGAGCAGATAGACGAACATGCTGTTCGCGATATGCACTGCGATGTTGAAAATATGATATCCGACCACATTCAGCCCGCCCAACTGATAATTGAGCATCAAGCTCAGGAAAACAACAGGCCGGATGCCGGTAATAAGACTCATGACATTATCCGAGGTCATGCGTTTGATGGTCGGGTTTTCTACGATGGACGGGTTGTCGTCAAAATGAAAGCTCGACTTGAAGGTGTTGGAATACGCGATTAGGACCATTGCCGCGATGATGCCAAAGGCTATAAGATTAAACCGCCGGCTCGAGAACAACTTATTCAATTTCGACGTCTCCTTCATAGCTGCCACTGTTCCTCCTCGTTCAACTTACGACGGTACGAATGCAATTCCGGCCAAAAAGATAAGAAGATCTGAAATTTGTTTACCACGGATGGACACTGATGGCCACGGATAAATACAATTGGCTCTTAATTTTCGCATGGGATCCAGCAAATAACTTCGATTCTAATCTTTACCCCAAACTCCGCACGTCCCCGGAGCGGCCCTTACGATATTTTTGGGCACCCGTCTTGGCCTAAGGAAGCGTCCCATAGGGCGAACGCGCACTGTCTGAGGCCGCAGGCCGAGTTTGCGCGGACGAGCGGACGTGGCCTTAGACGGGTCAAAAAAATCGTTCAGGACGAGAAGGGGGTGTGCAAAAAAACGATGCCCTCTTCATGAGCTGACTTTCACTCCGTGTTACTCCGTGGACTTCCGCGGTGATAAGAATTTTGTCCTTGGTTGCGGCCTGTTCGGGTTTTAATTGTACAAAAATTTAGCATGAATAGATGCCAAAGTAAAGATTATTGTGACTACGCAGGATCCAGGCTGAAGGCTGACGAAAAAAATCTTCCACCTTCAGCCCTCCCCCCTTCAGTCTAACCACCTTCAGCCTAACCACCTGTTTCGCTCTTGTTCACGGTCCGGCCCATGCCCTCCTGCATCTCCTGCCTCAACAGCGCCAGTTCCTGCGCCAGTTGTTTGTTCTTTTCGGACAAGCCCGAGATGACCGAGGAAAAGTGCAGGGTGATCAGCAGAAGGAACAGAAAGGCCAGAAGAAAGAGGAACGAAGGCGGGTAATAGATGCCCACCAGGGACGATGCATAGTTCAGCAGTTTTCTTGATGACGCGAAGATCAGCAAGGTCGTTCCGGCGAAGAGCCAGAGCAGGGAATATTTTTCCTTTAACCGTCCCCGCCTGATCAATTCCACGATCACGATCAGACCCGCCCCGCAGACCACAATGGCCATTATTTTCAACACGTCCATGGTCTTCACCTCACTTCCGATTACTAAAATTGAAACACAGAGAGCACCGAGATATGCGACTATCAATCGGTTGGGGAAAATCAAGACGACACCCCTCTGTGCCCTCACAATATTAATCTCTTTATGCCATCCTTTAATCTTTCAACATTGAAGTTTATCAACAACCCGACTCTTTTATTCATCGCTCTCAAATAGGTCAATATCTGGGCTTCAAATATTTTGTGCATCGATTCGACAGCCTTCAATTCCAGGACAACCTCTTTTTCAACCAAAAAATCTACTCTCTGTTTCCCAATCTCTTTCCCCTTGAATTTCAAGTTAATCTCTTTTTGTTTTTCATAATTAATGCCTCTGAGAGTAAACGCATGAGCTAATACCTCTTCATAAACACTCTCCAATAAACCAGGACCCAATGTCGAATGAACTTCTATGGCGCATGCTATTATCTTTTCAGTAATATCTTTTAACGGAAATTCTTTTTGAGTACACAGAGGATAACTCCGTGATCTCTGTGGTTTCATGCTGTATCCTTCACTTTCAGAGTATTTTTTCGACGCTATCTTACTTTTTTCATCAGATCGATAAAAATAGCCATAAGCACTTTCGTCATATAATAGATGGAGCGTATGGGCGTTATCGATGACTTGCCGCCGGTGCGCTCGCGCATAGTGATGGAGACTTCCGTCATCCGCATTCCCACCCTGTGCAGAAGAACAAGAGACTCCACCTCGGGGTAGTCGTCGGGATAGTTACGTGCAAAGAATTCAATTACCCGCCGGTTCGCGGCACGAAAGCCGGATGTACTGTCCGTCACGGCCGTGTCCAGGATACGGGAAAGGACGAACGAGAATATCCCGATCCCCAGTTTTCTGAAGACAGGCGCTTTATATCCCCCGATGGTCAGGAACCGCGAACCGACCACGAGATCCACCTGCTTCGTCACGATCGGTTCAATGAGTTTATTTACCTCTGCGGCAAGGTGCTGGCCGTCGCCGTCGAACTGCACCGCGATATCGTATCCGTTCCGTTCCGCGTATAGATAACCTGCCTGCACTGCCCCGCCGATCCCCAGGTTGAACGGCAGGTCCACTACTTTCACGCCCATTTTTCGCGCGACAAGCATGGTCGCGTCGCGGGACCCGTCGTTTATCACGAGCACCTCCGCGGCGGGGATGTGCTCCCTGAGGTCCCGGATAACCCCCGGGAGGCTGGCTTCTTCATTGTATGCTGGTACGATGATCAGTATTTTCATAAGTTATTCGTATTGGCCGCAAAAGAACGCAAAGAACTCAAAGAAGCAACCTTAACCATGTATTCCAATTCTAATTCTCTCTGCGATCCTGAAGCCCGCCCTCGAAATGTGTTATCAAGGGTTCTCTCGCGGCTAACAGCTTTTGACCTGCATCATTCTTTCAGCGCTGTCTCGTACGCCGAGATCCGAAATTTCCGGAACAACCGGTAGAGTTCGCGGCGGCCGATCCGTCGTAATCTGGAAAAGGCACGCCGCTGCCTGATGATGTCCGGCAGCGCCGAGAGGGCTGAATACCAGGCCTTGAGCAGGATCGCCATGGCCTGGAAGATCGAATTCTGCTCGCTGAATCTGCCGCTTGCCCCTTTGCCGGTCAGCGCGCCGTACAGATGGACGAGCAGTCGCGTGAGCGTCGCGAAGGGGCTGATCAGGATCATTTCGACCG
>JBARBN010000089.1:0-8057 GCA_049793155.1 Nitrospirota bacterium
TCCGATATCTTTATGAACAAGGCGGATGAGGATGCACCGGGAATGCTGATCACCGCTCCGGTCTCTGGTTCTGACGGCGCCTTCATCGGCGTGATCGCTTTTGAGGTGGACCTGAATTCCGTTTATACGATTATTCATGATGTGAGCGGTTTGGGCACTACCGGAGAAGTCCTGGTGGGGAAGAAGGCAGGAAACAACGTCCTTTATTTAAATCCCTTACGGCATGACACGACCATGGTCCTGAATAAAAGTGTAAGCATGGGAGGCTCACTTGGCGGACCCATTCAAGAGGCAGTGCAAGGCAGAAACGGGGCCGGCCAGTTGGTCGATTACCGGGGCAAAAAAGTTATCGCAGCCTGGCGGTACCTCCCGTCCCTGAGTTGGGGAATGGTGGCCAAAATCGATGTCGAGGAGGCCTTTGCCGATGAAATAAAGCTACGGAATCTGGTAACGATGATTCTGGTCGTTGTTCTTGTTCTGAGCGTCGTCATAGCATCTTCGATCGCCCAATCCATTTCGGGTCCTATTAAGGCGCTCTCCAGGGGCGCGGAAATAGTGGGGAGCGGCAACCTGGACTATAAAGTTGGAACCGATCTAAAAGATGAAATAGGCCAGCTTTCAAGGACATTTGACAAAATGACCCGAGACCTGAAGATGATCACCGCTTCGCGCGATGAGTTGAACGAAGAGATCGCCGAACGCAAGCGGGCGGAAGAGGAGGTCGCAAAGCTGAACGAGGACCTCAACCATCATGTTCGACAGCTGGAAGAGTCGAACCGGGAACTGGAGGCATTCAGCTACTCGGTGTCGCATGACCTTCGCTCTCCGCTTCGGAGCATCGACGGTTTCAGCCTCGCGCTGCTCGAAGACTACGCCGACAAACTGGACGCCGAAGGCAGGGACTACCTGGGGAGGGTGAGGGGGGCAACACAGCGCATGTCCCAGCTCATCGACGATCTGCTGAAGCTTTCCCGTGTGGCCCGGATGGAATTGAAGCGTGAGCATGTGGACCTGAGCGCGACAGCCTCGAAAATCGCCGCGCATCTCCGTGATAGCAACCCGGGGGGCACTACATTCGTCATCAGCGAAGGGCTCTCCGCCACCGGCGACGAACGGCTGCTGACCGTGGTGATCGAAAATCTGTTTAGCAACGCGTGGAAATTTAGTGAAAAGACGGACGCGCCTGTGGTAGAATTCGGAACCGTGGAGATCGGCGGCGAGCGCGCGTATTTTGTGAGGGACAACGGTGCGGGTTTTGACATGATGTACGCGGACAAGCTGTTCAATCCCTTCCAGCGGCTTCACAAGACGTCGGAGTTCGCCGGCACCGGCATTGGCCTGGCCACGGTCAAACGCATTGTTAACCGTCATGGCGGCCGCGTATGGATAGAGAGCGAGGTCGGGAAAGGTACAACGGTTTATTTTACCTTGTGATGAAAACAAATAAAAGGAGAACCCCATGAACTCCAAGATCATTCTCTTGGCAGAGGACAATCCCGATGACGTCCAGCTCACGCTTCGGGCGCTCAAAAAAAGCAAGATCATGAACGAGGTAGTGATCGCCCAGGACGGGGTCGAGGCCCTTGACTACCTGTTCGGCACGGGCAAATATGCGGGCCGGGACACCCGTGTCCTGCCTCAGGTGGTCCTGCTCGACCTCAAGATGCCCCGCATGGACGGGCTCGAAGTGCTGCAGCGCGTGCGCAGCGACGAGCGGACCAGGCTCCTTCCGGTCGTGGTACTGACGACCTCCAGCGAGGACAAGGACCGCGTCGAAAGCTACAAGCTCGGCGCGAACAGCTATATTCGCAAGCCAGTGGATTTCGAGCAGTTCGTCAATGCCGTCCAGCAGTTGGGCCTCTATTGGCTGGTGTTGAATGAAGCGCCGTGATTCAATTTGGGATTGCGGAATTCGGAATGCGGAATGAAAAAATATGAACAAGGATCAACTGAAACAGAGAACGAAAAAGTTCGCCCTGGATATATCAAGTTCGTGGAATTGCTTCCAAAAGGGAAAACTGCCGAAATTATCGGCAGACAATTGTTGAGATCAGGGACATCTGTTGGCGCTAATTATCGCTCTGCATGCAGGGCGCGGTCTTCCGCGGATTTTATCGCAAAAATGGGCATTGTAGAAGAAGAACTCGATGAGTCAATATATTGGCTGGAACTGTTAGTGGATTCCGGCATCGTATCATCTGACAGAATTGCTTTGCTCACGAAGGAAGCTGATGAATTATTGGCAATAACCGTTTCATCTATCAGAACTGCAAAGCGGAATAATAGATGAAGCAATTGCAATTGGCGAAATACTTTTTAAATCCGCATTCCGCATTCCGAAAGCCGAAATATGCCTAGACCCCTTCATGTGGTGATCGTAGAGGACTCCGAGGACGACTCCCTGCTCCTGCTGCGAGAACTGCGTCGCGCCGGCTATGATCCGGTCCACGAGCGCGTCGACACGCCTGAAGCCATGCGCTCAGCGCTCACGGGCCGAAAATGGGACATCGTCATCTCCGATTACATCCTTCCCAAGTTCAGCGGACCTGAAGCACTGGCCGTTCTTAAGGACAGCGGCCTCGACCTTCCGTTCATCATTGTGTCGGGCAATATCGGCGAGGACATCGCCGTGGAGGCGATGAAAGCAGGCGCCCACGATTATATCATCAAAGGGAATTTTTCCAGGCTCGCCCCCGCCGTGGAACGGGAACTGCGCGAAGCCGGCATGCGCCGTGAGCGCAGGAAGGCCGAGGAAGATCTGCGGGTGAGCGAGGAGCAATACCACCGGCTGTTCGAATCGAGTCTTGACGCTGTGGTACTCATGAAACCGGACGGGGCCATTGTATCGGCGAACCCCGCCGCATGCAAGCTCCTCGATATGACCGAGGACGAGATCCGCCGGTCGGGCAGATCCCATATCGTCAACCAGGCCGATCCTCACGTCGCATCCCTGATCTCCGAGCGAGAGCGGACCGGAAAGACCCGCGGAGAGGTTGATGTCATCAGGAAGGACGGAACGAGGGTCCCGTGTGAAATATCCTCGGTCCTGTTTCGGGACCGGGAAGGCAATCCCATGCTCAGCATCATCGCGCGCGATATTACCGAGCGCCGGGATACCCTGAGGAAAGCCGAGGTAATGAACGCGCTCCTCAAACTCTTTACCGATACGATCACGCGCAGGGAATATCTTTATGCCGCCTGCGGCCTGCTTCGTGACTGGAGCGCCTGCCGCAATGTCGGGGTACGGATCGAACATCCGGACCATAAGGTGCCGTTCGAGGCCTGTGATGGATATAATGAGGCATTTCTTAAGCAGGAGAACGGACTATCACTTGTCGAGGACCAGTGTATCTGTACGCGGGTCATAGCGGGGAAGCCCGGTACTTCGGACCTGCCGTTCATGACGGTGAACGGCTCGTTCTATTGCAATAATACGCCTGTGTTCATGGACGGGCTGACAGACGATGAGCATCGGCAATATCGCAGCGCCTGCATCATAAAGAACGGCTTCAAATCCCTTGCCGTTGTCCCCATACGATACCGCGGCCGTCCGCTGGGCGCGATACATCTTGCCGATCAGCAGGAAGGCCGGGTACCGCTCAAGAACGTGGAGTTTCTTGAACAGCTGGGGTATATCATCGGGGAGGCGATCTACCGATTCGATGTTGAGGAAGAGCGGGCGCGGCTGGTTTCCGCACTGGAAGCAACGGCCGAAGGGGTTGTCATCACCGAGCCCTCGTCGGGTTTGATCCAGTATGTGAACCATGCATTCGAGCAGATAACGGGATATACGAGGGATGAGCTGCTTGGTCAGAAAATTCACCTGCTGGACAGCGGCAGGCAGGGGACTCAATTCTATCAGGAACTCAGGGAAGCGATCCGGCGTGACGGCGTCTGGCGGGGACAGATGGTCAGTAAAAAGAAAGACGGGACCCAGTACTTTGAAGATAGTTCGGTATCCCCGGTGAAAGGACCGTTGGGAGAGACCCTTAATTATGTTTCCCTGAAGAGAGACATTACCGAGAGGCTCCGGCTCGAGTCCATTGCCGAGTCGGTCAATACCATGGACAACATCGGCTATATTTTTTCCGGCGTGCGGCATGAGATCGGGAACCCCATCAATTCCGTCAACATGATCCTTGGCATCCTGAGCTCCAAGCTGCCGAACCTCTCCCAGGACGCGATCAGGGACTATCTCGACCGGATCGTGGGCCAGATCGGCCGGGTGGAATTTCTTCTGCGCTCTCTCAAGAGCTTCAACATGTACGAGACCCAGGAGCCGCAGCAGCTCAGGGTGGCATCATTCATGGAACAGTTCCTGCCTCTCGTAAAAGATGACCTCGAGACAAAAGACATTGCGCTCGATGTCAGGATGGACCCGCAGGCAGACCGGCTGCAGGCCGATCCGCGGGCGCTGCAACAGGTATTGCTGAACCTCGTCACCAATGCCGCCGATGCTGTTCGCGAAAGGGACCAGCCAAAGATCGCCGTTAATATCTCCAGGTCGGACGGCATTGTCCGTATCGAAGTTGAAGACAACGGCTGCGGGATCCCGGAGGACAAGGTAAAGGACCTGTTCAAACCCTTCTACACGACCAAGGCGAGCGGGACGGGCCTCGGGCTCGTGATCGTCAAAAAAATGATCACCAGGATGAGCGGCACCATTGCAATAGAAAGCAGGAGGGACAGCGGGACCGTCGTGACTATTTCGCTTCCGGAGGGAACACATGAAGAGCGGTAAGCCTAAAAAAACATTCCTGATCATCGACGATGACAGAGTTTTCTCGAATGCGGTCAGGGATTATCTGTCAAGCGAAAGTGTGGAGGTACTGATCGCGAACACGGCAGCGGAGGGGATCGACTTCTGTCATCAAAAGGTGGTCGATGTCGTACTGCTCGACCAGCAGCTCCCTGATGCGGAGGGGCACACCCTTTGCCCCGCGATCCTGCAGATCAACGACCAGTCAAAGATCATCTTTTCGACCGCGTTCCCGAGCTTTGAGAACGCCATCAAGGCGATCCGGTCAGGCGCAACCGATTATCTCTCGAAGCCTTACAACCTCGAAGAGCTTTCCCTGTCGGTACGGCAGGCGTTCCGCACGCTGGAGCTGGAGAACGTGGAACAGAGACAGGATTACCAATCGACCCGGGAGAGCGAGGACTCCATCCTTATCGGAGGGGAGGGGCTTTCGGAGACGAAGAAGATGGTTGGGCTTGCCGCTACATCGGACTCGCCGGTGCTCATTACCGGCGAGACCGGAACCGGAAAGACCCTCGTGGCAAAGGCCATCCATTACGGGGGTGCCTCGCCCAAGGCCCCCTTTATCAGCATCAACTGTGCGTCATTGCCCGAGAGCCTCATCGAGGCGGAGCTGTTCGGATACGAAAAGGGGGCTTATACCGGCGCGGTTGCATCACGAAAGGGTCTGTTTGAAATGGCCGAGGGCGGCACCCTGTTGCTCGACGAGATCGGCGAGATGCCGATTCATTTGCAGGCAAAGCTCCTCAGCGTGCTCGAGGAAAAAAAGCTGAGGAGACTGGGCAGTGAGTCCGTCCGGACCGTCAGTGTCCGCATCATTGCCGCGACAGGCATTAATCTCGAGGATCATCTGGGCAAGACCTTCCGGAAGGACCTCTACTACCGCTTGAGCGTGATCCGCATGCACATTCCGCCGCTTCGTGAGCGGTGCACCGACATCCCGCAGCTCTGCGGTCATCTGATGAAGGCGATCTCCGGCGGACAGGGGGTCCTGTTGTCGGAAGCGGAGGGCGCCAGGATGTGCCGCTACGACTGGCCGGGTAACGTCCGGGAACTGAAAAACATCCTCGAACGCGCCTACCTGCTTCAGAAAGGCCAGGAGTTCAGGCCCGCTGATCTGCTCGGCAAGACACATCAACGGCCGCAAACCGCCGCAACCGGGTCTGATGCAGATGAACCGCTGCTGCCGCTGGAAGATGTGGAGATGCGCCACATACGCTATGCGCTCGACCGGCTGTCGGGCAATTATACACAGGCTGCCAAGGCCCTCAAAATATCCCTGTCCACTCTAAAAAGAAAATTGAAAGCGAACGGTTAGTGCCGTATTAGATGCCAGTTTCATAAAAAAATAGGTGGTGTTCGCTTGACCTGCGCAAACGTATGTTTGTCTCGTGTAGTACCCGCGGGCCTGATCAATTTAATCCGACACATCCAAAACAAACCGTTCAAAATGAAACACCTTCATCTTTTCTCCAACTGATTTTTATGCTATCTCTTTGATTCTTTGTGCAATTAAAGTCTGGCATCAGCCTTGCTTCTCATCCATTACTGTTTTCATCTCATTCCATTCATAGGCGCTCACGATACTACTTATGGCTGTCAGCACGCGCATTAAAAAAACCAAAACCATTCTTGTCGTGGATGATGATCCGGAGAATGTCAGAAGCTACAGTGAGATACTGATGGACCTGGATTACCGGGTCATCGCCCGGGGGGATGTCAATGCCGCCTTGGAACTACTCCAGGGTGATACTAAGGTTGATCTGGCCATAACCGATTATCGAATGCCCGGCATGACCGGGCTCGATTTCATCTTGGCGTTGAGGAAATTGCGTCCGATTCTTCCGGTGGTCATGATCACCGCATATGGAAGCATCGAGACCTATCTGCGTTCGATCAGCCTCGGTGCATTTGAGTTTGTCAACAAACCGATCAAAAAAAGGGAGTTCGAATTGATCGTGGAGCAGGCGCTCAGCGGGAGAAACCGGAAAAACCCGTCGGGAGGGGACGGCCATGTACAACATTCTTCTCATTGATGACAACATTCAACTTCTGGAGGTGCTTGCCGCCTCCATCGAGACGCCGTTGCAGGACTGTAACATTCTCACCGCGAGAAACGGGGCGGAAGGCATCGCGCTGATGGATTCCATGCCGGTTGCGCTGATCCTGACTGACCTTGATATGCCGGTCATGGACGGTTACGGGGTGATCGAACACAGGAACAAGAGATGTCCCCGGGTCCCCTTGTTCGTCATGAGCGGCTCCCTCTCCCCGGAGGTAAGGGAGAAGCTGGGTGAAATGCGCGTGTCAGGGTGTATCGAGAAACCCTTTTCCCTTAAGCAGATCAATGACGTAATGGCGCTCGCCTGTAACGTTGAGCCGATCGATGTGAAGAACATCCGCCGCTTCGTCCAGCATCATGCCGTAATGTAAAAGCGGATTTTTTTCACTGGCCGCGTGAGCAGCGCAGTACCTGTACTGATCATAATTACGCGAGGAGAAGACATATGAACGCATTACATCAGGTTGCTGAAGACAGGGCAGAAATTGATTTTTCCGATGATATGCTCGATGGCAGGGCCGGGAGAGACAGAGATGAAGCCGCAGATGTTCGCCTTGACGGCGCAGAGAAAGAATCGCCGTCCAAGACCTCCGATGTCATTTCGTTCTATTTCAAGGAAATGAGAAAGATGCCGCTTCTCACGTTCGAGCAGGAGCAGGAACTCGCAAAGAAGGTCTCAAAGGGCGACCTGGAAGCGCGCAGCAGGATGATCGAAGCCAATCTGCGGCTTGTCGTTGCGATCGGAAAACGATATGTGTCCAGGGGGCTGCCGTTCTCGGATATCATAGAGGAGGGCAACCTGGGTCTGATCAGGGCAGTTGAAAAATTCGATTATAAACGAGGATTCAAGTTCAGCACGTATGCCAGCTGGTGGATCAAACAGGCGATCGAGCGCGCCATCACGAATCAGGTCAGGACCATCCGCCTCCCAGTGCATGTTTCGGAAGAGGTCTATCGGTATACGCGGACAGAGAAAAAATTGAAGCAGCAGCTGAGACGGAATCCATATCCTGAAGAGATCGCTGAAGCAATGCACCTGAGCATTGAGAAGGTCCGGATGTTCTCACAGGTCTCGCGGGAAACTCATTCGCTTGATGTCATCGTCATGGAGGACGGGGATGAGACGCTCAAGGACTATCTCGCGGACGACCATACCCCGTCCCCGGATGCCGATTCCGATGCGATGAGCAGGCGCAAGCAGATCGACGAATGGATCTCCGAACTGACCGAGGCGGA
>JBARBN010000090.1:0-14284 GCA_049793155.1 Nitrospirota bacterium
ATCGCCCACTCGAAGGCCTCCTCGGCGCCCCAAAAGTTTCCCTGGTTAAACTGCTTCATCCCCTCGTGGTACTGAACGCGGGCGGTCTCCCGGTTGGATGGGGTCCCCTTGCGGGCTTTTCCATCTGCCCGCTCCCTCTCGGCGCCGCTGGCGAGGTCGAGGTTGTATTGGTTGCGCGCGGTCTGTGAACTGAGCGTTTCATACGCATCATGGATTCGCGAAAAGAGCGCTTCGAGCTTTTCTTTCATGTCGTGCATTTCGGGTTCAAAGTGCCGGTCCGGATGGTAGAGCTTGGCCAGATGGAAGTACGCCTTCTTGATTTCCAGTTCGGTGACACCGTGGCTCACCTCGAGCATTTCATAATAGTTTTGACGCCCCAGGCCGTCGAAGGCGTTCTGGATCGTCTCTTTGGTGACGGATATCTCGGGCGCAGCGGCCTTCTCTTCTTTCTTCACGTCTGCTGCGACGGTTTCGCGCGCGACCGCGGAGTCGATCTTTTCCTCCCTGGTCTTGAGCTCTCCTGTTTCCGCCATCCTGAGTGCCAGCAGCGTGAAGATCGCCTTGAGCGAGTTGAAGTCACCGATGCCGGACAGCATGCATATTTCCTGAATGCTTTTGGAGCCATCAATGAGCGAAAAGACCGTGCGCTGGTCCTGATCGAGGTTGACGCTTTGGAAGAGGAGCGAGGGGTCCTTCGATGTGCGGAGGATGGTCTTGATCGAGGGGAGTGACTTGCGGACGCCGTTCCAATCGAGATTACGGATACCGTCGATGATCAGGTCCCCGGTACTCATATGGAGAGGGATGATCTCGGAGACCGGCAGCGGGCGGCCGTCGAACTGGTAGCCCCCGTCGCGCCAGCCGAATATTTTAACGATGATCTCCTTGACCTGGAGCTTCACCTGGGCCACGAGGCCCTGCGCGGTGAGTATTCCCATCTCGAACAGGACCGCTCCGAGTTTTTTCCCGTTTCTGGCGACTGCTTCCGATGCCTTGTCGAACTGGGCCTTGGTGATGTTTCCCGTTCGCAAGAGGTACTCTCCCAGCCTGTCTTCGTCCAGATTCGATGAGGCAAAGAGGATGTCCCCGTTCTTGAAGAAAACCTTTTTTATTTCGAGGCCGCGCTCAAAGACGAGGGTGCCAGTCTCCTTTCCTTTCCGGAGATCCTGAAAGAGCCAGGGGATGGTCATGTCCTTTATGTCGCCGGACGGTGAGATCATTCAATTCCTCGGACTAAGCAACGCGAACTGTCACTGCAAAATTTCGTGGTATTATATCATGATTTTGAACGGGCGCACCTTTATTTTAGTATCGGCTATTCCGTTTTCATTAAAATGCCTTATTGGGCGCACCGGGCATTGACTAACTCCCTGGTTCTCACTATAATTAAATCATACTATCCGATCAACCGCGTAAAGAGATCGTCCAGCATTCACTCGATGGCAAACCAGAGATGGTTCCCCGCAGATCTCCATGGCTGTTATTAAGATTGATCTTCGATCTCATCCAGCGGTGCGGACCTGTCGATACGATATCCCTTATTATCGTAACACGCAGATCCAGCGCATTCCATAAAGGAAAGGCTCATGCAGAAAGACCTCTTCCTCGGTATCGATATCGGTTCGGTGACCATCAAGACCGCGCTCCTTCGTGCGGACAAGACGCTCCTCTCCGAGACATACACCCGAATCAAGGGCGACCCTCCCGAGTCTCTCAAGAACGAGCTTCAGGCGCTTATGTCGCAATTTCCCGAACGCAAGATCATCGCAGCCGGAATTACCGGCAGCGGCGGCAAGCAGGTTGCCGACACCCTGGGGGCTTTGTTCGTCAATGAGATACTCGCTCAAAGCGCCTTTGCCGGCCGCTATCATCCTGATGCGCGCACCATCATTGAGATGGGTGGTGAGGACGCGAAGGTCATCACGCTCGCCCGGGATGCGGTCTCTCAGGGGGTCAGGATCGAAGACTTTTCAATGAATGCCGCCTGCGCAGCGGGCACCGGATCATTTCTCGATCAGCAGGCATCACGCCTTCACCTCACCATCGAAGAGTTCAGCGCAATCGCCCTCAAATCCAGGACGCCGCCTCGCGTCGCGGGCCGGTGCAGCGTTTTCGCCAAGAGTGACATGATCCACCTCCAGCAGAGCGCCACTCCGGATTACGATATTGTGGCCGGACTTTGTTTTGCCATGGCCAGGAACTTCAGGGCAACCGTGGGCAAGGGAAAGAAGTTCCTCCTGCCTCTTTTGTTTCTGGGCGGCGTGGCGGCGAATTCCGGCATGCGCAGGGCCTTCCGCGAAGTGCTGGCACTGTCGGAATCCGACATGCGGGTGCCGGACCACTTCACCACCTCGGGAGCGATAGGCGCGGCGCTCATGGTCATGGAGCGGTCCAGCCGTCCAGTAGCGTACCGTGGAATCTCCGCGCTCACCGCTTACCTCTCCTCAGGAGAAAAGTTACCGCGCTCCGGGGTAAGACCTCTTGTGAGGCCCCGCGGCATTATGCCGAATCCAATCTGTGATGCGATACCGGATGCGGATGGCCTGATCGAGGTCTATCTGGGAGTGGACGTGGGGTCGGTCTCGACCAATGTAGTCGTGATCGATAAACACTTTCGTGTGCTGTCCAAACGCTATTTGCCTACCGCAGGCAGGCCGATCGAGGCCGTCAAGCAGGGACTGGCAGAAGTGGGGGCGGAGATCGGCGCGCGCGTCAAGATCCTCGGCGCAGGCACCACGGGTTCAGGCAGGTATTTGACCGGCGATATGATCGGCGCTGATGTGGTTAGGAACGAGATCACGGCCCAGGCAACTGCCGCCGCCGCCATCGATCCCACGGTGGACACCGTCTTCGAGATCGGCGGGCAGGACTCGAAATATATCAGCCTCCGTGACGGGGTGGTGGTTGACTTTGAAATGAACAAGGCCTGCGCCGCGGGTACGGGTTCATTCCTTGAAGAGCAGGCAGAACGACTTGGCATCAGCATCAAGCAAGAGTTCGAAGACAGGGCCTTCGAGGCGCGCACGCCGTGCAGGTTCGGCGAGCGCTGCACGGTGTTCATGGAGTCCGATCTTGTCCATTCCATGAATACCGGCTCGGGAGTGGACGAGCTTACCGCCGGGCTTGCATACTCCATTGTCTACAACTATCTCAATAAAGTGGTGGCCGGCAAACGCGTCGGGGACCGCATCTTCTTCCAGGGAGGCGTTGCCGCGAACAGGGCCGTCGTGTCCGCCTTTGAGACGATCACGAACAGGCCCATCACGGTTCCGCCGCACCACGAGGTTACCGGCGCGATCGGCGTGGCCATCCTTGCCATGCGCGAACGTTCGGGTGCGAGTACCTTCAAGGGTTTTGACCTGAGCAAGCGCGATTACCGAGTCACGACCTTCGAGTGCGCCGAGTGCCCGAACCGCTGTAATATCCGCCGGGTGCTCTTTGACGGTGAGAAGCCGCTCTTTTACGGCAGCCGTTGCGAGAAGTATGAGGTAAAGAAGAAGGCGTCTTCCGTCGCACTACGCGACCTGTTCGCGGAACGGGAGAACCTGCTCATGAACGCGACCGGACATCATCCGCTTGCTGAGAATGCACCGAGCATCGGCATTCCGCGCATGCTGTATGTGAACGATTTCCTTCCGTTCTTTCAGACCTTCTTTGGCGAGCTTGGTTTCCGGGTGGTGCTGTCGGATCGCACGAACCGGACGCTGATCAATCGGGCGCTTGAGGCCACCGTGGCCGAGACCTGCTTTCCCGCCAAGGTCGCGCTCGGACACCTTCAGGACCTTATCGATAAAAAAGTGGATATCCTGTTCCTGCCGAGCTTTATCCGGTTTCCCGCATCCGGGGGCCAGGACAAGAACCCGCAGGCCTGTCCCTATGCCCAGGCTTTACCCTATATCGCCAGGTCATCAGTTCGCATCGGTGACATCAAGGCGATCGAGCCGGTCCTTTATCTTCAGGACGAGCGTCATTTCAGCAAGAGCATGCAACTGCTGGGTGCATCGCTCGGCAAGGGGAGGACAGCGGTGAAGAGGGCGCAGCGGGTCGCCCTTCAGGCACAGGAAAAATTTCGTCGTGCCGTGGAGGATCATGGTCGTGCCGTCCTTTCGGCGATCAAACCCGGAGAAAAGGCGGTCGTGCTCATCGGGCGGAGCTATAACACCTGTGACCCCGGTTTGAACATGAACCTGCCTGCCAAGATCCGGGACCTGGGCATCCAGGCCATTCCCATGGATTTCCTTCCACTTCACGGTGTGGACAGCCGCGGCCTTGAGAACATGTACTGGTTATCGGGACAGAAGATCATGGCTGCCGGGAGGATCGTCAGGGAACATCCAAACCTCTACCCCCTCTACATCACGAACTTCGGATGCGGACCGGATTCGTTCATCACGCACTTCTTCAGACATGAGATGTCAGGCAAACCCTTTCTCCAGCTCGAGATCGATGAGCACAGCGCCGATGCCGGGGCGATCACAAGGATCGAGGCGTTCCTGGACAGTCTTCATAATGCAGGGCAGGGCAGACCGAGCGGGCCTTTCTCGGTCAAAGGCAGGAGTACGGGAAGGCTTCATGCCAAAAAGGTCTATTTCCCTCCCATGACCGACCACGCGCACGCGCTCTCAGCCGCATTCCGGGCCTGCGGCGTGGATACCGAGGTGCTGCCCGAATCGGACGATGAGACTGTGCGGATCGGCAGAAAACACAGTTCAGGCCGCGAGTGCTATCCCCTTGCGCTCACCACGGGCGATATGATCAAGGCAACGCGCAGACCGGGCTTCGATCCCGACAGGAGCGCCTTCTTCATGCCCTCGGGAAAAGGACCCTGCCGCTTCGGACAATATCACCGCTACCACCGGCAGGTGCTCGACAGTCTGGGGCTCGACCGCGTGGAGGTCCTGTCTCCCATGCAGGACGAGTCGCTTCATCATGATGTCCGTACGCTCGACAAGGATTTTGTGCTTATGTGCTGGCGCGGCGTGTTCGCCGTTGACATGCTCCAGAAAGCGCTCTGGGAATACCGGCCTTACGAAAAGCGGAAGGGACAGACAGACCGCATCTATCAGGCCGCGCTGAATCAAGTGAGCGCTGCTATCGAGCGGAGGGCGGACCTCCTTCCCGTGCTGCGTGGCGTCTATGAGGACTTCTCCGCCATCGAGGTCACCGATCGCACAAAACCGGTGATCGGCGTGGTGGGAGAGATCTATATTCGCTCCAACCGGTTCAGCAACGAGGACGTGGTGCGGCAGATCGAGAGGCTCGGCGGCGAGGCCTGGGTCGCACCGATCTCCGAGTGGCTCCTGTACGTGAACACAACGGCCAAGGTATCGGCAAAGATGAACCAATCATGGAAAGCCCTGCTCAAGGCATACCTGACCGGAATGATCCAGCGCAAGGACGAGCGCCGTCTCCTGAGCGGTTTTAACGGCAATCTCCGGAGCCTGCATGAGCCGAGCATACAACAGACACTGCGCAGTGCCGCGCCTTACATCCACCATTCCTTCGAGGGAGAGGCCGTGCTGTCCGTGGGCAAGGCCATTGACTACATTAACCGCGGCGTATCGGGAATCGTGAACGTGATGCCCTTTACGTGCATGCCCGGAACCATCGCGAGTGCTGTTTTGAAACGAGTGCGCGAAGATCACCATAACATCCCCCTCCTGAATATCGCTTATGAAGGACAGGGCGATTCTCAGACCCTTACCCGGATAGAGGCTTTCATGCACCAGGCACAGGCGTTTAAGCCGGCCAGAATGCCATGAGCGGCGGCGAACATGAGAATACGCCCATCACGGTATCTTTTGACGTGGTGGCATGTTCTTTCTTATCCCTATGTTTTTTCAATTATCAGCTTGACATAATGCGGGGAAAACGGTATTCTTACATATCCGCGGAAAATTCCCGGACAATTTCAATTTAGAAACAGAGGAGAAACAGAAATGGCAAACGGTGTAGTGAAGTGGTTCAACAACAGCAAGGGGTTCGGTTTTATCACGCAGGAGAACGGTGAGGATGTGTTTGTGCACTTTTCGGCAATTTCGGGCGACGGTTTCAAGTCCCTGAACGAGGGTGACAAAGTGACCTTCGAAGTCGTGAAGGGACCCAAGGGTCTTCAGGCGGCGAATGTAGCCAAAGCCTAAGCGCGACTCTAAAAAAAAATATTTATATACCACTCCAAAGGCCCCGGAGCGATCCGGGGCCTTTTTTATTAACCAGCTACACCACCAGTGCACATTAAGCTACTGGCTGTCAGGCGGTTTTGTGTTCCCGGATTATGTTGTAGCATTTATCGTAAGGAGCCACATTGAAATTCGAACCATTCAAGTTCCATCCGAGTATAGCAGCCGGTATCAAGGCGCTCGGCTATACAACCCCAACGCCAATTCAGAACGAGGCGATCCCGCCGATCCTGCAAGGGCATGACGTTATGGGTTTGGCGCAGACGGGGACCGGGAAGACGGCCGCTTTTGTGCTGCCAATCCTTGAACACCTGTTGAAGGGACCGCGCGGCCGTGTCCGCGCACTGATCATAGCTCCGACTCGGGAACTTGCCGAGCAGACGCACGTGGCCATAGTCGCGCTCGGCCGCGACACGAAATTGCGCAGCGCGACCATTTACGGCGGCGTCGGCGTAAACCCCCAGATCCAGAAACTGCGCGCCGGCGTTGAGATCGTCGTGGCCTGCCCGGGCCGTTTGCTCGACCACCTCAATCAGAAAACGATCGACCTGTCGCATGTGGAGGTGCTTGTGCTGGACGAGGCGGATCGTATGTTCGATATGGGTTTCCTGCCGGATATCCGGAGGATCATCAAACAGGTGCCGGCAAAACGACAGACCCTGCTTTTCTCGGCCACGATGCCCGATGACATCCGGAAACTGGTTCGAGAAGTCCAGCATGACCCGGTCACCGTGCAGATCGGCCATGCCGCGCCGGCGAACACGGTATCACACGCGCTTTATCCGGTCGAACAGCATCTCAAGACAGCGCTTCTCATGGAGCTCCTCAAACATACGGACACGGAATCCATCCTGATCTTTACGCGGACGAAGCACCGCGCAAAGCGTATTGGACAACAGCTCGAAAAGGCGGGCTTCAAGGCCGCGTCGCTCCAGGGCAACTTGTCGCAGAACAAGCGACAGGCAGCGCTCGACGGGTTTCGGGACGGCTCATACCAGATCCTTGTGGCAACCGATATCGCGGCACGCGGCATCGATGTCTCGAGCATATCACATGTCATCAATTACGACATCCCCGACACCACGGATGCTTATACGCACCGTATCGGCCGCACCGGCCGGGCCGCGAAGACCGGTGACGCCTTCACCTTTGTTACCCGTGAAGACGAGCCCCTGGTCAAGAGCATCGAGCGCGTGCTTGGCGAGAAGATCGAACGCCGTCTCCTGAAGGACTTTGATTACAAGAAAGCGGCCCCGTCGCGCGATGCCGAGTTTGCCCGCCCGCCCCGCGAACCGCAGCGCCGCGTGTATGCCGGGGCAAAACCAGCAGGGGTCAAGGTGGCAGACTCCCATAAACCGGCACACCCGGGGGCAAGACCTCACACCGGCGCCCAGCATCCATCCGGCACAGCCCATCCCTCCCGTACGCGGACGTTCAAACCAAGCCGCCCGCGTTCTACCGGTCGCTAAGTGGTCCCTATAAAAAAAGAAAAGGCGGTGATTACTCACCGCCTTTTTGTTTCAGGTTCATAGTTGACAGCGCCTGGTTTTTTTAATGTGCTGCGTTCGTCTCTCGGTGTTCTCCTCGTCCCGGTTATCGTCTTCTGATTTTCTGCACTTAGGCTTTTTCGTCGGCCGTTTGTTTCTGCCGCAGCGCTGCCGGTGCCGATACCACATACCCGGCGACCGTACCAATGAGTCCGCCCACCACAAGGCTTACGGTCGCAGCGCTGGCGATCCCGACCACGATGCCGACGACCACGGCCGCCCTGACAAAGAGGGTTGGCTCAACCGCGCCCCCCATCAACTTCTGAAGCAGTACCAGAGTTCCAAAGCTGCCGAAATAGAACCCCGGCATGATACCAAACACCAGGAAAACCAAACCACCTGCAGTTGCACCGATCTTCATGCCCGCTTTTACCGTTTCGTTCTTCATGATAATCTCCTTCCAGCCGCAGCTGTTTATTTTAATATCGATCAACTTGACCGATTATTTGTTCCTGACGATGACTGCTCCTTCCGGCGCGATCTGGTGTGCCGATGAATCTACCAGCCTTCCCAGAAGCCATCCGGCGGTTGATGTGGCCGTCACTATGGCGATGCCTGAGACCACTACGCCCATGAGCATGGATGCGAGTACGATGATACGCGATATGATCCCCGCTTCAAGAGGTTGGTTGAAGAGCATGCCGGCTATTTTTAGTCCGGCTGCGCCGCCGATCAAGCTGCCCGGCAAAAGTCCGAAGATCGCGAAAAGTACCAGTCCCGCGCCTGCCCCGATGTACGCTGTTTTTCTTGAGAGTGAGTTCTTCATTTTCGTATCCTCCTTTTCGTAGTCTCTTGCCCTGGTTAATTGCATCTAACATGCCAAAAGGTAACTGTTTGAATTTATGTAAAAGCGCCAGGTATGTTTCTTTGCAGAGATGAGAAAATATGGATCTGTATTTAACGAAATGCAAAAAACAATGTTATGTGCGGAATGTTTTATATTCAGAACGGAAGGGAGCTGGAATTGAGGATCGGTTCATGAGGATTAGTAAAAAAAGGAAATGATCGTAAAAAAAAGGCGCCTCATGGCGAGGCGCCTTTGAACAATGCTATTTCCGGGTCCTTCTTATGTCCACCGGCTCTGGCTGTATTGTTTGGGTTTTCGGAAATCTCCAAATTTTCCGCCATCCTGCTTGACGCTTTTTTTCTCGTCTCTGAAGGATCGGCCATCAGCATCCGAGCGACGGGTGGTTTTCGAACCAAAGGGACTTCTGGTTGCGGCGTTCTGGCCGTACCGTTTGCCTGCTGTGGCGCCCTGCCAGCGTTTCCCCGATGAGGGAGCCGGGCTGCTCCCGCTGCTTGACCGGCGCAGGGGGCGCGCAGGTTCCAGTCCCGCGATGATCTGCTGCGGGATGCTTTGACCGATATAGCGTTCGATACTGCGCAGGGAATCTACTTCTCTGGATGACGCGAATGAGATGGCGATGCCTGTTGCGCCCGCCCGGCCAGTGCGGCCGATGCGATGCACGTAGTCCTCGGCGTTCTTCGGAAGGTCGTAATTGATGATATGGGTGATGCCGACGACGTCGAGCCCGCGTGCGGCCACGTCCGTTGCTACGAGCAACCGGATCTTGCCGCGCTTCATGTTCATGATGGTGCGGTTGCGTGCGTTCTGGCTCATATCGCCGTGCAACGCCGCGGCTGAGTGGCCCTGGGCGTGCAGTTCGTTCGCCAGCTGGTCAGCGTTTCGTTTGGTGCCCGAGAAGATGATCGCCCTGGTCATGCCGCTGTCCGAGATCAAGTGTTTGAGCATGCGGTTCTTATGCTGCATGTCGTCGGCCGCGTGAAGGCGCTGTTCGATCGTTTCCAGGGTGGTCTTCTTGCCGGCGATCTCGACCCGTACCGGGTCCTTGAGCAGACGCTGGGCAAGCCTTGCCATCGTATTGTCCATGGTTGCCGTGAACATCATGGTCTGGCGCGTGGCCGGGGTCGCAGCTGCGATGGTGTCCACCGCCTCGCTGAATCCCATGTCGAGCATGCGATCAGCCTCGTCGAGCACCAGCAGTTCGAGACGCGAGAAATTGATCTGCCCCCGTTCCATATGGTCCATGAGACGTCCGGGAGTGGCTACGATCAGATCCACCGGCTGAGACAGAAGCCGCTGCTGTTCGAAGTAGGGCATGCCGCCGAGGATCGCACCGCTCCGGATGCGCATGAACTTGCCATAGGTTTTGACCGCCTCGGTGATCTGGTTGGCCAGTTCGCGCGTGGGTGTCAGAACGAGTACGCGGGGTCCTTTGGACCGTCCCGCTGCTGTGGAGGGTACGCTCAAACGCTGGAGCGCCGGCAACACGAAGGCCGCGGTTTTGCCGGTCCCGGTCTGCGCCGTTGCGATCAGGTCGAGACCCGCCAGCGCCTTGGGAATGGCCTGCTCCTGGATGGGCGTGGGTGTGGTATAACCGCACAGTTTTATTGCTTTAAGGATCGGTTCGATCAGCTGCAATTTTGAAAAAGACATACTACTCCTCTGATGAGTCTGACTTACAAACCAAAATCTTTGACAGGTTAAGGGGATTTACAGGGGATTTAATCCTGTCCATCCTATCAAAAATTACCTTGGTTCCGGTGTGTCCGGGTCAGGGGTTTGCGTGCGGGCCGCAGGGGCACAGTGGTATCCCTGAGAGCAAAGACGACGCCAGCACAAATATGACCGGCATAACTGCATCGTTCGCCAACCATACATGCTGCTGTGATTTCAGAGTGGGAGCTGAAAACAAGGGGGGTTAGAGATCGATGATTTAGAGGGCAAAGAGATGGTGACGTGTGAATGTACTTCAGTCAAATCCTGCCGCATTGTTAAACAGTCGACGTGCATAATACAGGGTTATGGGGAAATAGCAAGAACTATTTTAAAGAAAATGCGCAGAAGCATGCGGCAAATGATGGGAGGGTGACCAACGGGAACTTAGCCCGCTGTTCTTTGGTGCCCGTAAACGATCAGAGCGGCATGCTCGGTCGGGGGTTCAGGTCGAGGCTCGATGTCTCACCGCGTTGATAGTGGAGATATCCCGCGAGGGCGATCATGGCGGCATTGTCAATGCAGAGGCCCCGTGCCGGGAGATAAAGAGTGATGCCCTGCTTCCCTGCTTCATCCAGCATTCTTTCTCTGAGCAGACTGTTCGCAGCCACGCCGCCGGCGATCACGATCTTGTTCACTCCCGCGTCGTTCGCCGCTTGCATGGTCTTGCTCACAAGCGTATCCACGACCGCAGCCTGGAAACTGGCAGCCATGTCCTTGATGTTCAGGCGCGGGTCGAGTCCCTTGTCTTTGCTCCTGAAGAGCGCAATATGGTTTCTGACCGCGGTCTTGAGCCCGCTGAAGCTGAAGTCGTAACCGTCCAGATGGCCTCTCGGAAATTTTACGGTGCCGGGATCGCCCTCCCGGGCAAGTCTGTCGAGCACCGGACCGCCGGGGTATTCGAGACCAAGCAGCTTAGCTACCTTATCATAGGCCTCGCCCGCCGCGTCGTCGCGCGTCTGTCCAAGGAGCCGGTATTCACCGAGTCCCATGACGTGGTAGATCGCCGTATGCCCGCCTGAAACGAGCAGGGCGATATAGGGGTAGCCGATGCCGGGATACTCGATATGCGCGGCAAGGATATGACCTTCTCCGTGGTGCACGCCGATGAAGGGGATGCCGCGCGCATAGGCAATGGCCTTGGCGGCGGACACTCCCACGAGCAGCGCGCCGATCAGACCGGGCGTGTAGGTGACTGCTATGAGGTTGATGTCTTTGAGCGTAACCGATGCGGATGAAAGAGCCTCGCGGATAACAGGCATCAGGTTCTTAAGGTGCTCCCGTGATGCGAGCTCGGGCACGACACCCCCGAATTTTTTGTGGATGTCTATCTGCGAAGAGACTATGTTTGACAGGACCTTTTCATCCTGCAGCACCGCGGCGGCGGTTTCATCGCATGAGGTTTCTATTCCGAGAGTGAGCATGTGGTTTTGAGAAGTGTAAAATTGTGGGAATTGCAATGGGTCAAGGGTCAGGGGGCAAGGGCCATGACCCTTGACCCTGTCAGTTCATCAATCTCGACACCGGCACGATCTCTATTCCCTGATTATCGTTCTCGTCAAGCCACTTTCTGAGTTCGCTCAGCGTGGCCGGGTGCGGATGTCCGATGCCGATGGCTTTACCGTGATTTCGGGCGATCTCGACAAGCTCATTGAGTTGTTTCCGAATCGAGGCAGGATGGTCGGTGTCGTTGTCCAGGAACACGTCGCGTCTTGCGGCTTTCATGCCGAACTCGATGGCTGTCTCATACGCTACGCTCTTCGAATTGGTCAGGCTATCGAGGAAAAAAAGATTGCGGGACTTGAGCTCGGCCATCAGGAATTTCATGGCCTCTTTGTTTTCCGTGAGCGCCGAGCCCTCATGATTGTTCACGCCTACCGCTCCCGGTACCGACTCCACGTCTTCGCTCACGGTATTCAGGAACGCCATGGGAGTCATGCCGGCGCTCAGTGTGCCTGGCGTCCGTGTCTTTTCGTGGTCCTTTAAGGGCTCCATGGGCAAATGGAGAAGGACCTCTCGACCGGCCTGTCCTGCCAGCTCGGCAATATTTTTTGATTGCGCAAGTCCCGGCAGAACAGCGAGGGTGACCTTTCCGGGCAGCGTGAGGACCTCTTTCGCCTTTTTCAGGTCCTGGCCCAGATCGTCGATGACGATGGCCACGAGGACAGTTCTTTCAAAAGACCCTGCTACAAGGCTTTCAGCATGTTTTTTTGTTTCTTTTATTTCATTTTTATCTTTTTTCCCGGCCTTTTTCTGGAGCGGTTCCTGCTTCTTTGTTTGTACGGCAGGCTTCTTTTCTTCAGCAACCCGGAACTTGCGAAGCGGGCCCCAGAGCGTGAGTGAGATCGCGATCAAAGTGATGATGATCCCCAGGAAAACGATGCGGTCGAACTTGCCGCCTTTGCCTTTTGCCCAGAATTTCTTTGCCATGGCAAGATTTATACAATATTGCGGCAAAAAAGGCCAGATATTTTTTGTTGATCAACTTTGGCAGGGGATGCTGTTGATGACGAGAAGCCTTTTCAAAATAAACGTTTTTTGGCTTGACTTAGTCAATGCCGGATTTTATACTGCATGCCACGCACGTACCCATGAAGGTATGGCGCAGAGGAGGTTATACAGGGTATGAGTTTCAAATATGTTCAGGAAATTCCTCCACCCCAGGAGGTCCTTGCGGCAATGCCGCTTTCCCCGGACCTGGTGGAGATCAAGAAAAAGCGCGACCAGGACATCAAGGATGCGTTCACCGGAAAGAACAGCAAGTTCATCCTGATCATCGGGCCATGCTCGGCCCACGATGAGGAGGCGGTGTGCGATTATATCTCGCGGCTGGCAAAGGTCCAGGCCGAGGTGAAGGACAGGATCATCATCATTCCTCGCATCTACACCAACAAGCCGCGCACAACCGGGATCGGTTACAAGGGCATGGCCCACCAGCCAAAACTCCAGGAAAAGCCGAACATCGTCGAGGGCATCAAGGCGATCAGGAAGATGCATATTCGTGCGCTCAGGGAGTCCCATATTCCCGCAGCCGATGAGATGCTCTATCCGGGAAACTATCCCTACCTCGAGGATGTCCTGAGCTATGTTGCCGTGGGCGCACGCTCGGTTGAGAACCAGGCACACCGCCTGACGTGCAGCGGTCTCGATATTCCCGTGGGCATGAAGAACCCGACATCGGGCGACATGGAGGTGACGCTTAATTCCATCCAGGCTGCCCAGGCGCCCCATGTCTTCAGCTACAACCGGTGGGAAGTGGAGACCTCGGGCAACCCGCTGACGCACGCCGTGCTTCGCGGCGCGGTTGACTATCATGGCCTTGCGGTCCCCAATTATCATTATGAGGACCTCAAGCTTTTTGCCGAGTCCTATCAGAAGCGAGGACTCACGAACCCCGCGATCATCGTGGACACCAACCATGCGAACTCCGACAAGAAGTTCGCTGAACAGCCCCGGATCGCAAGGGAAGTGATGCAGAGCCGCCGGCATTCATCCCTGCTCAGGGACATGGTCAGGGGTTTTATGATCGAGAGTTTCATCGAAGAAGGGACACAAAAGGTGACGGAGAACGTATACGGCAAATCCATCACCGACCCTTGCCTGGGATGGAAGGATTCAGAAAAGCTGATCCGGGATCTGGCGGGGATGGTGTAAATACAATCAACAGCTGTCACCACGAAGGCACTAAGTCACCAGGAAATACCCAAGTAGTAATCTTAATTTATTTTATAGTGGCAGTTCTTAGTGTCTTGGTGTCTTAGTGGTAAAATTGGTTCTAATTTTATAAAAAGGTATGGACCTCTTCAACGCAATTAAAGGAAGAAAAAGCATCCGCAAATTCAAGCGGACGCCCGTAGCCGATGAGGATATAAAAAAGATCCTTGACGCGGGCAGGCTTGCGCCCTCGGCGAACAACACCCAGCCCTGGAGCTTTGTGGTCATCAAGGACAAGACGCTTCTTGCCAAGATGGCCGATGCGGTGCGGGAGATGGTCGACCGGATGATCCCGTTTGCCGAGGACGAAAAACAGGCGCAGCGGC
>JBARBN010000091.1:0-2720 GCA_049793155.1 Nitrospirota bacterium
AGCCTCATGCTGCACTCCTCGAAGGGAGAAGCATGCTTGTGAAGAAGTCGCAACCGCTGCCCGTAGAATGTATCGTGCGCGGCTACCTTTCCGGCTCCGGACTGAAGGAGTACAAGGCAACGGGTTCAGTAAGCGGCATTATGCTGCCGACCGGGTTGACCGAGGCGTCGCGACTGCCTGAACCGATATTCACACCCTCCACCAAGGCCGAAATCGGCGAGCATGACGAGAATATAGATTTTAAAGATGTTGTTAAGCGTGTTGGCGATAACATAGCGTATAAAATAAGAAAATACACGCTTGCTATTTATCGCCGCGCATGCGAACTTGCCGAACCTAAGGGGATCATCATTGCTGATACAAAGCTCGAATTCGGAATGTTAAACGGTGAGGTCATCCTGATCGATGAAGTGCTTACGCCTGACTCGTCCCGCTTCTGGCCGAAGAATGACTATCGGGAAGGTGTTGTTCAGAAAAGCTTTGACAAACAGTTCGTCCGGGATTATCTTCTTTCCCTTGACTGGAACCAAAAGCCGCCCGCGCCTGTGCTCCCCGATGATGTCGTGCAAAGAACCAGCGAAAAATATCTCGAAGTGCTCAGGATGCTGACAAGGTAAAAGCCTGGCGAAGAATCCCTCGACGAATACGCAGACTTTAACTAATTAGCGAACATCCGTGGACAGAGTTCAATCCTCCCTTAAAAAGATCGTGTTGTGTCGCGAATCTTAGGAACCTGTCGGCATGCAATCCTCATCCAGCGCGCTTATCAAGCTTGTTTATCCTTGACGATTCCACCTATAATCAGTATAATCGGCGATCAAGTTTATCATCACGGTAAAGGGGATTTTCATGGAAGATCACAACGAGCTGATCCAGCAGCGCTTTAAAAAGCGCGAAGAGATCAGCGCGATGGGCATCCGTCCGTATGCGGGAAGGTTCGACGTATCCATATCCGCACAGGAACTGATCGATCGTTACGGGCAAACAAGCAAGGAAGACCTTGAAAAAACCAGGGTTGAGATCACCATAGCGGGACGGATCGTTGCCATGCGAAGCTTCGGCAAGGCCGGTTTCGGCCATATCCAGGACGGATCGGGAAGGATCCAGGTCTATTTTCAGAAGAACACGCTCGGTGACGAGCAGTACGCGTTCTTCAAAAAACTGGACATCGGCGACTTCATTGGCCTGAAGGGTTTTCTATTCCGTACCAAAACGAATGAGCTCACGATCGACATGGAAGGATTCACGCTCCTCTCGAAATCGCTCCGCCCTTTGCCGGAAAAATGGCATGGTTTGACGGACGTTGAACTCCGTTACCGCCAGCGGTATCTGGACCTGATCGTAAATCCGGATGTCAGAAAGGTTTTTCAGCTACGCACGAAGATCGTCCAGGCTATCAGGGGTTTTCTGAACGCCCGCGGTTATATCGAAGTCGAGACGCCGATGATGCAGTCAATTCCAGGCGGGGCAACAGCGAAGCCGTTCAAAACGCACCATAACGCCCTGGACATGGACCTTTTCCTGCGCATCGCGCCGGAGCTGTATCTCAAACGGCTCCTCGTGGGCGGTTTTGAAAAAGTCTACGAGATCAACCGCAATTTCCGGAATGAAGGCATCTCCACGCGCCATAATCCCGAATTCACTATGCTCGAGTTCTATACTGCTTATGCCGATTACCGCGATCTCATGACCATGACGGAGCAGATGATCAGCTCCATAGCGATGGACGTCCTCGGTAAGACCGAAGTGGAATACGAGGGGCATGTGATCGATCTTTCGCCGCCCTGGAAGCGTATCACCTACCTCGACGCCCTTCGCGAAGCCGGCGTATCCGGGGAGGTCCTTGCCGACAGCGCGAAAGCCAGGGAGTATGGAAAAAAACTCGGCGCTCACCTTACCGGCGGAGAACCCTTGGGAAAGGTCCTGAATGAGATCTTCGAGGCGCTGGTCGAGCCCAAGCTCGTTCAACCGACCTTTATCACCGACTATCCAACGGACATATCGCCACTGTCGAAGAAATGCGATGACAATCCCGATTATGTGGAGCGGTTCGAGCTCTTCGTCGTTGGAAGGGAACTGGCAAATGCATTCTCCGAGTTGAATGATCCGGTAGACCAGAAAGAACGGTTCCTTAAGCAGGTCTCGGAAGGTGAGGCAGGGGACGAAGAGGCCCACCAGATGGATGAAGACTTCATCCGCGCCCTCGAGTACGGCATGCCTCCGGCGGCAGGCGAGGGGATCGGTATCGACCGTCTGGTGATGCTTCTTACGGGAGCCAGCTCTATCCGGGACGTGATCCTGTTCCCGCAGATGAAGAAGGAGAAGGGATAAGGTCAGGGGTCAGGGGTCAGGAGTTACTAAAGAATCAAATTCTTAATAAAATTTCTCCGCGGATTAACATGGATTGACACAGATTGATAAAAATAAGGACTAAATCTTGAATTCTTATCCGTGTTCATCGGTGTGCATCCGTGCTAAATATGAATTTATTTATGGTTCCGGCTTGTCCGGGTTAGGAGTCACTATAGTTGTCAGGAGTTAGTAGTCAGGGGCCAGAAGGGAATACAGATCTGTACTGTCTCTATTCTGACTTCTGAATTCTGGCTCCTGTCTCCTGCCTTTAACCATGAAACTTCCCTACGAAATATTCGTCAGCCTGCGCTATCTGAAAACCAAGAAGCGCTACGGTACTATATCGCTCAATACGTTCATATCCATCG
>JBARBN010000092.1:0-16325 GCA_049793155.1 Nitrospirota bacterium
CACCTCGGCAGGCCGTCGAGCGAGCTGAGCGAATAGTCTGATCACAAAACGATTCGGCATTTGTGACCTCCCTCTCCTTCAAGGAGAGGGCTGGGGTGAGGATGGGCCGGGACATAGCAAATATATGAGCCTTAAACCAACGTCACAACCCCATCCCCACCTCCATCCTCCCCTTGAAAGGGAGGAAGCAATCATTCTCGCCATCAAGATCGACGTCGATACCGACCGCGGCACGCGCATAGGCGTTCCCAATCTGCTGGACCTCTTCGAGGTGTTCGGCATCAAGGCCACGTTTCTCTTTTCCCTCGGTCCGGACAACACCGGCCGAGCGATCAAGCGCATCTTTCGTCCCGGATTCCTGAGCAAGGTCAGCCGCACCAGCGTTGTTTCCAATTACGGCATCCGTACGCTGCTGAATGGCATCCTTCTGCCCGGACCCCGCGTCGGCAGGCGGAACGAAGGGGTCATGCGCCTTGCCCGCGATAAGGGACACGAGGTCGGCATCCATTGCTACGACCATATCCGCTGGCAGGACGGGCTCGCGAAGATGGACCGCACTGAGGTCTATGAGGAGTTCGGCAAGGCCCGGAAGGAATTCGAACGGATCTTCGGCGAACCGGCAAAGACCGCGGGCTCAGCGGGCTGGCAGGCAAACAGTTTCAGCCTCGAGGCCTATGATGATGCAAACCTGCTCTATGCCAGCGATGCCCGCGGCACGCATCCATTCTTCCCGCGCGTGGGCGGCGTGGTTTACAAGACACCCCAGATACCGACCACACTTCCGACGCTGGATGAGCTGCTCGGCAGGCCTGAATATCCCGAGGACCGCATTATCGCGCATTACCTTGAGCTCATGACGCCGGACAAGCTGAACGTCCTCACCGTCCACGCAGAGGTCGAAGGCATGAAGAAGATCACCCTGTTCAGGTCTTTGCTCGAACAGGTCCGGGAACGCCGGATACAGGTCAAAAAACTCGCTGACCTTGCCGGCATCCTTCTTCAGGACCCCTCTTCCATTCCCCTGTGCGATCTTATTTCCGGCACAATTGACGGAAGAAGCGGCACGCTGTCTGTACAGGCAAAGTAATTCCATTCATCTGATCTGCCGTCAAGCCACGCTCAGTTTTCGAGAAAGGCGTCGTGCCATCGCATTTTTTACTATTTTTGCTTAAAACATTGCTTTATGATATAAGAGACGGTAATGAGTTCTTTCTGGACACTCAATATATTATTCGGCTGACAAGGAGATTACATGAAATACGTAAAAATATATCTGATGGCCTCATCCGTTGTGCTGCATATTGTGCTCATAGTCTTCTTGTTTTGGGCAGCGCCATTTTATTCAAATGCATCAAAGGCTGCAAATGAATTGGCCCAGAGCATTCAAAGCCCTGGCGAAAAGGGCATCGTAGCTGAGGTAAGCGAGATCATTCGAGGCGAATATCGGTATAAAGGATATCTGATCAAATATAATGGCCAGGACCTTTTCGTATCGGGTACGGGCAAAGATACCATTGAAAAAGGCGACCAGGTAAATGTGCTGATTCAAGAGCACCCCTATGCGCCGACAAAGTCGCTCATGGTTATTGTTACAAAGTCGATAACGAATTAATGCCGCTCTGCTGTGACAAATATAGTTCCTTTCACACACATATTCTTTTGACAATCTGAAGGTATTACATTATATTAATCTCACTATCACCCACTCCCGCAATACAAATAAACAATAAGGAGTTTTACTCATGATCCCCACTGTCGAGTGGAAAAACGGCGTCGTCCGGATGCTGGACCAGACAAAACTGCCCTTCGAGACCGTGTACAATGAGTGCAAGGACTACCAGACCGTGGCAAAGGGCATCAAGGAGCTCTGGGTGCGCGGTGCCCCGGCGATCGGCGTCTCGGCAGCTATGGGCCTGGCACTCGGTGCGCGCCAAATCAATGCCGGTTCATTCGAAGAGTTCTGGCCCAAGTTTGAAGAGATCTGTGTTCACCTGGCAGCCACGCGCCCGACGGCAGTAAACCTTTTCTGGGCCATCGATCGGGTCAAGAAGTTCGTGCAGGCCAACAGGGACAAGGGTCTTGACGCTCTTCGAGCAATGCTGGTAGAGGAGTCCCAGCGCATGCACGACGAGGACATCGAGACAAACAAGCGGATAGGCGGCTACGGATCACGATTTGTGTCTTCTGATGACAATCTCATCACCCACTGTAACGCCGGCTCCATCGCAACCGCGGGCTACGGGACCGCCGAGGGTGTTATGCGCTCCGCAGTGGCGGAAGGGAAAAAGATACATGTTTACGTGGACGAAACGCGTCCTGTGCTTCAGGGCGCGCGCCTGACCGCCTGGGAGCTCATGCAGGAAAACATCCCCTGCACGCTGATCACAGACAACATGGCCGGATACTTCATGTACCGGGATATGATCGACCTGGCGATCGTGGGCGCGGACCGCATAGCCGCAAACGGCGACGTGGCGAACAAGATAGGCACCTACGGACTCGCAGTCCTGTGCAAGGAACACGGTATCCCCTTCTATGTTGCCGCGCCGCTCTCGACCGTCGATTTTACCATGAAGTCAGGGCTTCTTATCCCCATTGAAGAACGCGATCCCCGCGAGGTCACCCATGTTTTCGGCAAGGTCCAGATTGCGCCAGACGGTGTAAAGGTGGCAAATCCGGCGTTCGATGTGACGCCGGCCCGCTACGTAACGGCTATCATCACCGAGGTCGGCGCCTTCCATCCAAAGGACATCCACAAACTTGCCGATGGGAAGACCGATCCTGATAAAATCAGGATAAAGTAGTTCGATCTCCCATTTGGGGCATTTACTTGATTCCATAACCGCCACATAGTGAAACCATATCCCCGATAGAAGCACTCGGGGATGACAAATAACTGATTGATAAAAAGTCATTCCCGAAGGTTTATAAGCCTGCCCCAGTATGCTTTTAAGCCGGGGGGAATCTGGTGTTTCAGAGAAACAGCCTCACCTTGGACTCTGAACCCTGAACTCTGAACTTTGTACTCTTTTTTTTACCGCGGAGGCCGAATGAAACAGACCGTTCTCCATCAGAAACATCTTCAGGTAAATGCAAAGTTGACGGAATATCAGGATTGGCAGATCCCTCTCCAGTTCTCCGACGTGCTTGCTGAATACCAGGCTGTTCGGACGGCCGCCGGGCTGTTCGATCTCGGTTACCTGGGCAGGATCGAGATCACCGGTCTTGGCGTTGCTCCTTTTCTTCAGAGCGTGCTGACCAGAAATATTGAGAAGATGGCGGTCGGTTCCGTTCACTATGGTCTCATCTGCAACGAATCCGGGTTCATTCTCGATGATGTTCTCATCCTTCGCCTTGCCGCAAACCACTGCCTGCTCACCACGAATGCATGCAATACCGAGAAAATACTCCTGTGGCTCAAAAAGCATGCAACCGATGACGTACACGTGACCGATAAAACGCGAGCTCTCGCGCAATTTGCTCTGCAGGGGCCGCAATCGGTCCCCATCCTCGAGAAACTCACCGGAATTCACCTGGGTAAAATGAAGGCACGGGTTGTTCGGGAATTGACCGTGCAGGACATCGTTGTCACGATCTCGCGAACCGGCTACACAGGAGACCAGGGGTATGAACTTATCGTGTCGGCTGACCGCGCGGAGGCTCTCTGGGACGCGGTCTTGGCCGCCGGAAGCGACAGGGGTCTTCTCCCCTGCGGCCTTGCCTGCAGGGACATACTGCGCCTGGAGACAGGACATCTCTTGTATGGGAGCGACCTTGATGAAACGCGTACTCCTCTCGAGGCAGGGCTGGGATCGTTCATCGATTTCAAAAAAGATTTTATCGGCAAAGAGGCCTTGCTTAAGCTCAAGACCGAAGGAACGAAACAGAAATTGGCCGGTTTTATCCTCGTCGATAAAGGCGTTCCGAAGAGCGGCGGCAGCATCTTTTCGGAGAGCCGTGAGATAGGCGTGGTGACCAGCGGCGTCCAGTCGCCCCACCGCCGCACCGGCATCGGGCTCGGTTATGTCGTGAGCCGCTATGCCCAGGCGGGACAGGAGATCGAGATCGAGGTTCGTGACCGGGAGATCGCGGCAAAGATCGTTGATCTGCCGTTCTACCGGAAAAAGGTCTGATCGACATTTCAGCCCGTGATAATGAAGAAGCCTTTTTATTTATTCTTGACGCTCCCCGCAGCCCTAACGTATACTATGCGTGCCCTTTGGTACGGAGAGAGCGGATACGATAATGAAAAAGGTGCTGTTGACGAATGATGTTAAGGCCCTTATTACCGGGAAAAGCAGTTTTCTCGATCGCGCCGATATCATGGTGTTTACTGCGGCCACGAACGCTGAAGTGCTTAAAGTTCATCATGATGAAGGCGTTTCTCTCCTTGTCACACACCTGGACACGCCGGGGATCAAGAGTGAAGTGCTCTACGAAACCATCAGGAACAGCGAGGCATTGCGTGACGTTTCAACTATCCTCGTCTGTAATGACACGCTCACCCAGCGTGAGCGCAGCAAAGCGTGCCGTACCAACGCTGTTTTTACCATGCCGGTGGATGTTACGCTGCTTCACATCAAAATGCAGGAACTCCTCAGTATCGCGCCGCGGATTTCCTACCGGGTGGCGCTTGCGGTCGCCATTCAGGGTAAATTCAAGGACAGGCCACTGCCATTCTTGACCGAGAATATCAGCGTCAGCGGCATGCTCATCAGGACTGAGGAACCTCTTTCAAAAGGTGACGGTATTTTCTTCTCGTTCTTTCTGCCTGATGGCAAGCATGTAAGCGGATACGGTGAAATAAAAAGGGTCGTTCAAACGGCGGAAATGAATGATTTTCACCTGTACGGGATCAGGTTCACCAATATCGCACCTGATGTTCAGGCCGCAATTAAAGCAGTCGTCAACGCTTAATTGCATGGATGGCTTCTGCCATTGGAGGAGGTCGTAAGATGCGATTCTTTATTTCTCTGCCCATGTTCGTTGCCTTGTTATTTCTGCCGGGTGTAATCCCCGCAGAAACCATCGAAGAGTGTCAAAAAAATTGTTCCACCGACCTTGAAGCGAGCACCGTAAACTGCCCGCCGATCACGGAAGAAAGCGATACGGTTCTGACCCGCAAAAAATGCCTGCAGGATGTCCAGAACGCTTTAAGGGCCTGTCACGAGGTATGCCAGCGTGCCGCGTCGACGGAAGCTCCAATGGATACACCCGCAGATGAGACGAAAGATTCAGTACAGGATAGACTGACAAGTACGCCTCCTGTCGCGCCGACGGAGCAACCCAAAGAAATGCCTCAGGACACACCCCCGGATGAACCAAAATAGCCGCCTTTTTGGATGTTCGCTGCTCTCCCGGCTTTTCCTCCCAACATGTCGTTTTATTGCCCATGCCTGTGGCTCTTCTCCCTTTGCCCACCCGTGACTTTATGGTAATATGTCCCTATGGAAACTAAAAAAGCCGTCATCCCGGTCAAAGGCATGACCTGCGTGAACTGCGCTGCCGCCATACAGAAGGACATTTCACGGCTCGTTGGCGTACAAAGCGCGAATGTCAACTATGCCAATGAAAAAGCGGTCGTCGAGTTCGATCCTGCCGTTACCGGTCTGGACAAATTCATATCCAGCATTCATGAATCAGGCTATCAGGCGGTAACGGAAACGGTCTTCATCCCGATCATCGATCTTGATGTCTCGCGTTCGAAGGAACTTGAACGCATCGCCGGAAATATCGACGGCGTGCTCAAGGCAGTCGTGAACCCCGCAGCCGGGACCCTGGAAGTGGAATATGTTCCCGGCCAGATCGGTCTCAGGGATATCAGGAGGGCCGTCGAGAAAGCCGGCTTCCGCGTGCCCCAGCAGATCGAAGGCCGATCTGCGCTCGACATCGAAAAAGAAGCCCGGGAAAGGGAGCTCGCCGAGATCCGGAACAAGCTCATCGTGAGCGCAGTCCTGGCAGCGCTCGTTATGATCGGCAGCTTCCAGGACATGCTCCCCTTCATCACCGTTCTCCCGCGCCAGACCATGTGGTTCATCCTCTTCCTGCTGGCCACTCCGGTCCAGTTCTGGGCAGGCCGACACTTCTACCAGAATGCCTGGGCTTCGATCAAGCACGGCAGCACGAATATGAACACCCTCGTGGTGGTAGGTACAAGCGCGGCCTATGGCTACAGCGTGGTACTTACCTTCTTCCCTGCGCTGCTCGGCCACCAGGGCGCCCACGGCGGCGCCTACTATGACACCGCGACGATGATCATCACGCTCATCCTGTTCGGAAAATATCTTGAGGCTCGGGCGAAATCGCGGGCCGGCGAGGCGATCAAAAAGCTCATGGGGCTTCAGCCCCGGACCGCGCGTGTGGTCCGCGAAGGCAAAGAACTTGATATCCCGATCGAAGACGTCGAAGCCGGCGACCTCGTCATGGTAAGACCGGGGGAAAAGATACCCGTCGATGGCATCGTCCGCACCGGCTATTCATCGATTGACGAAGCGATGCTGACCGGAGAGAGCCTGCCCGTGGAGAAGAAAACCGGGGACACCGTCATCGGCGCCACGATCAACAAGACCGGCACCTTCACCTTCGAGGCGACCAAGGTGGGCAAGGACACCATGCTCTCCCAGATCATCCGCATGGTGCAGGAGGCCCAGGGATCCAAGGCGCCGATCCAGCGCCTCGCGGATTACATCTCGAGCATCTTCGTGCCCACGGTCATCTCGATCGGCATTGTGACCTTCGGTATCTGGTATCTCTTCGGACCGGCAGAAACAAAATTCACCTTCGCCCTCGTGAATTTTATCGCCGTGTTGATCATCGCCTGCCCCTGCGCCATGGGACTCGCCACGCCTACGGCCATCATGGTTGGAACCGGCAAGGGTGCAGAAAAGGGCATCCTGTTCAAGAACGCTGAGAGCCTCGAACGGGCACAAAAGATCGATACTATCGTACTGGATAAGACCGGTACGCTCACGCGCGGTGAGCCAATGGTCACGGACGTTATTCAAAACGGCATGGGCGAACAGGAAATCCTCTTTTTCGCGGGGTCTGCGGAAAAGGGCTCTGAACACCCGCTCGGAGAGGCGATCGTGCGCAATGCGCTTGAAAAGAATATTGCCCTTGAACAAGCGGATGAATTTGAAGCACTCCCGGGGCATGGCATTCGTGCGGTGCTGAAACGGCAAGAGGTCATCCTCGGCAACGAACGGCTTATGTCCGATCGAAAGATCGATTTCGGAAAACTCCTCAAAGAAGCGGAGAGGCTTTCAGCCCTCGGGAAAACACCCATGTTCGTGGCTGTTGGCGGCAAAGCTGCAGGGATCATTGCGGTCGCGGATACGGTCAAAGAGCACTCAAAGGAGGCTGTGGCCGGGCTCAAAGCGCTCGGACTCGAGGTCGTGATGCTGACGGGCGACAACCGCCGCACTGCCCAGGCCATTGCCGGCGAGCTCGGCATCACCCGGGTGCTGGCCGAAGTGCTGCCGCAGGACAAGATGGACACGGTTAAAAAACTCCAGGCTGAGGGCCGCGTGGTCGCCATGGTAGGAGACGGCATCAACGATGCCCCTGCCCTTACCCAGGCCGATATAGGCATCGCCATAGGCACAGGCACGGATGTGGCCATCGAGGCATCGGACGTCACGCTTATCAAGGACGATCTCCGCGTGGTGGCGACCGCGATGAGGCTTTCGCGCAGGACCATGCAGACGATCAAGATGAACCTGTTCTGGGCCTTCTTCTACAATATCATCGGCATCCCGGTCGCCGCAGGCGTCCTCTACCCGTTCCTTGGCACCGCAGGAATGTTGAATCCCATGTATGCCTCGGCAGCCATGGCGTTCAGCTCGGTGAGCGTGGTGTCAAATTCGCTGAGACTGAGAAGATTTCGATAAACCGAAGCCGCCACAAAGACGCGAAGGCGCGAAGGTAATCATGAAAACGAAGATTCTGCGTGACCATATTGAAGAAAAAGCCCGAAAGATTGTTGATGCTGCCTTCGTCGTGCACAAGGAACTTGGTCCGGGGCTGCTCGAAAGGGTGTATGTGTCTGTTTTTGTCATGAGCTGACCAAGAGAGGGCTAAAATATCTTCGTCAGGTGGACATCCCGATTACGTATGACGGGATTCTATTCGATGAAGGACTTCGGTTAGATGTTCTGATGGAGGACGACATCATTTGCGAATTGAAAGCAGTGGACGCAACTAATCCCGTATGGGAGGCACAATTGCTCAGTCATCTTAAGCTTTCAAAAAAGGATCTTGGCTTTCTGATCAATTTCAACGTGCCTCGCATTAAAGACGGCATAAAGCGTATGATCGTTTAAATTCTTTCTTCGCGTCTTCGTGTCTTCGTGGCGCGCATTTGGTTCTCATGAAATTCATCGCTGACGTCATGCTGGGCAGGCTTGCCAGGCGAATGCGGCTCCTGGGGCTCGATGTCCTTTACAACCGGACGCTGAATGACAACGAGATCATCCGCCTCTCGCTCGAACAGGACCGCGTGATCCTGACACGGGATAAGGCCCTCAGTGACCGGCCGTTGTCGGAGAACCATCTGTTCATCAACAGCGACCTCGTGCAGGAACAAGTCGACCAGGTACTCTCTTCCTTTCCCCTTGAAACGCTCCTCGAACCCTTCTCCCGCTGTTCGGAGTGCAATGATCCCCTCAGTCAGATCACCCGAGAGGAAGCAAAGGACCTCGTACCGCAACACGTTTACGAAAATAAATATTTATTCTTGCGCTGTCCGCGATGCAAAAGAACCTATTGGCAGGGAACTCATGTGATGAGGATGGCGATTGCGGTACGGAAGAAGTGATGCAGAAAAGCCAGCTCCCTTCTTCGGGTTGCTACGAAGATAAACTATGCAGCAATTTACCAATTACTACTGATAAATATCGCAGGGGCTGTGATCGATCAGATGATGGATCAATTCACTATCGTGTCTGTGTCGGCGTCTGTCTTGTCTGCGGCGCGGACGGGCCAAAGACTATGTTCTTTTGCGTCTTCGTAGTGGTTGTGGGCAGCCGGGGTCCGTACAATTCCTGAGAGGGGATCTGCTCGGCGGATAAATGCTTTTTCCGAGCCAATTTATTATCCGGCTGGATCTTTCTGTTCACGACGCCCGATGCAGTAACGGTCAAGTCTCTGACAACCTCGTTTCCAGGCTCATTCACCGCCAGTTCCTGACCGTTGAGCATCAGCTTGAGCGACTGGGCGCTGCCGTAGCTCAGCAGGAACCGATCGTCAGCGCTCCAAATGAGACTTTCGCCCTTTTTCAGTAAAGCTTTCTTTTGCGGACCGTTATCGGTGCGCACCAGGAGCCAGGTATCTTCCAGGGCCACTACCTCAAGATAAAGCTTGTCCGTTTGCATGACCAGGCCCTGGGCGATGACTGTTTGCCCCGTGGAAATCGGTGCTGCAACCTGCTTCGTTTCCCGCTTGTGCCGCTCGGGCAGGGATGTGAACATGAAAAGGATCAGTGCGATCACGATGCCCGTCCCCCAAAGAAACGGCTCTATTCTGGTCGAACGCGGCGCTTTCTTTTCACTGCTCGCAGCTACCGGCTCCTTCTCTACAACAGGTGCCGCTTCAGACTTCGGGACATTCAAATCCCCATATCTTTTCATGACCTGCGCTTCATCGAGATGGAGAAACTTTCCGTAATTCTTCAGGAAACCCTTGACGAAAACCTCGCCGGGCAGTCTTGAAAAGTCCTCTGCCTCGAGGGCCCTGAGGTAAACAATGCTGATGCGGGTCTGCTGCGCAGCTTCATGCAGATCAATGCCGCGCGCCTCCCGGGCGCTGCGCAAATATTGTCCTAACGTCCCCATCCGTTTCACCTCAGGATCTTGATATACTCGTTCGCCTTCCGGGACAGGTCGCTCTTCGGGGCCAGTTCGGCCGCTTTCTTAAACTCCGTAAGCGCAAACCTCTTGCTGCCATCCTTGAGATAGGCGAGGCCCAGGCTGTATCGCATATTCGCATTCTGAGGGGAAAGCCCGATGCCCTCCTGGAACTCGCTGATCGCCTCTTTTGTTTTTCCCGCTTCTAACAAAGCCGTGCCGAGTTTGATGACAGTCCACTCAATATTGACAAACCGCTTGGATTCGCGGTATGCTTCGGCCGCTTTTTCGTATTCTTTCTGTTCCATGTACACATCGCCAAGATTCAGGTACGGAATGTGGGGGGTCGTATAGAGTTTATTGGAAAGGGCTTTATTAAAGCTCTTGATCGCCTCTTTCCATTTTTTTTGCTTCGAATAAACAACGCCAAGCGCGTTGTAGGCCTCTGAATAGTCGGGGTCCTTGCTGATCGCCGCTAGATAGTATTTCGCCGCGTCTTCAAGCTTTCCCTGATAGTCGCTGATAATGCCCAGTCCGTAATAGGACTGTTTGAAGTTGCTGTCGGTCTGAAGAGACCGGTTAAATTCAACAGAGGCCATCTCGTAATTTTTTTCCTGAAGGTATGACAAGCCCTTTGAATAATACCCCTCCGCCATCTTTGACTTGTCAACCGTATTCCCGGCAGTAACACATCCCATCAAAGCCAGGAGAATTATCAATGCTAATGATCTCATTATTTCATGCCCCTTTCAAAACGAGGTGAGAAGACGGGCCAATGCCTCCCGGTCCCGACCCACAACGCTGGTCGCAGAAAAAGATATCTTTTTTGCTGTTTGCTTTGGAGCATCGATGCCCGCAGTAGCCTCTTTCTGCAGTGTTTCCTGACGCTGCTTTGCCGCTGCATGCGGAGGGGCCTGGGTAGGAACGTCCTTCCTGACCGTCTCAGTCACAGGTGCATCGCGTGTCGGTTCCTTTGACTCTACTTGATAGGTCTTAGGTACGGGTTGTACCGATGACGCTGCCGGAGGCTGAGACGCGCTTTTCGTCCCGGCTGCAGGCAAGGGCTGCTCCGGCGCTGCAGCGGGCTCAGGCGCGCTTTTCGTCTCAACTGCAGGTACGGGCGGCTCCGGCGCTGCAGGCGTCTCTGGAGCGGATGTGGGAGCAGGAGCGGGAACAGTCTCAGCAACCTCTGGAGGTGTTTTCGTACTGAAGATGCCCTGATCCTCAATCCATTTATCCTGCTCAAGATCAGACATGCTCGCAAAATCTATCTCATCCATCATCGCACCCAGGTACTCGGCAAAGTCACGCGCCTCGTCCTCGATTTTCAGCAGTTGTTCTTCCAAAAAGGGGTTCGCGGAGTGAGCGTAGACAAGCTTTCGATCGGTAAGGAGTAGATGAAGTGCGATATAGGCCGAGAGTCTGTTTCTCCCCTCGCGGATAAAAAACACGTAGCTTCGCGCCTCTTCGAGGCTCATCTCAGGAGTGGCGACCTGGTGGTTGTTCATGGAAATGAGCACCTTGAATATGCTCTTCCCCTTCAGGTCTTTCTCAGTTATTTTTGGATCGATCGTAAACATGGCGTGAGGTGATCTCCAAATTAAAGTCCTCAATTACGAACAAAAGACGAATGCGCACGAATGCCGAACCAGCCCGGCTTCGATCCCCGTTAAATATCCTCAAAATGGGTGAGTTTCTTGAACTCGCGGTATCTGACTTCGATCTCCTTATAATCCAGGCTCCGGAGCCGGTCAAGACTGAAGGACTCCACGTTCAGTGAAGCCATGACACTGCCGAAGATCACGGCCTTTCTCATGCTCCCTTCAGAGAAATTCATGGTGCTCGCCAGATATCCCATAAAACCGCCTGCAAAGGTATCTCCGGCGCCCGTCGGATCGAACACCGCTTCGAGCGGATATGCGGGGGCACTGAATACACTGCGGTCGTTGAACATGATGGCGCCGTAACTGCCCTGCTTGACCACGATCGTCTTCGGACCCATTGCCTGTATGCTCTTCGCCGCCTTTACGAGGCTCGACTCGCCGGCAAGTTGTCTTATCTCCGATTCATTGATGGTCAGCAGGTCCACTTCCTTCAGTGTCCTTTTGAGCGCATCAGGCTTGCTCGATATCCAGTAATTCATGGTGTCGCAGGCCACAAGCTTCGGTTTCCTGACCTGTCGTAAAACGTCGAGCTGTATCTCCGGGTCTACGTTCGCCAGGAATACAACATCCGAGTTTTTATACTCTTCCAGAATATTCGGTTTGAACGTCGCGAGAACGTTCAGGTCCGTGGCGAGGGTCTGCGCCTCGTTCAGATCGTAACCGTACTCCCCCCTCCAGCGAAAGGTCTCGCCCTTCTGGACCTCCAGGCCCCGCGTATCGATATTTTTACTCTTGAGGAACTGTATGTGTTCCCTGGGGAAATCCTCGCCGATCACCGCCACAAGCCGGACATCGGTAAAATAGCTCGCTGAAGTTGAGAAATAGGTGGCTGAGCCCCCGAGGGCATTATCCACTTTTCCAAACGGGGTCTTTACCGAATCAAGTGCGACCGTACCGACGACAAGCAGACTCACGTAAGAAAACCTCCAATGCAAATTGAAAAATGCAAAATGAAAATTTTGTTTAATTCATCATTTTGCATTTTGCACTTTTCATTTTGACTTCATATACTTCCCTATGATCAACGCCAGGTCTCTCTTTGTTTTCGCCGGTATCAGTTTCTCCGGCGTCATGATCGTGTTCCGAAGCGCCTCACCGCACCCGCAAACATGCGGTCCCGACAGTATACGCACTGCCTCGCGGATCATGGCCTTGGACGTTTCGATGTTATGCTTCATGACCGCGAGCACAGCCTCGACCGTAACGGTCTCCTCGCTGTGGTGCCAGCAATCGTAGTCTGTCGCCAGGGCAATGGTGCTGTAGCAGATCTCCGCCTCGCGTGCAAGCTTGGCCTCTGTGGCGTTCGTCATACCGATGACATCCACGTTCCATGTTCGGTAGATGAGCGACTCGGCCCGGGTCGAGAATTGAGGTCCTTCCATGCAGAGATATGTTCCGCCGCGGTGCACGGTGGCCCCGACCTTTGTCCCGGCCTCGCTCAGGATTCTGCACAGGTCGGAACAGACCGGTTCCGCCATGCCCACATGCGCAACAATGCCATTGCCGAAAAACGTGCTCCTGCGGTGCTTTGTATGATCGTAGAACTGGTCCGGGATCACGATATCGCCGGGTTTAATCGTTTCCTTCATACTGCCCACGGCGCTTACGGAGATGATGCGGTCAACACCGAGCTTCTTCATACCGTAGATGTTCGCCCGGTAGTTGATGTCTGTGGGAAAGATGCGGTGGCCGCGACCGTGCCTTGGAAGGAAAGCGACCCGTTTGCCATGCAGCGTGCCGACACGGTATTCATCCGAGGGCCTGCCGAAGGGCGTTGCCATTTTCACGGTTTTGATCTGCGTCAACCCCTCCATATCATACAAACCGCTGCCGCCGATCACGCCAATACTGATCTTTTCCGTTTTTGAAGACCGCCTTACCATGAAATAAAATTCCTTTGAAAATGCAGGAGACGCAGATTTTCGCAGATCAACGCGGAGGATACAATGGTTCTATGTCCGCATTTCCGCACCACTCTGCGTCCAGACATTTGTTTTCTGCTTTAGCTTTGCACCGCACCCTGCTCAGCTTCCTTTTTCATCTCCATGACTTCCATAAAATCCACGGGTTTGTCGGGGATGATGGTTGAAATGGCGTGTTTGTAAACGAGCTGCTGGTTCTCCTGTTTCAACAGGATGACGAAGTTATCAAACCCCTTGATCATGCCGGTGAGACGCGCGCCGTTGACGAGATACATCGTTACGGGGATCTTCTCCTTGCGCATCTGGTTTAAAAAAATGTCCTGGAGATTTACCTGCGACTTACCCATCCAACCCTCCGAGAAACCGTCGCCGACATGCTGCACATTGGGCCAGCGCCGTGACTTGATAATTTGGGTAATCTTATACTACCTTATTTGAAATTTCAATGTTTTTCTTTATTCTCTCAAGGATTTCACTTGCATCCGCGAGGCCCGTGATGTCTACCCAGACCGCCTCGGGCTCGCGTCGGAACCAGGTGAACTGACGCTTGGCAAACCGTCTTGTATCGCGTTTGAGAAGCGCGACCGCCTCCTCCCGGGACGTCTTGCCGAGGAAACAATCCAGAAAGTGTTTGTACCCCAGTCCCTGCATGGAGGAAAGCTCGTGATGGTATCCGCGCTCCATCAGCGTTCTCACCTCCGCCTCAAGCCCTGCCGCGATCATCTGGTCGACCCGCTGTTCAATGCGGGCATACAGTTCGCTCCGGCTCCTCACCAGGAACAGAAGGAGGAAACGATACGGTCTGTCCTGGAACGAGTGCTCACGCTGAAAATCCGAGAGTTTTCTGTCGCGCAGATAGTACACCTCGAGCGCCCTTATCGTGCGCCGGAGATCATTCGGATGGATCTTGACCGCTGCCTCGGGATCGACCTTCACCAGGTCGGAATAGAGTGACCCGGTTCCTTCGGCCTCACGCTGCAGCAATCGCTCACGCAGGTCAAGGTCCGCGGGGGGTCCGTGAAACAGACCCTTCATGAGCGCGCGGACATACAAACCCGTACCGCCAACTACGACGGGCGTACCGCCCGATGAAAGGATCCCATCGATGGCTGCCCGGGCATCACGGAGGTAATCACCGACGCTGTAAGGCTGGTCGGGTGACGCGATGTCGATCATGTGATGGTATACGAGCTTTCGCTGTTCCGGGGTGGGCTTGGCGGTACCGATGTCCATGCCGCGGTAGATCTGCATGGAATCGGCGCTCACGATCTCCGCGCCGAGCTCGCGAGCGAGTTTGATGGATACATCGGTCTTGCCCACGGCAGTAGGCCCGGCAATGATAAGGATGGGTTTGTTGTTAGGCATGGATTGCATTAATGAGCAATAAGTATCGAAAACCAGATTCCCGATTAAACCTTCGGGAATGACTTCATTTTTTATTGTCATCCCCGAGCGTTCCAATCGGGGATACGGTTCAATATGTTGTAGCTTTGAGTGAAGTACATACCCCTAATGGGTGATGATCTCGATCGGGAACTCGTTCTTTCTCCAGCCCTTCATGCTGCCTTCCAGGGAATACACCTTTTCATAGCCGGATAGATACAGGGATATTCCGGCGATTCCAGAGCGCGGACCATGCTCGCAATAAAGAACGACGGGGTCTGTTTTCGGGTATCCCAGCTCCTTCAGACCGGAGCCGATCGAGTAAAACGGGATATGTACCGCACCCGGCACATGGTCACGGTCGTATTCACCCTGCGAACGGACATCCGCGACCAGCGGTGGAGCATCTGACTGCAGTTGTTTGAGAAGGTCCTCACGAGTGATGTTCGTAGCGCAGCCGGCAACGGGAGCGCCGATGATGAGTGCAAGGCAAACCAGGGTAAGGGTGGAACATCGATGGTTTAAAAAATTAAACATCTGCCTTATCTCTCAATACACACCGGGAAGCGCTTCAGCGGAGGACTACATCCTCTTGAACATCTTCATTATCTCAACCATCGAAAATCGCACGATCGTCGGTCTCCCGTGCGGACAGGTATGCGGCATGCGGCATTTGAACAGGTCCGCAATCAGCGTCTCCATCTCCTGCCGGTCGAGATGACGATGCACTTTGATCGCGGGGTGGCAGGCCATCAAGCTCAGCATCTCGTCCCGGAGCTCTTCCATCCTCCCGCTCTTGCCGTGGACATTTACTTCATCGAGGATATCGAGAAGCAACTGTTTGGTGTCGGCGCCAACCAGCAGTACCGGTACCGCCTTGATCACGAACGTGCCATTCCCGAAATCCTCCACCAGGAACCCGAGTTTGGAAAGCTCCGGCAGATATTCAGCAAGCACTGTGCTCTGCGCGGGCCCGAGTTCGATCTGGTCCGGGACCAGGAGACCCTGTACAGGAACCTGACCGGTTTTGAACTGGTCCTGCAGCTTCTCGAAAAGCACCCGCTCATGCGCCGCATGCTGGTCGATGAGCGCCATTCCTTCCTGCGACTGGGCGATGATGAAGGAATCGTGGATCTGTGCGAGGGGGTAGAGTTCAGAAAATGGGGATGCAGATACAGGGGAAAGGGAAGTATAAACATCACCCCTCACCTCATTCCTCTCCCTCAAGGGGAGAGGATGGCTGAAAACGCCTTTCCCTTCCGTGTTGAGGGGATATCCCGCATTCCGCATTCCGAAATCCGCAATAGCCTCTCTCACCCCATCAGCATGCGTCCTCGCAGAAGCTGTATTCGTCCCCCGCAATCCCTCCCTGATCACGTCCCGGACAAGATCGTGAAGCTGAGACTGATTGCGAAAACGGACCTCGGCCTTGGCAGGATGGACATTGACATCCACGAGCGTTGGATCGATCTCGATAAAGATGAATGCCACGGGATGCCGGTCGCGCATGAGCA
>JBARBN010000093.1:0-54061 GCA_049793155.1 Nitrospirota bacterium
CTGACCGCGCTATAATCAAAATATTCACGAGGAAAAAGGAGGATAACAATGAGCAAGATCAAGATGGAGAAAAACTCGTTTTGTCTGCCCTGGACCCAGACGCTCCTGGGAACCCATGTCCAGGGCAGGGTCAACTTCATGGCCCTGGATTGGCTGACCCGTGCGAATTTTGACCCGGCAATGCTCGGCATCTGCGTCGGCAACGGGCATGCCTCGAACCTGGCCATCCGGGAGACAGGCCAGTTCAGCGTTAATGTCCCGACGGTGGACATGGTCGAGGTGACCGATTACTGCGGAATTGCCTCCGGCAAGAAGGATGACAAATCGAAGCTCTTCGAGGTCTTCTACGGCGAGCTCAAGGCAGCGCCGCTGATCACGGTCTGTCCGCTGAACATCGAGTGCCGGGTTGTCCAGACCGTGGACCTTCCCACCAACACCTTCTTCATCGCTGAGATCGTAAATATCTTCTCAGAGGAAAAATACCTCACCGGGAACAAACCCGATGTGAAGAAGATCAGGCCCTTTCTGCTGACCATGCCCGATAACCGCTTCTGGTCCGTGGGGGAACACGTGGGGAATGCATGGAAGGACGGTGGCAAATTTCGCGAAAAGCTCAAGAAGTGATTGCAGGGATTGCCAAGTTCATTTTTTTGCTCGCTGGTACTGCACCGGCCATGGCAGATCGACGCCCAGAATGCTCGCCGCTTCGAGCGGCCAGTACGGCTTGCGCAGCATCTCCCGCGCGAGTATCACCGCATCGGCAAGGCCTGTAGCAATGATCTGTTCGGCCTGGATTGGGTCAGTAATGAAGCCGACCGCGCCGGTGGCAATCTTCACTTCATTCCGGATCGCGGTGGCAAATGGGGTTTGAAAGCCGGGGCCGGTAGGAATGACGGTATGGGGCACGGTCCCGCCTCCCGAACAGTCAATGAGATCTATTCCAATGGCCTTCAGCTGCCGGCAGAGTTCCAGTGACTGCGCCACATCCCAACCTCCGTCAACCCAGTCAGTAGCGGAAATGCGTACAAAGACAGGCAAGTCCCCGGGCCAGAGGTCTCTCACGGCGCGGGCAATGCCCAGGGGAAATCGCATGCGGTTCTCTAAGCTCCCGCCGTATTCATCCGTTCTCTGGTTCGTGAGCGGCGACAGGAACTCGTGCAGCAGGTAGCCGTGCGCCATATGTATCTCTATGACCTGAAAGCCGGCGGCATGCGCACGACGAGTCCCATCAACGAACTGCATGTGAATGGACTCCAGGTCTTCCGCTGTTGCCTCTCGGGGAACAGGGTGGCCCGGAGCAAAAGGGATCGGGCTCGGCGCTATCGGTTGCCAGCCGCGATGCGCCGGCGGCAGCGGCCCTCCGCCCAGCCACGGAAGGTCAGTGGAAGCCTTGCGCCCGGCGTGGGCGAGTTGAATACCGGCAATAGAGCCCTGTTCGCGGATGAACCGGGCAATAGGTGCATATGCCGCGGCGTGGGCATCGCTCCAGATGCCGCTGTCGTCGGGGCTGATCCTGCCTTGGGGACTCACTGCGGTTGCCTCAACCATGACCAGACCCGCACCGCCCACTGCGCGGGTTCCCAAATGGACAAAGTGCCAGTCGGTAGGCAGACCGTCGCGGCTGGAATACTGGCACATGGGAGAGACGAAGATCCTGTTCCGAAAGGTCAGGTCACGTAGTTTTAGCGAAGAGAAAAGATGACTGATCAAAATATCCTCCCGGGCTTCATCGAACAGTATCGCACCTATTAAATTCGGGGTTTTTGCTGCAACGAATTGTATCAGACGACAGGTCGCTCATGTTGAGAGAAGTATAGCAGATACTTTTTTATAACGATAAGACAATGGGACACGGCAAAGAGCGAACAGGGATGAATTAGCCCAAAATAACTGGATCGCCAATAGTGTTATTATCTTGGCTACCGCATATCGGCGTCACGCTGGTCGCTATCCTGCGAGAGGAAGCGCTGAAAGCAATAAGGAACACCGCAATTTTACGGATCTATTGTTGCAGGATTCTTGCTCATGCCGCCGGCTTTAGCAGCCTTGCCTGAAGCTTGATATCTACACCGGCCAGGGCCATGGATACAGGGCATCCTTTTTTGGCGGCCTCGGCCTTCTCCTGGAATGCCTTCTCGTCAATACCCGGCACCCTGCCCTCGGTCTCGAGTTCGATGGTCGTGATCTTGAACCCCTCCCCGACCTTGTCGATGTGCACCCTCGCAACCGTGTGGATGCTCTCCGGTGCATATCCCGCCATCTCAAGGAACAGGGTCAGTGCCATGGAGAAGCATCCGGCATGTGCAGCGCCGATCAGCTCTTCCGGATTTGTTCCCGGCCCTTGCTCGAACCGGGATGCGGCGGAATAGCCGCCCTCAAAGGCCCCACTGCCGAACTTCATCTTCCCTTTTCCTTTTTTGAAGTTTCCTTCCCATGTTGCTTCTGCTTTACGAACCGGCATGTCTCTCCTCCTCTGTAATCTCTTGCGTTTAATGTAAGTATAGCACCAGTCCGAAGGAACAGACGTCAAAGATAGATACTCTTTTCCCTCTTTCGATGGAATAAAGGCTTCGCCTCACACATGAGGCAGGGACTATCCCCGCTCAAGACGAAATCCGGATTTTTTCCACGCCTCTACCCCGCCGCCCAGTACCGTGATGTTCTGAAACCCCTTTTCCCCGTATTCCACTGCCCGCCGGGCAGCGCTCGCCTCCCGTGGTCATGCTCAATAGAAGATGATCTCCTGCTCCTTTGACAGCAACGGGGCCCTGTTCTTAAACTCGATCAAAGAAATGGCGCCTTCAAGGTGCATTTTCCTGAATTTTTCCTCATCCTCATAAGCGCAGACAAGGATGGCTTCATTGGACAGGATCTTTTTCTTTGCTTCTTCCGGCGAAATTCTTACAGGTTCGGTCATTTTAACCCTCCACAATGGCGGATGTGTGCTCATTCCATCTCGATCAGAAGAACGCTTACGAGCAGGAGTTCGGCATCTTGCTCCGCACGTACATCCAGCTCCTTTTCCTGCCGCGCCATGACAGCGGTCAAGACAGGGAGCCTGTTTCCATTCACTATCACCGGCCCACCCCCAAGTACATAAAAATAAGAACCCCAACCCTCGCGGATCTGATGCTTTACCGTCCGCCCTTTTTGCAGAAAACTCGAGTACACCTCCGCATCCGAGACGATGCGAAGCGTGTTGTCTTGTATGTTCGAGACCAGCGGCAGGAAGTGATCGGTCCTGTCCTTTTTATCCACGCGCTTCTGCTCAACCGATGGTGTCAGCCCGTGCTTGTTCGGGAGGAACCACATCTGAATGAACCTCATAGGTTCATCGGTCAGGTTGTTGATCTCCGAATGCATCATGCCGGTGCCCACCGTGGTGTGCTGCACCCAGCCTTTTTTGAGGACCCCGCCCTTGCCCCGCTCGTCCGCATGCTTGAACTCGCCGCCTGCGATGTAGGTTACTACCTCGTTGTCGCGATGCGGATGGAGCGGCCATACCGCGCCCGGCGACAGCGTGTCGTCGTTGAAGACGCGCAGTGTTCCAAAGTGCACAAAATCCCGATCGTAATATTCTCCGAAGGAAAAGTGCCAGCGGCCGTGGAATGTGCCGTTCTGCACCTCGCCATCGATCTGATAGATGTCTTCGGGTTTACGGATCATTAACATGGATGCGTTTCCTTCTGATGACTGGTTAACCGCCCTACTGCTCTTAATCTCTAACACAAATCAATTATAACATGAGTAATCGGTAATTTCTCCAGCGACGCGTCTGTCGTCAGGCTTCTCCTGCGAGGCGTTCCTTTGGTTTGCAATCGTGAGTCTCTTATGGTACTGTTGAAATAACGGGGGAGAGCGATAATCAATAAGTGTTTTCTCATTATCACCGCCTCTATCGTTTTCTTTGCCCGCCTCCTCGCAGCGCACACGCCCTTTTCCCGTATCTAACGCGGGCGCTTTGATCTTTGTTTAAGAGCATGAATATGGAAAAGATCGGACTCGGCATCAACTCCTGCCTTTTCGGCGAAAGGGTGCGCTACGGGTCTACTTGAATCCTCATCCGTTGGAGCTGATGCTCTGGAACCACGCGTAAAAAATTGCATCCCCGCTGATCTCCGCGCCCATTGCGCGGCGAAAATTGCGTACATATTCAGTGAGAGAGGTTTGAACAATGAAGGTCATTCTTTTTGGTGCTACCGGTATGGTTGGACAGGGCGTCCTGCGCGAGTGTCTTCTGAACCCCGATGTTCACTTGGCGCAAACGATCGGGCGAACCGCCGTCGGTAGAGGTCATCAGAAACTCCGCGAGATCGTCCGCCAGAATCTGTACGATTATTCAGACACAGAGACCGATCTCACTGGTTTCGATGCATGCTTCTTCTGTCTGGGTATTTCATCAGCAGGCATGAAGGAAGAAGATTATGAGCGTGTGACATATGGGATTACCTTGGCAGCGGCAAAGACCCTATCGCGGCTCAATCCTGATATGACTTTTATCTATGTATCCGGTATGGGAACAGACAGCACCGAACAAGGCCGCATCATGTGGGCGCGCGTAAAGGGAAAAACTGAAAATGCGCTGCTGCGGCTTCCGTTCAAAGCGGTATACCTGTTCCGCCCGGCATTTATTCGGCCTCTGCATGGCATGAAGTCGAAAACAAAGATCTACCGTATCATGTACGCGATTTCGGCGCCTCTCTTTCCCCTGTTGAATGTGATCTTTCCGCACTATCTGAGTACCACCGAGAAGATAGGACGCGCGATGATCAATGTCGCGATGCGTGGCTATCCGAAAAAGATACTCGAAACCCGGGATATCAACAGCGCAGCAACCTGCCGGTAAAATTAGGAATGAGGTTTCCGATTACACTTAGGGGCGTACCGACAAGGCCAAGCGAAGTCGACGGGCAACGAGATTCGGGAATGCAGAAAGGGCTGATTCTGTGTAAGAATCAGCCCTTCTGTTTTTCTGGCTCCCGGAGCAGGACTCGAACCTGCGGCATGGTGGTTAACAGCCACCCGCTCTACCAGCTGAGCTATCCGGGAATGATCGGTGTTTAGTACGAAATCAGGCTCGGAAAATACCACATTAAGCCTGCCCTGTCAATGGATTCTTTCGTTCCTGACCCGCGTTTTTCTAGCCGCCGTCCTGGCTCTTCTTGAGTTCCATGATCACCATCTTTGCAATTGCCTTCAGCGTGTCGAAAACGCCGGTCCCGTCCACGGCACATGCCTCGAAGTCCGGAAGACCCCGCGGGTTCAGCGCTTTTTTCATTTCTTCGAGCGGTACGACATTCGGCAGATCCCGTTTGTTATATTGAATGACATAGGGGACTTTGTCGAGGTTATAGCCCTGCTCCGTCATGTTCAGGCGCAGGTTCTCGACGCTCTCGATGTTCGCCTCCATGCGTTCGATCTGCGAATCGGCCACGAACACCACGCCGTCCACGCCCTTGAGGATCAGTTTCCGGCTCGCATCGTAGAATACCTGGCCGGGCACGGTATAGAGATGGAACCGTGTCTTGAAACCGCGGATTTCACCCAGAGCGAGCGGAAGGAAATCGAAGAACAGTGTCCGCTCGGTCTCCGTGGCCAGCGAGATCATTTTCCCCTTGCTGTCCGGGTTCGTCTTCTTATAGATCCACTGCAGATTAGTCGTCTTCCCGCACAGCCCGGGGCCGTAAAAAACAATTTTGCAATTGATCTCTCTCGACGAATAATTAATGAAAGACATGGAGCTGTAATTCCTCTCCTGAATACGCTCGGGGAATATGCGAGGTTGGTTTAACCGAAGAGTTTGTCAATATCTTCGTCGGTGATCTCCGCAAAGGGAGAATCGGCTGCTTTGCCTGAACCCTTCTCCGTTTCCACTTTCAGAAGGAGTTGGCTGAATATTTTTCCCAGTATCTCGGAGCTCTTCTTGACCCGGAGCCGTACAAGCCCAAGGGATGACCGCTGGTCGAAGATCACCACCAGGATGACCCGTTGGCCGATAATGGAGATATGTATGTTGTCCCGCGCACCTTCATGGAAAAGAATGGAGAATTCCTTCTCGCCGAGAAGCTTTGCCATACCGCCGGTGGCTGCTATGTTTCCGGCGGTAAGAGATGCAAGCGAAGTGGTATCCAGGTTTTCAGTCTCGCCCGTGGCCGCGATCAGCTGGCCGTTCTTATCAACGAGGAACACAACCTTGGCATTCGCCTGGGCGATGAGGCGATGGAGTTCTGCGTCGATCAGCTTAAACTCTTCATCGTACATCACCAAGTCTTGACCCAGCATGTCCGCATCTCCTCAAGAATTGCGCCGCCCCGCCTGAAAACAAGCGCGTAAAGCCATTAAACCATACTCATGCCCAGAATTCAAGCGTTTTTTTGGGCCGTATGAAAGTAAAATAGCCGGGTGTGCATCTCCCCGGCTACAATCTTTACACTGGACGATTTAGGCGTCAGCTCTTGGACATTTCCTGGAGCTTCTTGAGGCTTTCCCAGTCATTGTCGACAAGCTTTTGGAACTGCGCGAGCAATGCCTCGTTCCCCGGCGCGAACAAGTGCTTGAATCTGCCCTGGGGTTTGAGCCAGTCAGTGATCGGCTTTTTCCTTTCCTTGGGATCGTAATTGATGGTCCATTTCCCGTCCTGGACCTCGTACAGCGGCCAGTAGCAGGTCTCGACCGCGAGCCGTGAGAGAAGAATGGAGTCGTTCGTCTGTGAACGCCAGCCGCGGTTGCAGGGGGAGACAACGCCCATGTAGGCCGGTCCGTTTGTGGCAAGCGCCTTTTTAACCTTGGTCATGAGGTCTTTCCAGTTGTGGGGAGAGGCCTGGGCCGCATAGGCGACGTTGTGCGCTGCCATGATGCGGGTGAGGTCTTTGCGCCGCTGTGTTTTACCCTGTATCTTGGAGCCCACGGGTTGGGTAGTCGTATCCGCGCAAAAGGGCGTGGCGCTCGACCGCTGGATGCCTGTGTTCATATAAGCGCCGTTATCGTAGCAGATGTAGAGCAGCTGGTGACCGCGCTCCATGGCGCCTGAAAGAGCCTGGAACCCGATATCATAGGTGCCACCGTCGCCGCCGAAGGCGATGAACTTCATCTCCTTCTTGAGCTTCCCCTGCTTTCGAAGCGACCGGTACATGGTCTCGATGCCGGAGGCCGTGGCAGCCGCATTCTCAAAGGCACTGTGCATCCACGGCACCTGCCAGGCAGTGTAGGGAAAGAGACACGTTGAGACCTCAAGACAGCCCGTTGCGTTCGCGATCACTACCGGCTCGTCGATGGCCATGAGGACCTGGCGCACGACGGTCGGCGCGCCGCAGCCTGAGCACATGCGGTGCCCGCCGGTAAGATGGACCGGTTTGTGCGTGAGCGACTTAAGAGTAAGTGGTTTTTCCTGAGTCGTGGTCATTGAAATCTCCTTATTGTAAATTGAAAATTGGAAATATAAAATTTCAAATTTGCAATATGGTCAGTTAGTTCCTGACCGTGATATATTCTTTCACCATCTTCACTTTGCCGGTCTCAGCAACTTCGATGGTCTCGTCGATCACCCGGTCCACGTCGAGCGGCATCAGGTCCCTGCCGCCGAGCCCGTATATCTTGTTGAACATCCGCGGTCCCTGGCCAAAGGGGTACACTGCTGATGCGATCTCCATGAAGAGCGGCCCGTAGCCGCCAAAGGAGTCTGCTCGGTCCATGACGCAGACGGCCTTTGCGTTCTTGAGCGCGGCGCCAACTTCCGCTGACGGGAAGGGCCGGAACATGCGAGGCTTGAGCAATCCTGCCTTCACGCCTTTATCTCGATAACGATCCACCTCATCCTTGATGGTGCCCGCGGCGGAGTTAAGCGCCACGAGGACGACCTCGGCATCGTCGAGCCGGTACGATTCGAACAGCTCATACGTGCGGCCGAACAGCTTGGCGAACTCATGAGACACCTCCTGCACGATCTTCTTTGCATTCACCATGGCCTCATGCTGAGCGCGCTTGTGTTCCATATAGTAATCCGTCAGCACCAACGCACCGATGCTTTTGGGGTTATCGATGTCCAGAAGCGGGTCGATCGCGATGTAGTCGCCTGCAAACTTTTTTACTTCCGCATCAGGAATGAACTTCATGCTCTCGATCGAATGGCTCGTGATAAAGCCGTCCATGCAGACCATGATCGGCAGCCGTACGTCCTTGTGCTCGGCAATGCGGTAGGCCATGATCGTGTTATCGTAAGCCTCCTGCGCGGTCTCGGAGTAGAGCTGTATCCATCCTGTATCGCGGGCGCCCATGCCGTCTGAGTGGTCGCAGTGTATATTGAGGGGGGCGGACAGCGCCCGGTTCACCAGCGCCATCAGTATCGGCAACCGGTAGCCCGCGGCGATATGGAGCATTTCCCACATGAGTGCCATTCCCTGCGAGCTGGTGGCCGTTGCTACGCGTCCACCCGCGGCCGCGGCGCCGATGCAGGCGCTCATGGCGCTGTGCTCGCTCTCAACAAGGATCGTCTCGGTATCGACCTTGCCGTTCGATACGAACGACGTGAATGACTCCATGATGCCCGTCGACGGAGTGATGGGATACGCAGGCATCACATCAGGGTTCAACTGGCGAAGCGCCTCGGCAACGGCCTGGTTGCCGGTGACCGCCACGGTCTTTGTCGTTGTCACGCCCATGTTATTTTCCCTCCTCTTCCATGACAATGGCCTTGTTGCCCTTTTTCCCGGGGCACTCCATGGCGCAGACGCCGCAGCCCTTGCAGTGGTCGTAATCGAAACCCGTCATCTTTTCGTTTTCCGTCAAAACCGCTGAATCAGGACAATATATCCAGCAAAACAGGCACTGAATACAGTTCTCCTCGATCCAGCGCGGCTTGAGCGATCGCCACGATCCGGTCTTGTATTCGTTCGCATTGCCGGCCTTCAGCACCGTGCCGGCATGAGGCAGTTCTTTCCAGTTCATCTGTTTCATCCCTCTTTTACCTCCTCGTATCCGCGCTTCACCGCGGCGAGATTTCCATCGATGATCTTCTGCGCAAACTTCTTCCCAAAACTGCCCTTCACATCATCGAGCAGAACCTCCATGGATACAATGCTCGTGGCCCTGTTCACCGCGCCGAGCATGCACGAGTTCGGCATTGGCCTGCCGATGGTCTCAACCGCGATCTTGGACGCATCAACGGTGAAGACCTTCTGCGTCGGTTTTGCTTTTAGTTTCGCCCGCACGTCTTTCGGGTCCTTGCCCGTGTTAATCACGAAAATGGCGTTGTCGGTCGCGCCTTCGGCAACATTGATCGCGTCGAGGAGCGTTGCGTCCACCACGGCAACCACGCCCGGATTCAGCACCGGGCAGTGCATCCGGAGTATCTTTTCGCTGATCCTGTTATAGGCTTTAAGTGGCGCACCGGCTCGCTCCGGCCCATATTCCGGAAAGGCCTGCACATTGCGGCCGCCGCTCAAACATGCATCGGCGAGCACCTTGGCTGCGGTCACGGTCCCCTGACCGCCCCGGCCGTGCCATCGTATTTCTATCATTTCTGCCATCGCATTAACCTCCCCGCTTCTCATGAGCTTATTGGAAATTGCATGGGCTGTAAATACCGCGCCGAAGGCGCACCACCAATTTACAATTTCCATTCTTCAATTAGTCCCGCTATGCGGGACTCACATCTCCCGCCGGCCTTCAAGCGCCCGCAGGACCGTATTCTCGTCCGCATACTCGATGTCCCCGCCCACCGGAAGGCCGTAGGCAATGCGGCTGACACCGATACCGAGCGGCTTGATCAACTTCGAAAGGTAGAGGGCCGTGGTCTCGCCCTTTACCGTGGGGTTCGTTGCAATGATGACTTCTTTGACCGCGCCGTTCTTCAGCCGATCCATGAGGCCGTCGATCTTGAGATCTTCCGGACCGATCCCGTCGAGCGGTGAAAGCGCGCCCATCAGTGCATGATAACGTCCCCGGAAAATGCCGCTCTTTTCGAGGACCAGGATGTTGCTCGGCTCCTCCACCACGCAGATACGGGAGCTGTCTCGTCTCTCGTCGCGGCAAACGACGCAGGTTTCATCCTCGGTGATATTGTTGCAAACCGTGCAATAGCGACTGTTGTTCTTGAGATCCAGGATGGCCTGCGCGATCCGCATGGCCTCTTCCCGCGGCATACCGAGCACGGCGAAGGCGAGACGTTCGGCGCTCTTTCTGCCGATACCGGGGAGCGTCATAAACGCCTCGACCATCCTGCCGAGCGTCTTGCCGGAAACTTCGGCCACCTGTGAGCCGGCCTTCCCCTGCCGCCTTGTGTGCGACAGGACCTGAGACGTTGTCTCGTGTTCTTTCACCGTCGCCGTCCTGTCTCTTGTTCACCTTGTGTCATATCAATTGCGGCTTGCGGAATGAAAAAATCCGAACTCGACGATCCAAAACCGCAATTTCTATATCAACCCTGACGGGAGCCCCATGCCGGCGGTAAGCTTCGCCATCTCATCCTTCATCAGGTCCTGTGATTTTCGGAGCGCCTCGTTCACCGCGGCCGTAACCAGGTCCTGGAGCATATCAATGTCTTTCGGGTCAACTACCGAGGGGTCTATCTTTATCGAAAGAACTTCCTGGCGTCCGTTCGCGACCACGGTTACCATGCCGCCACCCGAGGATGCCTCCACGGTCTTGCCCGCCGCCTCTTCCTGGAGCTTCTTTACACGCTCCTGCATCTGCTGGGCCTGCTTCATGATGTTTCCGATGATGTTTTTTGACATAGAGCGCCTTTTGGGTTCGTAAAATGATGAATCAGGTAAAACCACCCGTGAGAACGGGTTTTTCAGCGTTTCGTGTCGTGCCGCAATCAGTTGATATATGATGCCAATCGCGCCAGGGCGTGACGGCCTTCTTTAACGGGGTAATGGGAAGAATATAATAAAAGAATTATTATGGTTTTGCAACTAAAATTGCGCGGTAAATGATTATATAAAAAAAATAAATGCGTGGCGCGGGAGCGCCTTGGTCCTTCTTCACTCAGGGAAATGGTCCTGCTCTATCACCTCGCCCTCTGTGAAGACCTTGAGCACCTCCTGCACTGCCGGGTCCTGATCGTCAGGCCTGCCTTTTTTCTGAGTCGTTTTTGCACCAGGCTGCGACGTCGCCGGAGGGAGGAGGCGGAATCTTACGGTCAATTTTTTATTCAGTATTCCTGCGGCGATCGATTCGATCAGGGTCCGGTTCTCTTGTTTTTCAACGAGCTCCATCTGAAAATCATTGCCCTGCACGCCGACCATGATCTGGTTCTCTGTCGCCTCAATAAGTCTGCTGTGCCTCAGTGCCGAGGCCAAACCGGGTTTTTTCGATCCCAGAACTGTCATAATGCTGCCCCAGACGTCACCCTGTTCGCCCTCCGATAGCGCTGCAGGCCGCGCAAGGGCCGCCGATGGCTTCACACGATATTCCGCTGGCTGCTCGCTGACTCGGCCCACTGCGGAAACTGCCGGTCGTATCGGTGTGCGACCTGATGCAAGCCGCGCTTCAAGCTCCTTCATCCTTCCGAGCACTTCACTCAGAGGCCCGAGCGGCGCAAGACTGCACGCCTTTATCAGGCCGATCTCGACCGTAAAGCGCTGGTGGGGCGACCAGCGCATTTCCTCAAGGGTCCTGGACAGGCTGTCGAAGAGCATAAGAAGATTTTCTGATTCAGTGCCCTCGGCCTGCTGTTGTATCGCCTCGAGGTCCGCGGCAGGAAGTTCAACGATCCGCCCGGGATCGGCCGCGATCTTCATAATCATGAGGTTCCTCAGATGCTCAACAACGCTTGCCAGGAATTGACGCATGTCCTGCCCCTGCTCCAGCAAGGCATCCACTTGTTTGAGCAGTCCCGCGGCGTCCCGAGATAAAAGTTCTGAGGTGAATTGTAAAAGAGATGCCTGGGCAACGGATCCGAGGGTTGCCCGGAGATCTTCGTCCCGGATCTCCATGCCGCTGTACGATACCGCCTGGTCCAGAAGGCTTTGCGAGTCCCGCATGCTTCCTTCAGCGGCCCGGGCGATCAAGGCAAGCCCCTGGTCGGAGATGGTGATCCCCTCGGCAGCGGCGATCTTTCGGAGGCGCTCGATGATATCGTGCAGCGCGACCCGCTTGAAACCGTAGCGCTGGCATCGGGAGTGGATCGTAGCGGGAATCTTCTGGGGTTCGGTGGTAGCGAAGATAAAGAGGACGTGGGGAGGCGGCTCTTCGAGGGTCTTGAGCAGGGCGTTAAAGGCCTCGTTCGTGAGCATATGGACCTCGTCGATCACATAGACCTTGTACTTGCCGGCCACGGGGGCGTATTTTACGGCCTCTCGCAGCTCACGAATATTTTCTATGCCACGGTTCGATGCCCCATCGATCTCGATGACGTCTACTGAGGTGCCGGCTGTGGTCTCAAGACACGAATCACACTTGCCGCAGGGGGTCGGGGTCGGGCCTTCAATACAGTTCAGTGCCTTGGCAAGGATCCGTGCTGTGGTCGTCTTACCCACACCACGCGGTCCCGAGAACAGGAAGGCATGGGCAAGCCGGTTGGTGACAATGGCGTTCTGGAGCGTCCGCGTGATGTGTGTCTGACCCGCCACGTCATCAAATGTCTGCGGCCTCCACTTTCTTGCCAGAACCTGGTAGCTCATGCTGTGCCTTCTCTGAAAACCAGATTCCCGGTTAAAACTTCGGAAATGACGATGTTTATGCAGGCGAGTGCATCTATCGAGGATCTGGTTACCATATGATCGGGTAGGTACTGTAACGTGTCTGCCCCATTCAAAAAAAAGCTCACAAACCCGGGCTTCCCTGCGGCACACCCGGAACCCGTTTACCGCTGCTTCCTTCCGGACCTGACGGGGTTCACGGGACCGTGATTGCGCAGGACCCGGGCTCATGAGCGCTACGTTACGAGTCTAGTGAGTCTATGGAGTCCTCGAGTTTATAGGGTCTTACGAGTGTTTTGAATCAAACTCTTTAGACCCGCAACTCGTTAGACTCTCGACTCTCGATAGATATGGCGGAGAGGGTGGGGTTCGAACCCACGTTAAGTTTCCCTAAACACGCTTTCCAAGCGTGCGCCTTCAGCCGCTCGGCCACCTCTCCGGATTGACAGTCTATTGAATCCATCGAGTTTAAAGAGTCTAAAGAATCTTTATTCTTTACTCGTCAGATTCACAACTCAGTGACTCCCTGCTATAAAAAACTGGCGGAGAGGGGGGGATTTGAACCCCCGGTGGAGTTACCCCCACAACAGTTTTCGAGACTGCCGCCTTCAGCCAGCTCGGCCACCTCTCCGGATTGCTGCAGTCTATTGAGTCCATCGAGTGCAGAGGGTCTAAAGAGTTTTGATTCCATAACTCATCAGACCCTTAACTTATGAGACTCCTCAGACCTTCTCTCGTCGTTTTTCAAAAAACCCGGAGAGCACCTGACGGCATTCTGCCTCGAGCACTTCCGGTATGATTCGGTACACATGATTCAACCTGCCATCACGCACCACATCATACACGGATCCGAGCGCGCCGGCCTTGAGGTCCCGGCAGCCGTAGACCAGCCTGTTGACCCGCGCAAGCACCAGCGCTCCCGCACACATAAGGCAGGGTTCGAGGGTCACATACAGTGTCGCATCAGTAAGACGCCACCGGCCCAGCCTCATGGATGCCTCGCGGAGAACGATCAATTCTGCATGAGCCGTAGGGTCCTGCCAGGTCTCGCGCATATTGTGCGCCCTTGCGATGACCTCGCCGCCCAGAACAAGCACTGCGCCTACCGGGGTTTCACCGCATGCAACGGCCTTCTCGGCCTCGGCCAGCGCCAGGCGCATAAAATCTTTGTCGGTCCTGTTCTCTGGTCGGTTCATCTCTTTTTTAAATATGGTGCGCCCAAGAGGATTCGAACCTCTGGCCTACGGATTCGTAGTCCGTTGCTCTATCCAGCTGAGCTATGGGCGCAAAATAAAGCGCCCAGATGCGAGAATGCATCTGTGCACCGATTTACCGGGTTGAGCCCATCACGATTACTTCGAAACACCGCTCACGAGCGTGATGGCGAGCTTCTCATGGGTGAACGGATGAATATCAGGATGCAAGGAATAAAGCCAGCCTTTCCAAGCCTCTTTACCTGGCTCAGTCACCTCCACCTGTACCGCAGGATTGTTGGGTTTGTCAGAAGCTGAGGTAATATCCTTTTCGCCCATCTTGAAGTCAGGCAGGAACGCAAGAACCTTGATCTTGACCTTCGTGTTCGGCACTGCCAGCTCAGACCCTATGGCTACGGTATATTCTTTCCCGTTCTTGGCGACCTTGTCTTCGACAACGAGCTTTACCGCCGACCATTTCGCCGCAACTTCTTTTGGAACCGTGATAGTACGGTCTATCTTTGGCATATCAGCCGGCATCCCCGCAGGCGGCATCCCTCCCTGCATGCTCGGATGCCCTGGGGGCAACTGTGGCTTCTCCTCTTTTTTCTTACAACCGGCGAATGAAAACACGAGACCGCTGACCAGAATAATTGCTAGAAGCTTCTTCATTGTACGTCCTCCTTCGCTGCTCTTTTTAATATTAACTTACAGGCACTATGCCCACATGTAGCGTTATGCGTAGTCACGGACAAGATGAAAATGGCGGAGAGGCCGGGATTCGAACCCGGGGTGGAGTCACCCCCACAACTGCTTAGCAGGCAGCTGCCTTCAGCCGCTCGGCCACCTCTCCGTTGTTGACTACAGTACAGAGTACACAGTTCAAAGTACAGAGTAAGGCCGCGTTCTGTTCTTTTTACTTTGTACTCTGAACTCTGTACTGTGAACTATGTTTTTATGGCGGAGAGAGAGGGATTCGAACCCCCGGAGCTTTCGCTCAACGGTTTTCAAGACCGCCGCCTTAAACCGCTCGGCCATCTCTCCGGTGTTTTAAAGTCTATTGAGTCCATCGAGTTTTTAGGGTCTAATGAGTTTTAATTTTTTTACTCGTCAGACTCGCAACTCGTTAGACTCGACGGACTATTCTCTCGGCTCCACCCATATACGGCCGGAGCACCTCAGGAACCACGACGCTTCCATCGGGCTGCTGAAAGTTCTCCAGGATCGCCACCACTGTGCGGCCCACGGCAAGACCGGAGCCGTTCAGCGTGTGTACCAGCTCGGTTTTTTTCCCGCCGGCGGGCTTGTACCGGATGTTTCCCCGCCGCGCCTGGAAGTCCTCAAAATTGGAACACGAGGAGATCTCCCGGTATTTATTCTGAGCAGGGAGCCAGGCTTCAATATCGTATGTCTTTGCTGCGGAAAATCCGATGTCGCCGGTGCACAGGGCTATCACCCGGTACGCGATGCCGATTCGCTTAAGCACTTCCTCTGCATTGCGGGTCAGCTTTTCCAGCTCATCATACGAATCTTCCGGTTTCGAAAATTTGACCAGCTCCACCTTATTGAACTGGTGCTGCCGGATGAGCCCGCGAGTGTCCTTTCCGTAGGAACCCGCCTCGCGCCGAAAACACGGTGTATAGGCTGTATACAATATCGGAAGCTTTTCCTCCGGCAGTATTTCATCCCGATGGATATTGGTCACCGGAACTTCTGCAGTAGGAATTAAATAGTATGTCCCGTTCTCAACCCGAAAAAGCTCGTCCTCGAACTTGGGGAGCTGGCCTGTCGCGGTCATGCTCGTCCTGTTCACCATGAATGGGGGGAGCACCTCAAGATAGCCATGCTCCGTGGTATGGAGATCGAGCATGAAGTTAATCAGGGCGCGTTCGAGGCGTGCGCCCAGGCCTTTGTAAAGAGCGAAGCGGGCGCCGGTGATCTTGGACGCCCGGTCAAAATCAATAATGTCCAGGTATTCGGCCAGGTCCCAGTGGGGCTTGGGCTCAAACGAGAACTTCGGCGGCTCACCGCCCTGCAGAGACCACCGCCTGATCTCCTGATTATCGTTCTCGTCCTTGCCATCGGGCACCGAGGCATTTGGCAGGTTTGGAATATTGAGCAGGATGTTCCGCTGCGCTTCTTCAACCTCGCGGGTGCTGTTTTCGAGCGCCGCAATCCTGTCGCCTTCCGCTCGCATCTCAACAACCTTGTCCTCTGCGGGTTGGCCGGCCTTCTTGAGCCTGCCGATCTCCAGAGTGACCTCATTGCGCCTGCGGCGAAGGACCTCGATCTCCTGCTGCGCTGCACGCCTTTTTTCATCCAGCGCCAGGAACTCCGTCAGATCAACTGTGACGCCACGACGGGACAATGCGGCCCTGACCACATCCGTCTTCTCGCGAACAAACCGCAAATCAAGCATTTAAGCTAACATTCTCCTTGTAAGTTGTCAATAACTTTTCTTAAAGATCCTTGCCTCAAGCGCCCGGATCTTGATCTGGATGGCCTCCGGGTTTGCATACACAGGTTCAATTTCCTTGTAGAGCCGGAGAGCCTCGGCCAGATTATCGTCGGCCTCGAAACAACCCGCAAGGGCAAACTTCGCCTTGGTCGCAAGCTCCTGATCAGTACCGTTCTCGAGCGTCTTCCGGTAAAACGACTCGGCGTTTTTCAGATCGCCCTTTGCAAAGGCGGCAGTCCCAAGCCGGTAATTTGCCATCCGTGATTGCGCGCCGTTCGGGAATTCCGTCACCTGCCTCATCCAGACATCCCGCGCCTCATCCCGCTTGCCGAGACGGAACAAGTTGTCAGCGAGGCTGTACAGGCTTTTTTCCTTCACTTCGGGGTTCGGATACTCGGCGGCCTTACGATATTCTTCCGCGGCGCGTTCGTAATCGCTGTACCCGAGTTCATAGATCTGGGCAATGTACCACTGGGCAGCAGGCGCCATGTCCCGATGAGGATACTGCTTCAAAAGCAGTCTAAATGTCTGGAGCGACTTCTCCGTCTCGCCAAGATAAAGAAACTGCGTTACCCCTGCCCAGTAGAGAGCGTCGTCCGCTCGCGCACTGGAGGGGTGTTCCTTAACAAGGGCAAAATACAGTTTGACCGCATTCTGATAATCGCCTGCATTCCAGCTCTTGGTCGCGGTCTCAAACTCGTTCTGCGCGGACTTGTCAAAAACATCGCATCCGGCCAGCAAGAACATCGCGAGCAGAAGAACGATCACGCCCTTTTTCATGATACACTGGTATCCTGGCTATCGGAGGGTTCCGGTGCGCTCTTTTCCGGGACGGCCTCTTTCTCTTCTTCACGCTCCATAAGCTTGGCAAAGCTGACCACGTGATCGCCCTCTTCTAAATCGAAAAGGCGCACGCCCTGCGTGTTCCGGCCCTGGACCGAGATGTCATTGGCCCGTATGCGCAGTACTTTGCCGTTCGACGTGATGAGAATGATCTCGTCATCCGCGGAGACCTGGGCCATGCCGATGACCCGCCCGTTCTTCTCCGTGATCTTGATCGTGATAATGCCCTTGCCGCCCCTGCCCTGGCTCCGGTAGTCTTCGAGCGTACTTCGCTTTCCGTAGCCGTACTCGGTTGCGGTGAGGATCGTGGAATCATCCCTGACGATCTCCATACCCACGACCTCATTGCCTTTATCGAGCCGTATCCCGATCACACCCTTGCCCGTGCGACCGATCTCTCGCACATCGATCTCCGAGAACCGGATCGAAAGACCATCCCGCGTGCCAAGGAACACATCGCATTTGCCGTCCGTCACCTCGGCCGCGATGAGCTCATCGCCCTCTTCAAGCCTAATCGCAATGATGCCCGACGGCCGCGGATGGCTGTAGGATTCGAGCTCCGTTTTTTTGATGATGCCCTTCTTGGTCGCCATGAGGATGAAATGGCCGGGCGTAAATTCACGGACCGGGAGCGCGGCCGTGACCCGCTCGTCCCGTCCGATCTGAATAAGGTTTACGATAGCCTTCCCCTTAGCCTGCCTGCTGGCTTCGGGGATCTGGTGCACCTTGAGCCAATATACCCGGCCCTTGTTCGTGAAGAAAAGTAGTGAGCTGTGCGCCGTGGCCGTGAAGAGCCGTTCCACAAAGTCTTCTTCTTTGGTCTCCATGCCGATCTTGCCCTTGCCGCCCCGCTTCTGTGCGCGGTAGTTCGTCAGCACGTTTCGCTTGATGTATCCCGCATGGGAGATGGTAATAACCATCTCCTCGTCTTTGATCAGGTCTTCGATGTCGATCTCCGAGGTCTGGGCCACAATCTCGGTCCGGCGTACATCGCCATACTCGGACTTTATGGCAAGCAGTTCATCCCTGATGATCTTCATCACGAGGGCGTCGGAACCGAGGATCTCGGTCAGCTTCGCGATTTCCCTGAGCACCTCTTCATATTCTGCAATGATCTTATCGCGCTCAAGCCCGGTGAGACGCTGGAGCCGCATCTCAAGGATGGCCTGGGCCTGGATCTCCGAGAGCTTGAACTCACGAACAAGCCCTGTCCTGGCCTCCTCGGGGGTAGCCGACGCTTTGATCAGCGCGATTACCGCATCGAGATTGTCGAGTGCGATTTTAAGACCCAACAGAATGTGCGCGCGCTCTTCAGCTTTTCTCAGGTCGAACTTGGTCCTGCGCACCACCACTTCCCGGCGATGTTGAATGAAGTTCGACAGGAGCTTGCGCAGATTCAGCACGCGCGGCTGGTTGTTCACCAGGGCAAGCATGATCACCCCGAAGGTCGATTGCATGGCCGTGTGTTTGAAGAGCTGGTTCAGGATCACCGTCGAGAGCTCTCCTTTTTTGAGGTCGATCGCGATGCGCATGCCTTCGCGGTCCGACTCATCGCGTATCTCGGCAATGCCCGTGATCTTCTTTTCCTGCACAAGCTCGGCGATCCGCTCGAGCAATCGTGCCTTGTTTACCTGATAGGGGAGTTCGGTCACGATAATGCTCTCGCGGTCTCCCCTGCCTTCTTCGATCACTGCCCGGGCCCGCATCTGGATGATTCCGCGGCCCGTGAGATAGGTCTGTTTGATCCCTTCATAGCCGTGTATAAATCCGGCTGTCGGGAAATCCGGCCCTTTGATCGCGGTCATGAGCTCGGGGATCGTGACCTCGGTATTGTCGATCATCATTACGAGCGCGTCGACAACTTCGGACAGGTTGTGCGGCGGAATATTCGTCGCCATGCCCACGGCAATGCCGGCAGAACCATTGATGAGCAGGTTCGGCACGCGCGTGGGAAGCACCGATGGCTCGACTGTCGTGTCATCGAAGTTTGGCGTGAAGTCAACCGTCTCCTTATCGATGTCTGCAAGCAGCTCTTCAGCTAATTTGGTCAGTCGCGCTTCAGTATACCGGTACGCTGCAGCCGGATCGCCGTCAACTGAACCGAAATTGCCCTGACCGTCCACCAGCGGATAGCGCATGTTGAAGTCCTGGGCCATCCTGACCATAGTGTCATACACCGCGCTGTCTCCGTGGGGATGATACTTCTTCAGGACCTCGCCCACCACCCCGGCACTCTTCGAATACTTTCTGTTGTGCAGAAGCCCTTCGCGGAACATGGCGTAAAGGATCCTGCGATGGACGGGTTTCAACCCGTCGCGTACATCCGGAAGGGCCCGCCCCACAATGACGCTCATGGAATAATCGAGGTAGGAGGTCTTCATCTCCTGCTCTATATTGATCTGTGATTTTATTTCCTGAGGTTCCATAAGTCCGTTCCTTGAGCCTTGCGAGTCTGAGGGGTCTAACGAGTTAGATTTTAACTCGTTAGACTCTCGACTCGTTTACACATCCAGATTTCTCACTTCCAGCGCGTGCCGCTGGATAAAGGCCCTGCGCGGTTCTACCGCATCGCCCATAAGGATCGTAAAGATCTCGTCGGCCTTGACCGAATCTTCGATCGTGACCTGGAGAAACGTCCTTGTTTCAGGGTCCATGGTCGTTTTCCAGAGTTGCTCGGGGTTCATCTCGCCCAAACCTTTATACCGCTGGATCGCGAGACCCTTCTTGCCGAGCTCGAGGATATAATGAACAAGCTTTCCCGGATTGCTGAAGCTTTTTTCTTCAGCCTTCTCCCGTATCTTGTACTCCGGCCCACCGAGCCCGAGGAGGGCCGGCGACAGGCTCTGGAGTTCCCGGAACTCGGGAGTGGTAACGAAATTCTCGTCGAAGATGATGATCGAGTGCGCTGCGTCGTATTGAGAATCAAATCGGAGCCGCAGTGCCTGGTGCTCCTCGTCCGGTTCGATCGCCCACTCGGTCCTGGTCTTGGGATGAGATTGCCGAAGATGTGCCTCCACGGAGAGGGCCAGTTCTCTAAGCTTCCCCTCTTCCTTGAGATGAGCTTTGGAGAATGTCTTGTCAAGCAGGAGCGAACGCAGCACCACGACGTCGAGACGTTTTCTCCGGAACTTGTCGAGTGTCCGTTCGAACTGCACGAGCTTCTTGAGCGTTGTGGTCAGCCGCTCACCGGCCAGCCACCTGTCCTGCTCCGGCGCAAACAGCTCGATATCCTCTGCGGCCAGATCAAGAAGAAAGTCCTCCATGCGGGAATCATCCTTGATATAGCGCTCGGTCTTGCCTCGTTTGACTTTGAAGAGGGGCGGCTGAGCGATGTAGAGATAGCCCCGCTCGATGATCTGAGGCATCTGGCGGTAAAAGAAGGTCAAGAGCAGGGTTCGGATATGGGCGCCGTCCACGTCTGCGTCGGTCATGATGACGATCTTATGATAGCGTATCTTGGCGATATTGAACTCCTCGCGTCCGATGCCTGCACCAAGGGCGGTGATAAGCACCCTGATCTCGTCGCTGGAGAGCATTTTGTCGAAACGCGCCTTCTCGACGTTCAGGATCTTGCCTTTCAGCGGAAGGATGGCCTGGTTCTTCCGGTCCCTGCCCTGTTTGGCGGAGCCGCCTGCCGAATCCCCCTCAACAATGAAAAGCTCTGAGAGGGCCGGGTCTTTCTCCTGACAGTCCGCGAGCTTGCCCGGAAGAGAGGTTGAGTCAAGCACACCCTTGCGCCGGGTGAGCTCCCGGGCTTTCCGGGCTGCTTCACGCGCCCGCGCAGCGTTCAGGCCTTTCTCCGCCACCTTGCGCGCAACCAAGGGGTTCTCTTCAAGATAGGCGCCGAGGGACTCGTTCACCATGGCCTCGACGATGCCCTTGACCTCGCTGTTGCCGAGCTTTGTCTTGGTCTGGCCTTCGAATTGCGGGTTCTGCAGGCGAACGCTCACGACCGCCGTCAATCCCTCGCGAACGTCCTCGCCCGACAGCGCCTCATCACTGTTCTTGAGCTGCCCGCTCGCGACCGCATAGCTGTTCACGGTGCGCGTGAGCGCAGCCTTGAATCCCGCAAGATGCGTGCCCCCTTCCTGGGTGTTAATGTTATTCGCGAAGGCGAAAACCTGCTCCACGTAACTGTCGTTGTACTGGAGCGCGATCTCCACAAATATACCGTCACGCTCCTTGGTAAGGTAAATGGGGGCCGGGTGGAGCTGGGTCTTGTTCTTGTTCAAATACTCTATGAACGAGACAATTCCGCCTTCATAGAAGAAGGTTTGCTTCTTGCCCGAGCGTTCATCCTGAATCGAGATTTTCAAGCCCCGGTTCAGGAACGCAAGCTCGCGCAAACGCTGGGATAAGATGTCGTAACTGTACTCCCGGTCCTCGAAGATCTGAAAGTCGGGTTTAAAGGTGACCTTGGTGCCCGTGGTCGTCGTGGTGCCGGTCTCTGCGAGCGGGGCCTGCGGATCACCGCGCTCGTATCGCTGCTGATACACCTTTCCGCCCTGCTTGATCTCAAGCTCAAGCCACTCGGAGAGTGCATTCACTACGGACACCCCTACGCCGTGGAGGCCGCCCGAGACCTTGTATGCGTCGCTGTCGAACTTGCCGCCGGCGTGGAGCACGGTGAGTGCGACCTCTGCGGCCGAACGCTTCTGCGTGCTATGCATCTGTGTGGGGATACCGCGGCCGTCGTCGATTACCGTTAGGCTGTTGTCGATGTGGATGATGACATCGATGTTTTTACAGAAGCCTCCCATGGCTTCGTCAACGCTGTTGTCCACAATCTCGTAAGCCAGGTGGTGAAGGCCGACGCTCCCCGTGCTGCCAATGTACATGGCAGGCCGTTTACGCACCGCCTCAAGGCCTTCAAGCACCTTTATGCTGTCTGCAGTATAGTCCATCCACTCCTCGCAAAAAGAGGGATTTTACCGCGCCATGCGGAGCAATCCCTCGCCGAACGACAAACGCTAAATCCGAAACTCTAAATCCTAATATATGCAACTGCATCTTGTTGTTTAGGATTTCGTGCTTAGAAATTCGGACTTGTTATGCTTACACTCTCATCGGCATCACAACGCACTTGTAATTTTCGTCGCCCTCTTCCGTTATCAGGCACGGGCTCAGCGCATCGCTCAGCTCAAGAGAGATGGTCTCGCGGTCCATGGCCAAAAGCACATCCATGAGATAGCGGGAATTGAACCCGATCGCAATCGCCTCACCCTTGTAATCCACGGCCAACTCTTCATTTGCCTCACCCACTTCCGGATTGTTCGTGGAAAGAATGAGCCGGCCCTGTTCGAGCTGCAGCTTCACGGCGTTGGTCTTTTCTTTGGAAAGGATCGAAACGCGCTTCACGGCATGAGTAAATATATCCTTGGGCACGGTGACCTTCTTCGTGCTCTTGGCGGGTACAACCTGGAGATAGTTGGGATAATTGCCGTCGATGAGCTTTGAGACCATGATCAACCCGTCGCGCTTGAACAGCGCATGGTTCTTGCTGAATCCCAACCGGAGCTCTGCCTTGGGCGTATCTTCCTCAAGAAGCCGTCGGAGCTCCACCATCGCCTTTTTGGGAATAATGATGCTCTCTTCCTTGTGTTTTGCGTCCACCACCCGGTCCACCATCGAAAGCCGGTGTCCGTCGGTGCCTACCATGCGAAGGTTCAGGCCGCCCTTGGTCTGGGTCATATGCACAAAGAGACCGTTCAGTACGTACCGCGCATCGTTCTCGCCCACGGCGTAGAGCGTCTTCTTGATCATGTCGCGAAGCGTTTCTCCTTCGATGACGATCATGCCTTCTTCCGCAACGTCCGGAAGAGCCGGGTACTCATCCTTGGGCAGCCCGACGAGTTTGAACTGTGAATGGCCTGTTTGTATCTTGACCCAATTGTTATCTTCGACCTTGATCTGGATGTCTTCGGCCGGGAGCTCCCGCACGATCTCATACATTTTCTTCGCCGACACGGTGACGGCGCCGGGCTTCTCAACCGCCGCTGCATAACGTCCGCGCAACCCGATCTCAAGATCGGTGGCAATAATCTCCACGCCGCTGGAATCGGCAATGAGAAGCATGTTCGAGAGAATGGGCATGGTGTTCTTCTTTTCCACAACACCCTGGATCCTCTGTAACCCCCTCAGAATTTCCTCTTTTTTTATTGTCAGTTTCATCAGGGACGCCTCCTGTCACAACCTCGAAATTCTATCAGAATCCCTCTTAAAAAGCAATTAATTTGTTTGGTTTATTTCTTTTGTATTTCAGTGCCTTAACTGCTTAATTAACATCTCTACCCTGGCTTTTAATTCCGGGTCCTTTTCTTTTTTTTCTTCGATAACTTTGCATGCGTGAATAACGGTGCTGTGGTCCTTGCCGCCAAAAAAATTTCCGATCTCGGGTAGCGATGATCCCGCGAGACTTCGGCAAAGATACATGGCCACCTGGCGCGGCAGCACAACGGCCCTGGTACGGCGTTTTGACTTGAGATCCGAAATCTTCACGCCGAACGCTTCGGACACGACCTTCTGCACCAGCTCGTTGGTGATGACCCGTTCACGGCTGTCAAGAAGGTACTTAAGCTCACTTTTGGCAAGTTCCTGTGTTATCTCGGTGTTCGTGAGCGATGAGACAGCTCCAAGCTTCACCAGGCCGCCTTCGAGCTCCCGGATGTTGCTCTTCATCATCAAGGCAAGAAATTCCGCAACATCATCGGGCAGACGAATGCTCCAGAACTCCGCCTTTTTCTTCAGGATCGCGATCCGGGTCTCAAGATCGGGCAGTTGAATATCCGTGATCAGGCCAGACTCAAAGCGCGAACGCAGCCGTTCTTCGATATCAGGAATTTCTTTGGGCTGCCGGTCGCTGGTGAGCACGATCTGCTTCTGAGCTTCATAAAGGGTGTTGAATGTATGAAAGAATTCCTCCTGGGTCCTCTCTTTGCCGGCAATGAACTGGATATCATCAATGAGCAGAATGTCCATATTCCTGTATTTCTGCCGGAACTCTTCCATCCGTTGATGACTCATTTTGTTGATGAGTTCGTTCGTGAATTGCTCAGACGAGAGATACGCAACTTTTGTCCGCGGTGACTTGCTCTGAATGTGGTGGCCGATGGCGTTCACGAGATGTGTTTTGCCCAATCCGACGCCGCTGTAAATAAAGAGCGGATTGTACGACCGGCCCGGCGCATCCGCCACGGCCCTGGCCGCGGCGTGAGCAAATTGGTTGCTGGGACCAACAACGAAATTTGCAAAGGTGTACTTTTTTTCGAACAGGCCGATCTTGTCCTCGCGGCCCTCTTTTTTTTCTTCTTTTGCCTGACGAACGGCTTTTTTTACCGCCAATTGGGGCTGGACAAAAAAGTCGATTTCCATGTCATCTCGTTTAGTGACTTCCTTGATGACATCGGAAAGAGTGCTCCAATGATGCTCTTTAATCCAGTCCCGATGGAACTTGCTTGGGACCTCGATCTGTATTTTATTACCGTCTATCGACAGGAGCTTCGACTGACTGAACCAGGTGTCATAACCCTGCTTGGACATTCGGTTTTCTATGAGTAATAGTATCTCTTCCCAAACTCGTTCCTGATCCATACATACCCCAAAAAAACCCCGAAAAACCGCCCTAGTTACAAACATGCTTATCCACAGGTGTGGACAATGTGTTATTTGCTTAATTTTCGAGTAGTTATCACGTCGTACGGAGGCTTATAGTCCGATTTTTTATTGCCCTATTTTACGAGTTTTTGTGCATTGCTGTCTGACCGAACCTAGCACGCATCTTGCTAGTCTGTTCTTGCGGTACATGTCGCAGCGTGGCAGACTATACCAGAACACAGGTCTTCTGGCAAGGTATTTTTATCCACGTTTCCCCCCTTCCTTCTCGCCTTACTTTTGAAGCCTTCTTTGCAAAAAAATTACCTCGTAAACGGATATATCAATAAAAATGGATCAAAACCCGAAAGAATAGCGTCGATCTTCATGCTTGATTCCTGTGGTCCTGGGCTAAAATATAATTGCTTGACATTGCAACTATCAGTAGTATAATATAACACTCGTTTCAAATGACGGGTTGTTTTCTATTTTTCGGGAGGTGAAGGATATGTCAGAAGATATAAAGTTTGATCAGTTTTTAGATGCAAAGGGAATGAGCTGTCCGCTGCCGATTTTAAAAACAAAAAAAGCAGTGGACGCACTATCCAAGGACCAGGTTCTCAAGGTTGAGTCCACGGATGCCGGTTCAAAGAACGATATGGCATCATGGGCAAAAAGAACAGGTAATGTGATCCTGAAAACAGAGGAAACATCGGGAACGTATACCTTCTACATCAGAAAAACCACCTAAGGAGAACACAACACCATGGCAAACAAAAAGTTGACGATCATTGCGTCCAAAGGCACACTGGACATGGCCTACCCGCCGTTGATCCTCGCCACCACTGCCGCGTCGATGGATGTCGATGTAACGATCTTCTTCACCTTTTACGGACTGGAGATCATCAAAAAGGGCAACGCAGACAAACTGAAGGTCTCTCCCCTCGGAAATCCTGCGATGCCCATGCCCATGCCGATCCCGACGCTGGTTTCATCAATGCCGGGCATGGAGGCCATGGCTACCGCCATGATGAAGTCCATGTTCAGTAAACACGGTGTGGCGACCATCGGCCAGTTGCTCGATCTTTGCAAGGAGGCCGGCGTAAAGCTCATCGCCTGCCAGATGACCATGGATGTAATGGGAGTAAAGCAGTCAGACATCATCGACGGCGTTGAGTTCGGTGGCGCAGCGTCATGGTTGGATGAGGCGGCAGACTCCCAGATCAATCTCTTCATCTAAAAAAATAACTGTTCTTTTAATTCACGTCAGGCCTATCAACGAAACCGGTTCCGCTCAGGAACCGGTTTGTTTTTTCTTTTTCTCTGGTCTGGACTTTTCTGCCGGTTTATGATAAAAATCCCCATATGCCGATCCCCGATAACCTGAAGTACGACGACAAGGGACTGATACCCGCAATCATCCAGGATTGGAAGACCAATGAGGTTTTGATGATGGCGTACATGAACGCCGCATCACTGAAAAAAACCGTTGCGACCGGCCTTACTTGGTATTGGAGCCGTTCACGACAGAAATTCTGGCAAAAGGGCGAGACATCCGGCCATATTCAGCGCGTTAAGGAAATTCTCTACGATTGCGATCAAGACACGCTTCTAATCAAGGTAGAACAGACCGGCCCCGCCTGTCATACCGGAGAGCGGTCTTGTTTTTTCAGGAGCTTTGACGATTCTCGCGGAGAAAAAAAGTGAGTTTGGTGTCTAACTGCCTGTTTTGCAAGATCATCGAGAAAAAGATCCCTGCGACGATCGTCCACGAGGACGAATACTCGGTCGCTTTTGAGGATCTCAACCCCCAGGCGCCGGTCCATACACTCATTGTGCCGAAAAAACATATCGCAGATGTTCACAGTCTCGTTGTCACGGACCGTGAAATCATCGGACACTTGTTCTTTATTGCCAAGACCATTGCGGCCCAAAAAGGGCTTGATAGGGGTGGCTACCGGATGGTCATCAATAACGGTCGCGATGCAGGCCAGTCCGTTTTCCATATTCATCTTCATTTATTATCCGGCCGCAAATTTGCTTGGCCTCCGGGTTAAATAAACTGCCAACACTTTCCTGTGAATGATCCATTGATAATCTGTGTACAAGTTTTCACGACCGGTTATCAACACCGTTATCCATCCTTGCACACAGAATGAACCGGTAATTATCCATTCCGGATTCATCTTTTTTATCAATGCCCTCTTTCCTCTGCTCACATATCAACAGACACTACTACTACTGCTACTAATTTATTTAATATATAATAATAGTAACTAAAACGGAAATACCAGATGGATAACTTTGCAGAAGTCCTTACTTTACCAAAAAGCAATCATTAAAAATAATAATTGGATAAATATTTGAACAAGTGGTATCTTGATTTGCTTCTTGTATCGGCGAGAGAAGAAATCCGTTTGAAAACCGAACAATTTACAACGAGCGCTTTTTTGCATCGTTCTGCGGTTGCGAAAAGAACGCATAATATTTCAGGCAAGTGACATGAGGAGGAGAGTATGGAATACAAAGAGTTCGTATTTATCATTACCCATTCGTATGACGCAATAGAACGCGCGGCAGCAGCACTGCAACTCGCAACCAACATGGCGGCCTTTGATGCCAAGATCGATTTCTTTTTAATGAATGAAGGGGTCCATCTGGCTCACAAAGGCTTTGCTGAATCCGTATCATGGCAACATGGGTTTTCACCGATTGCAGAACTCATGAAAAGCCTGGTGGAAGACTTTGACTGCAAATTTTACATTTGCGCATCCTGTGTGAAGCCATACGGTCTTGAGGGCGCGGAATGGATCAAGAACTCAGAGGTTAAGCCCGGTTCCTTTCTCGGAGAACTGCTCATGAAACGTCAGAACGTGACGTTCTGATCCACCGTACTGGTAAAACCGTGAACAATTTTTACCTGGAAAACAAAGAGGTTATCGAGTTGCATGACCTTTTGAAGGTCATGGGGTTGTGCAGCAGCGGAGGTACTGCAAAAACCGCGATCGCAGCCGGCTCGGTGATGGTTGATGGAAAAGTCGAATTGCGCAAACGATGTAAAATAAGGACAGGACAAATTGTTGAATTTCAAGGACAGAAAATAAAGATTGTCTGAAGACAGTTGACACTATTCGTGGAATAAAACTGCATATGAAAAATATCGCAAACTTTCTTTTCGAAGCCGGCATGCTGAAGCGAACGCCTCGAAGCGGATTTCAATTCCTCGGCACCGGCGCTGAGTCAGTAGCTGAGCACATCTTCCGCACAACGTACATCGGCTACGCGCTTGGAAAAATTTCCTCAGGAGTTGATGTAGACCGGATGATAAAAATGTGCCTGTTCCACGATCTGCCGGAATCGAGGACCGGCGACCTCAATTATGTAAACAAAAAATATGTACAGGCCAATGAGAAAAAAGCGGTCGAGGATCTGACGCAGACTCTATCCTTCGGCAGCGAGATAAAGGAGTTTATCCGGGAGTTCGTCGAAGGAAAGACCGAGGAAGCGAAATTGGCACGCGATGCCGACCAACTTGAGATGATCCTTGCGCTCAAAGAATATAAGGACCTCGGAAACAAGTATGCGGACGAGTGGCTTGAGTTCTCACTCAAACGACTGCAGACGGCCTCCGCACGGGAACTCGCGAAGACAGTCCTGGAAACCGACTCATCGCTGTGGTGGTTCAGTGACAAGAGTGACTGGTGGGTCAGCGGCGGCAAGCAATGATACGGCATCATAGGCCTCTAATGGTTTCATGTCCGACCGGACGATGATCCGGTAAAGAGCACATCCCCGCTGCGCGTAATGCTCGACAAGCGGAGTTGTTCTCTCGCGGAAAATCGAAAGTTTTTTCTCGATCAATTCTTTGTGGTCATCGATTCTCGCTGTTCTGTCCCCCCCGACATTATCCTGAATACGACGAACAACATCATTTGGAGAACAGTCCAGAACAATAATTGCGTGGATCTCGGCAATTGTTGCGATATCTCGAGCCTGCCCCCGGTGACGAGGTATTCCATTCAGGACGAGCACATCGCTTTGAGAGAACCCGACCCTGTCCAGATACAGGGAAATGATCTTTTCAGCGAGGGGGAAGTGCTCGTTCTCGAGCAGGAGGCCGAGCTTGAGGACACCGTGAATAAAATCGAGCTCCTCTGTCGCATAGGCGATTGACCGATCGCTGGAAACAGCTCCTCTCAGTTCAGACCCGAAATCGAGGTGATGACATCGTCGTCCAAAAAGTCCTTTCTGCGCAATGACGTCACCGAGCGGGCTCTTGCCTACACCGGTGGGGCCGAGGAGGAGGATCGAGTTAACAGGGAAGGTGTAAGAAGCCGTATTTTCGGATATAAGGTTATGTGACATGAGAGGCGTCGATGACCCCGCCGCCGACAACGCGGTCGCCGTCATAAAAAACCGCGGCCTGGCCAGGGCAGACGCCCCGGACCCGTGTCTTGAACACGACGCGAACCGTGTCAGCGACAGGCGGTTCTATCACTGCCGGGACAAAAGGTGACCGATATCGGACCTTGACGGTGACATTCACGGGAAACCGAAGCTCATCATTGCCGATAAAATTAAGGTTCGCAACCACCATGCTGTCGCTTTGGAGCTCCGACAGTTTTCCGAGGATGACCCTGTTTGCGTTATTATCGATCCCGACCACATAGAGCCGTTCGCCTGCTGCAACGCCGAGCTTTCGCCGCTGTCCCACGGTAAAGAACGCGATGCCGTCGTGTTTTCCAACAGCCTTTCCATCAGTCGTTACTATCTCGCCGGACCGAAGTGCCGCCCGGCAATGTTCTTTCAGGAATGAGCGATAATCATTGTTCGGTACGAAACAGATATCCTGGCTCTCCGGTCGCTCAGCAGCAGGGAGCGTGAGATCGCGCGCAAGCGCCCTCACCTCCGTCTTGAGCATACCGCCGAGCGGAAAGAGCACGTCTTTCATCTGGTCCTGCGTAAGTCGGTAAAGAAAGTAGCTCTGGTCCTTTTGTCCATCCAAACCTTTTTTTAGGACAGAGCGGGCTTCGGCTGCATCGTATTCGATACGGGCGTAATGTCCGGTTGCGAGATGTTGAAAACCATTTGCGCGGGCAGTGCGCAGGAGAAGGCGGAATTTGATAAGGTCATTGCATTTGATGCAAGGGTTCGGCGTGCGGCCGTGTCGGTATTCGGAGATAAAGTCGCTGATAATATCGCGGGAAAATTCCGCCTGCGCATCGATGATGCGGTGCGGTATGTTCAGGTGGCTGCAGACCCCCTGCGCCGAGCCGACATCGCAGCACAGTCCGGCTGTAAGTTTCAGGGTAACACCTTCAACTTCATAACCCTGCTTCTGCAGGAGCGCGGCGGTCACCGAGCTGTCAACGCCGCCGCTCATTGCCACGAGAACACGCTTTGTCATATCAGGTCATCTGCCATAAAAGGGCGTCGTCTCCCAAGAAGTAGAACAAAAGCAGAAGCTGTTGTCTGTTTACTCTCGATGCACTTTGCGAGAAACAGTCCTTCGTCCTTTTTCCCGTGCGAACTATTGTCGTCATTCAAGCTTTTTTCCATTTCAGCACCAGAAGCATCAGCAATCCAATGATAAACAACATCCCGCCGACAAGCGCCCAGATCGCGCCAGGATCCCTGGCGATCACAAGATAGGCTGCCGGGCCCTGCTCGAGGTTCAGGCTCTTGATATAAATTCCCACACCATTATGGAAGAGCGGCTTGTTCGGACCGAGCGTGCCGGACATTACGCGCACGTTGTTCTCGAACAAATAGGCCTCCGCCGCCCAATCCGTCATGTGCCCCCGAGTGTTCGTCTCCACCCGGATATCCTTAAGATAGAGCGCCTTATCCCCCGGCAACTGCGCATACATGCCCTCTGGCAGCATACCGGAAAGTTTGTATCCCCAGCCCGCGCCAAGCACATGCGCAAGCAAAATGAAGAGGAACCCGAGGTGCACTATCTGCGGCGAGATGCGCAATAAAAAATCCGTGCGCGACCATCGTCCCCTGACCGCCTGAACGCTGCACACCAGAGTGTTCATCGTGAGCAGCATCAGCGCCGCAAGGGCCGCGAAGAACCACCAGGTATACCACAGGTTGCCCGCCGCCACGCCTGCCACCCAGTGCAGGAGAATGTCGTCGTTCATCGGCGCAAAGACCTCGCGGTGGGCCGGCATCATGTAGGCGCCGATGAAGAAGAGGCAGATCAGCACCAGAAGCGACCAGACGGTTGTCTTGAGCGACGAAAAGAAGGCTATCATGGTTTTTGCCAGGCTTTATCTGTCTGCTGATGAACGCAGAGAAAAACATGGGGAGATCAAAATCAAGATTTTATCTTTTTGCGATTTTCCCCGGTACAATGGCCGTTCCTTTCTCAAAAATCATGCGAGCTTTTCATGAGGAGACCCACGCCCACATAGGTAAACAGCACGATCGCAAAGCCAAGGATACCCAGCCACACCACTTTCGGCCCGGTCCACCCGCGCACGAGCCGCGCGTGCAGGTAGAGGCCGTAAAAAAACCACACGATCGTGGTCCAGAGCTCCTTGGGAGTCCAGAGCCAGTAAGAGCCCCAGGCAAGAGAGGCCCAGATGCCGCCGAAGATCATGGCAATGGAAAACAATACATACCCCAGGAGCAGGCTGCGATACTGGTTGATCTCGGCCGACTGTTCATTGCGATACAAAGCGAGAATGCCAAAGACCGCACCGATCGCGAACAGCGCGTAGGAGAGAAAGGACAGGAGCACGTGGAGTTCAAACCAGATCGTTCTGAGCACCGGCGGCAGAGGCCCCCCCATGGACGGAGAAATGATCGAACCGGCCAGGAAGACCAGGATCAACGGGATCGTGAGAAAAGAAAACAGATCGGGCCTCCTGTTCCATCCCGCGATACTATACACCACGCCGATGGAAAAGGCGAGGAAGCCGAGCGTGTCATGCAGGCCGATCAGGGGGACCCTGCCGAAGCTCAGGGCCGTGGATACGATGACGCCGGCGTGCAGTGCGAGCGCCAACAGGATCAGCCGCGGACGGTACAGGGACAGGGGATAGAGTATGAGGAGAAGGATTTCCATAATGAGGTGTAAACGTGACGGCAGTATATCACGAGGGAGCGAAAACACGAAGACCCGTTAATTACTGCCGACCAATTTCGTCCTTTCCTGGTCCCGGGAGACGGGTTGCAGCAAGACGCAAAAGGCATTCCGGAAGTCCGGAATGCCTTTTGGAATAACCATGTGCCTGGGCACAAAAACTATTTCTTGCCGAGGATCGCTTCTTTGGCGGCCTTCGCCACGCGGAACTTCACGACCTTCTTTGCAGGGATCTTGATGGCCTCGCCGGTCTGCGGGTTCCGGCCCATGCGCGCCTTGCGCTGTACGAGCACGAGCTTGCCGAGACCCGGAAGTGTAAAGGCATTCTTCGCTTCCTTGTACGCAAGCGCCGCCATATCTTCCAGTATCTGCACGGCCAGTTTCTTCTTGATGTCTGCTTTCTTCGCGATGTGATCCGCAATCTGTGACTTTGTCATTGCCTTTGCCATGAACATACCTCCTTGAGATTGAGCAATATAAAATTTCTAACTGCGCGCGGCAGATTAGTTGCGCTTGGTGCGCTTTACGAGGAAAAGTATACTCACTCTAAAACAAAATAGCAAGAAAAATTTATCAATGTATGCGGGTCTTTGAAGAATATGCCTTTCCCTTGTGCGGGAAATCGATCACGCAACTTCGCGCCGGCGAAGAACGTCAATGACACCGGGAATCTCCGGACCGGTCCCTGTTTTCGGAGTTGACTTGCGTGCAGGGTTTATGATAATTTACGTGCACGCAGTTATCAAATCACCGCGCACGATGAGGAGGCACACGCCATGGCCACAAAAACGAATTTTATCTTGAAGGTATCCGATGCAAAGCTTGCGGACGTCCAGAAGGCGCTCAAGGACGCGAACATAAACGTGGTGAGCATCCTGGAAGTTCACAAGGAAGAAGCATAGCCCGGTGTTTTTTCCTGCAGCGCTCCCTCGGCATCCTGCCCGTGCGAACAGGAGCCCTTCAGAACCCGGTCCCAAAAACTGCTATACTTGAACCAAAAGCGCCTCTATGAAAATCACGCTCGCTGATCTGGAACATATCGCAAAGGACCTTTCGATCAAGGTCTCCTACGAGGACCTCAAGACGTCGAAGGGCGGCTCATGCAGGGTAATGGCGGACAGGCGGATCATTCTCAACAAGCACCTTCAGAACAGCGACAAGATCAACCTGCTCGCGAAAGAGCTGGGGAAGTTTGATCTTGCCGGACTGGATATTCCCGACAACGTCAGGAAAAAGATCGCGCGCGAGACGGAGGCGTAACCGCTGAACGATGTCCGCCCTCCTGGCACGGCCCGCAGACCCGGCTCATTGAAAGTAAAAGAGGTGGTGCTTATGAAAATGATCATTGTTCTGTTCGGCATCATGCTTGTCTTCCTGGGATGTTCATACGCCATCTCGCCGGATGTGGCTCACAAGGCCGACAAGTCCGTTCGTTTCGAAAAACTGCAGGCTGACCCCGATTCCTTCAAAGGCAAGATCATTATCGCCGGCGGCACGATCGCTCAGGCAAGCGAAGTGAACCGGGGGACCCTGCTCGAAGTTATCCAGAGGCCGCTCGACTACTGGGGCAAACCTGAACGCACCAAGCGAACCGGCGGCCGTTTTCTCGTGTTCCATCCGGGCTTGCTGAATATGATGGCATACGCACCCGGCGTCGATATCACCGTTGCAGGCGAAGTGCTTGGGACCAGCAGTCCGATGATCGGCAGCAAGCAGTATGACTATCCCATCCTGCTCTCGAAAGAGCTGAAGCTCTGGGAGCGAGAAAAGGGGTCCGGGGACAAAGCCCGGTGGATGGATCCGCTCTCTAATGGTCCGGCTCGCTCGGACCATCCGGAATATTAACCCAGCCCGTTATCACCGGAGGTCGCCATGTTCCGTTCACCCCGGTCTCTCATCATCTTGGGTCTCTGTCTTTCCGCCCTCTTCATGACCGCAGGTTGCGCACCGCCGTTCCCCAAAGAAACACTGGACAAGGTGAACAGGAACGTTTCCTTCCTGGAGCTGAGGAAGGAAACGGAAAAATTCAAGGGGACCTGGGTCATGCTCGGGGGCATGATCATTGCGTCAAAGTACTCCAAAGAGGGCACACTCATCGAAATACTCCAGAGGCCGCTGGAAACAGGCGGGAGGCCGCTCCAGACAGATTCGACGGAAGGGCGATTTCTTGTTCAGTCCGATACGTTCCTGGATTCGGCCGTCTATCATGAGGGAAGACTGATCACGGTCGTGGCCGAAGTCATCGGACGCAAAGAACTACCCCTCGACGACGTCATGTATCAATATCCTTTACTCATGATGAAGGACCTGCACCTTTGGGATCCATCGCAGGGCCCGCGTTTCTTTTTTGGGATCGGAGTCTCTCACCGGTTATAGCTGCTGCGCATGACGAAACGCTGAGAATGAAATTCTAGGATGTTCATGAAAAAAAGCCCCCAGTTCCTTTTTTATCTCATTATACTGCTCGTGATCATCAGTCTCTTCAGGCTTTTTTCTGAGCAGCCGGCGGAAGAGATCCCCTACAGCACCTTCAAGACCCTCCTGTCGGAGAAGCGGGTCAAGGACCTTGTTCTTTCCCGGGAGCACATCAAGGGCACTCGAATCAACGCGAAAGAGGGAGAAAAGGAACAGGGGTTCACGGTCGTGCGGATTGAAGACCCGGATCTCGTGAAAAACCTCGATTCCAGCGGCATCTCCTACCGCGGTGTGATCTCGGACAACTGGCTCCGGGATTTTCTCCTTACCTGGATACTTCCCCTTGTCGTACTCATGCTCGTCTGGAGCTTTGTGTTCAAGAGAATGGGCGCGGGGAGCCCCGGCGAGACGTTCATGAGCTTCGGCAAGTCGCGCGCCAAGATCTACGGCGAGAGCGACGTGAAAGTGACTTTTAACGATGTGGCCGGCGTGGAAGAAGCGAAAGAAGAGCTCATGGAGGTAGTGGAGTTTCTCAAGCATCCTGACAAGTTCACCAAGCTCGGCGGCCGCATCCCCAAGGGAGTGCTGCTGGTGGGGCCCCCCGGGACAGGCAAGACGCTTTTGGCAAAGGCGGTCGCCGGCGAATCCAAGGTGCCGTTCTTTTCCATGAGCGGCTCCGAGTTTGTGGAGATGTTCGTGGGCGTGGGGGCGTCGCGCGTGCGCGATCTTTTCCAGCAGGCGGTATTGAAGGCGCCCTGCATTATATTTATCGACGAGCTCGACGCACTCGGCCGCGCGCGGGGCATGGGCATGGCAGGCGCCCATGAAGAGCGGGAACAGACCCTGAACCAGTTGTTGGCCGAGATGGACGGATTCGATGCCCGCAAAGGGGTCATCATCATGGCGGCGACGAACCGACCCGAGATCCTCGACCAGGCCCTGCTCCGCCCCGGCCGCTTTGACCGCCATGTGCTCGTGGACCGGCCGAACATCAAGGACCGCGAGGACATTTTGAGGATACACATCCGGGGCGTCAAGCTCTCGAAGGACGTGGACATAGCCGTGATCGCTGCCCGCACACCGGGTTTCGTGGGCGCCGACCTCGCGAACATTGTGAACGAAGCCGCGCTGCTTGCCGCGCGTCGGAACAAGACCGAGGTGGAGATGACGGACTTCGAGGCGGCGATCGACCGCATCGTGGCGGGCCTCGAGAAAAAACGGCGAGTCATGAACAAGAAGGAGAAAGAGATCGTGGCCTATCATGAGTGCGGGCACACCATCGTCGCCGAGCTTTTGACGACCACGGACCCGGTTCACCGCGTGTCCATCGTCCAGCGCGGCATCGCGGCGCTGGGGTATACTCTGCAGCTGCCGACAGAAGACCGGTACCTGATGACGAAGACGGAACTGCTGGACAAACTGTGCGTGATGCTTGGCGGAAGGGTGGCCGAAGAAATTATTTTTCACGAGGTCTCGACAGGCGCGCAGAATGATCTCCAGCGCGCGGCCAACATTGCACGCAGCATGGTCACCGAGTACGGCATGACCGAGAAGTTCGGTCCCCTCACCTTTGAAAAAGAGCGGCGCCCCCTGTTCCTCGACCTGGGGCTGCCCTCAGGGGCAAAAGAGTACAGCGAAGATACCGCGCGGGAGATAGACCAGGAGGTGAAACGACTCGTGGATGATGCATATAACAAGGTCCGCAGTCTCCTCTCCGGAAATCAGGACCGGCTTAAGACCCTGACAGCGACACTTCTGGAAAAAGAGACGATCGAGGGAGGCGAGATCAGAAAGATCCTGGGCTTGCCGGAAAAGAAGGAACAGGGGTAAACGTCGGCGCGCATGAGTGAAACGCGGTTCGGGGCTTTTGTTTGAGCCCCAAACAAATATTCTTACGTCACGATGAAACCTGACGGTCATCGCTGTTTTCTCGCCTTTTTCAGCGTCAATCCCGATCGGCGCCTTCGGTAAAATCATTATCTGCTTGACAACGAATGCCCGGTTATTGTACTACTGTGGCACACGAGGAACCTGGAGAAACTATGCCCATGAGTACTAATCGGATTCGAACTGTTTATGTCGTAGGCCACACGACGCCGGACACGGACTCGGTGTGCTCGGCCATGGCCTATGCCTATTTCAAGAATATCACGGACAAGCGTTTCCTCTTCATGCCCGTGCGGGCGGGGAAATTGAACCGCGAGACGAGCTTCGTGCTGAACAGGTTCGGAGTACCTGCCCCGGCAGAGATCGACAGCCTCGTTGCCACGGTGAGCGATCTTGACCTGAAGCGCCCCGTCTCCGTCGGCGTGCGCGACTCGGTCCAGGCCCTGGCCCTCCTCATGCGCGAGCAGGGTGTCCGTTCCGTCCCGGTCGTGGACGATGCCGGCAGGCTTGCCGGAGTTGTCGGCCTCAAGGACATCGCCCGCCACTATATGGACAGTGTCGGGTTCGCGGACCTTTCCAAGGCGCCCATTGAACTCGATATTTTACTGAAAACACTCAACGGCCGCGTCATCAGCAACAGCCGGCAACTATCCGTTCTCACCGGCAGGGTGTTCATCGCCGCCATGCAGCGCGGCTCCATATTGAACCGTGTGCGGTCCGGCGATGTGGTGATCGCGGGGGATCAGAACGACATCCAGCTGGAACTCATCAGGATGGGGTGTTCGGCCATTATTGTGACCGACAACGCGCCCATCGCGAATGAGGTCATTGCCGCGGCCGGAGAGAAGGGCGTCCTGCTCGTCTCGTCGCCGCAGCCGGCCTTTGCCACGGTCCAGCTTATGACCATGTCCGAGCCCGTGTCCTCGATCATGACCACAACATCCCCCACCGTCAGCCTCTACACCCCCATGGCCGAGGTTCGCTCGAAGGTTGTTGAGTCGGACTATCGCTCCGTGATCGTGGTGGACAGTGACTACCGGCTCATCGGGTTCATTACACGGACGGACCTCCTGAAGCCCGTGCGCAAGATGGCGGTCCTCGTTGATCACAACGAGCTTTCGCAGGCCGTTGACGGGATCGAGGAGACGGAGATCCTTGAGATCATCGATCACCACCGCGTCGGCGATATCTCCACCACCGCGCCGATCTATGTGTACAATGATCCAGTCGGCAGCACGTGCACCGTCGTGGCAGGGATCATGTTCCTGCATCAGACGCATATCCCGAAAGAGATCGCCGGCATTCTCCTCTCCGGCATTCTGTCCGATACTCTGCTCCTGACCCTTTCAACGACGACAGAACGCGATCGTACGGAAGCGCAGCGCCTGGCGGGCATCGCCGGTATCGACGTCCCGGTCTTTGCCAAGGAGCTGCTCCATGAAAGCATCCATCTCGAGGACCGGAGCGCGGGGGAGCTGATCGCAGCGGATTTCAAGGAATTTCTGATCAACGGAAAAAAGCTTGGCGTGAGCCAGATGATGTCGCTGGACTGCGCGGAGATCGATGCCCGCGAGCGCGAGCTGGTGGACGAACTCGAGCGCCTGCGCAGGGCGAACAACTACGATCTTACCGTGCTTTTGGTGCTGAACCCGCTCGGCAAGGGACAGGAGCGGATCCTGCTCCGGGGCGAAACATGGATCGTTGAGAAGGCATTCAACGTGAAAGTCGAGAATGACACCTGCATTGTACCCTGGGTCATGTCACGAAAAAAAGACTTCATCCCCGCGATCGGACAGGTGCTGAGCACGGGGCGGGAGCGGTAGGAGCGGCAGGACAGGAAGAAGGAATGCCCGCGCCGTTTTTTCAGTTCACTTCAGAGTGCGATGGTCTTTCGCGAAGCTCTTGTAAAACCACTGGTCGGATTCGGTATCACAGTACAGCGTGTGAAGGAGGCCGTCGCTTCCCTTCAGGAGGAAGAACCGCTTTCGTTTTCGTTCGGGCCCCTCTTCTTCGATCCACCCCTCAAGGATCTCCATCACCGTGATCTTCTCGCCGTGCGCGAAAAAAATACGCGGACTTTCTTCGCCCCGGGATCCCGCATAAGAACCCACATCTATTTTGATATCAGCCATTTTTCCATTCCCGTGAAATGAATTTGTTCGCGTCTGCCTGTCCGGCGTTTTCACCTCGCACTGTCTCAGGAGACCAGGTTCTCAAGCTTCGCTATTGCGGCGGGTTTGCCGAGGACGATCAGGGTGTCCTTTGCCGCGATCATGCTGGTGGACTCCGGGTTAAAAACCATCTTGCCGCTCATCTGTTTGATCCCCACGATGATCACCCCGGTGTCTTTGCGCAGACCAGCGTCCTTCAGGTTCTGGCCGACAAAGGGCGATTTCTCGGGGATAAAGATCTCTTCCATCTGCAGTTCGATGTGATCGCGTCCCATGGCGATCTCGATGAAATCTACCACGTTCGGCCGCAGGATGGCCTGGGCCATGCGGCTCCCGCCGATGTGGTAGGGCGAGACCACTTTGTTCGCCCCCGCACGCTTGAGCTTGATCTCGGAGCCGGGCTCTCCCGATCGGGCGAGAATAAAAAGGTCCGGGTTCAGCCCCCGGGCGGTGAGGGTGATGTACACGTTCTCCGTATCCGAGGTGACCACGGAGACGAGCCCCTTGGCGCGCTTGATCCCCGCCTTGAGCAGTGTTTCGTCCTCTGTGGCATTCCCTCGCAGGAAAGGGACGTTGTCTTCGTTAAGCTTCTCGACCACCCCGGGGTTGTTCTCCACCACGACAAAAGGGATGGGCTTGGCGGCGAATTCCTTGCAGATCAGCGCGCCGATCCTTCCGTACCCGCAAACAATATAGTGGTCCCGTAATTCCTCGATTGCCTTTTCCACTTTTTTCCTCCCGAGAAAACGTTGGAACTCGCCCTCGAACATGATTTGGGCAAATTTACCCACGGTGTAGCCCAGAACAGACACCCCGACGACGATCAACAGGATCGTGAACACCCTCCCCGAATCGCTCAAAGGATGAACTTCCTGGAAGCCTACGGTCGCGAGGGTCATGACCGTCATGTAGAAGGCATCAAGCAGGCGCCACCCTTCTATGGACATATACCCTGCCGTGCCGAGCGAAACAAGCACAAGAAGGATCAACAACGATATTTTCAGGTCTTTGACGGGGTTCATGATCTGTTCCGGCATCTGCGTTTCAACGCAGCTACTCGCCGGCTTTTTTTATAGCCTCCTTGATCTTCTCCGCAGCCGGATTCTGCTTCAAGGCCTTCTGATAGATGGCCAAGGCCTTTGCCTTCAGGCCGAGCTTTCCATAGAATTTCGCGAATTCAAGGTAAAAGTCCATTTTTGACGGATCCATTTTGATCGCTTTTGCGAAATATTCTTCCGTGTCACGGCCCCTGCGCGGTATATGCGAGAGGGCCATCGCACAATGGAACACGTATTCAGCATTGGAAGGATCAAAGCGGATGGCCCACTGAAAAGACTCTTCGGCATCCCAGAAGTTGCGTTCAGTAAAATATTTCACGCCCTCGTTGAAGTGGGCGATGGCGGCGGCCGAGTTGACCTCTTTGTCCGCCGCGGTCCCCTTCTTGACATGCTGTCGTTGTGAGCCGGCGGCAAGCTCCTGATCGTACTTGGCACGCTTGTCTGGACTGGCAAGCGTCTCGTGTGCCTCATGGATGGCGTTGAAGAGCGCCTCGAGTTCCGATTTCATCTCGTTCAGCGGTGGGCCGAAATGCCTGTCCGGGTGGTAGCGTTTGGCCAGGGTAAAGTACGCTTTTTTGATCTCCCGCGCCGTCGCGTTGCGATCGACGCCGAGCACCTCAAAGTGGTTCTGCTGCGCGAGCTTTTTGTGGGCTTCGAGAAGCGTGGCCACGGTGAGCTGATCCGCGGTCTCCCGTCCCGGCATTTTCGTTTCTTGCACCGGGGCTGTATCGCATGCCGCGTCGCAGACCTTCTTTGTTTCACCGGCCTGTTTGAGGGCCCCCGCCTCCGCCAGACGGAGCGCCAGCAGCCAGTAGATCGCCCTGAGCGTGTTAAAATCACCAATGCCGGACAGAGAGCAGATATCCTCGAGGCTTTTGCTGCCGTCGATGAACTTCAGAACGGTCACGTGGTCCTGCTCGAGCTCCCCGCCCTGCAGGGGAAGCGACCGGCCAACAACAGGCCGGAGAATTGTCGTGAGCGGCGGGAGCGACCTTCGCACGACCGACCATTCCATTCCGGAGAGACCCTCCCTGATCAGGTCTGCGGTACTTATCATGAGCGGGTCGATATCGACCCGGGTCACGGGATCTTCGTCGATCACGTAGCTGCCGTTGCGCCAATTGAAGAGACTGACTACGATCTGCCTGACCTGATACCGCACCCCTTCCTCAAGGATTTCGGGCGTGATATAGCCGAGCTCCACGAGGACCGCTCCCTGCTTGTTGCCTGTCCTTTTGACCACCTCGGACGCGGTGTCGCATTGCTGTCTGGTGATCGTACCTGCGCGCTGCAGCCATTCGCCCAACCGGTCTTCGCTCAGGTTGGAAGAGGCGAAGAAAACATCCCCCCCGGCAAGGTAGACCTTTTTCACCACCGGGTCATGCGCAAAGATAATGGTGCCGGTCTTTTTTTCCGCTAGCAGGCCCTGGAACAGAAGGGGCACGGTCATGTTTGTTATTGTTCCGCTCGACGATACGAGGTTGCTCACCAGGTCTCCTTAAAACAGAAATAAGCATCACTGACACGGGGTTGCACAGCCGCCCTGACCGGTAATGATCCTATCCGGTCCTCACCGGCTTGACGCCCCAGATCCTGTCGGCATATTCACCGATCGTCCGGTCGCTCGAGAACTTTCCCATGCCTGCCACGTTCAGGATGGCGCGCCTGGCCCATTCGGCGGGATCCCGGTAAAGAGCGTCCACCTGTTCCTGGCAGGCAATGTAGGACGCATAGTCCGCCAGCAGCAGGTAGTGGTCTCCCTGTCCGACCAAGGCATCGAAGATCGGATGGAAGCGATTCGGCTCATCGGCCGAGAAGTAGCCTCCGTTGATCATGTCGAGTGCCTGTCTCAGTTCATCATTCGCATCATAGATATTCCGGGGGTTGTAGCCGTTTGCCCGGGTTGCGGCGACCTCGTCGGTGTTCATGCCGAAGATGAAAATGTTCTCGCGTCCCACCTCTTCCCTCATCTCGATGTTCGCCCCGTCCAGGGTCCCGATCGTGAGCGCCCCGTTCAAACCGAGCTTCATGTTGCCCGTGCCCGAGGCCTCGGTGCCCGCAGTGGAGATCTGCTCGGACAGATCGCAGGCAGGGATGATCTTCGCGGCGTTCGAAACGCTGTAGTCGGGAATGAAGATGACTTTGAGCGCACCGCCTACTGCCGGGTCATGGTTCACGATGTCCCCGATGCTGTGAATGAGCTTGATGATGAGCTTGGCCATGGCATATCCGGGCGCGGCCTTGCCCCCGAAGATCACCGTGCGCGGCACCACGTCTTTTATCCGGCCATTCCTGATGCGGTTGTACCGGGTCACGATATGCAGCACGTTCAGGAGCTGCCGCTTGTATTCATGGATGCGCTTGATCTGTACATCGAACATCGAGGCGGGATCGACCTCAAGCTTCAGTCGAAATTTGACGATCTCGGCCAAACGAGCTTTGTTCGCGCGCTTCACCTCGCGGAACTGCTTCTGAAACTCCGGATCTCCGGCAAGGGGGGCGAGTTTCCTGAGCTCCGAGAGATCGCTGACCCATGTCTCGCCGATGCGCGACGTAATGAGGGATGACAGGCCCGGGTTGGCCTGGTGCAGCCATCGCCGCGGTGTGATGCCGTTCGTGATGTTGATGATCTTGCCGGGAAAGAACTGCTCGAAGTCGGAGAAGATGGTCCTCTTCATGAGATCGGTGTGGATCTGCGATACGCCGTTCACGTGGTGGCTCCCGACGATGGCCAGGTGCGCCATGCGCAGCCTTCGGCCGCCCGCTTCATCCACGATCGACATGCGCTTGAGCCGTTCGACGTCGCCGGGGTAGCAGTGGCGCACCTCTTCCAGAAAACGATAATTGATCTCGTAGATTATCTGGAGGTGCCGCGGCAGGAGCTCTTCGAAGAGATGCACCGGCCAGGTCTCGAGCGCCTCGGGCATCAGGGTGTGGTTGGTGTAGGAAAAAATGCGCCGCGTGATGTCCCAGGCCTGGTCCCAGTCCAGGTGATGGTTATCGACCAGCACCCGCATGAGCTCGGGGATGGCGATGGCCGGGTGGGTGTCGTTCAGCTGGATCGCGACCTTGTCCGGCAGCTTGCTCAGGTCCGCGTGAAACTTGGTGAAACGCCTCAGAATGTCCTGAAGCGACGCGCAGACGAAAAAATATTGCTGTTTGAGCCTCAGTTCCCGCCCCATGCTCGTGGTGTCGTCAGGGTAGAGCACCTTGGAAAGGTTCTCTGATTCATTTTTATCCTGAACCGCCTTGATATAGTTGCCTTCGTTGAAGTACTTGAGATTGAAATCGCGAGTGGCCTTGGCAGTCCAGAGACGCATGTTGTTCACCGTGCTGGTATGGTAGCCGGGTATGGGCGTATCGCAGGCCATGGCCATCACATCCTCGGTATCGATCCAGTGACAATGCATCTTGCCTTTATCATCAGTGAATTGCACGACATGGCCGCCGAATTTCACCGAGAAAAGCACTTCCGGCCGGGGAAAATCCCAGGGATTGCCGTAGCGCAGCCAGTTGTCGGGATGCTCCACCTGGTAGCCGTTCTCGATGCGCTGGATGAACATGCCGTACTCATAGCGGATCCCGTATCCGTAACCCGGCAGACCCATGGTTGCCATGGAATCGAGGAAGCAGGCGGCAAGCCTGCCGAGCCCGCCATTGCCCAGGGCCGCGTCCATCTCCAGCTCGCGGATGCGGTCGATGTCGAGCTCGAGATCGGAAAGCGCCTCCCGGCATTCCTCGTAGAACCCCATGTTCAGAAGGCTGTTCGCAAGCAGGCGGCCGGTCAGGAACTCCAGGGAAAGATAATAGACGCGCTTGGAGTCGGAACGGTAATAACTGCGCATCGTCTCCATCCAGCGCTCGATCAGGCGTTCTCGAACGGCATACGCGGTCGTTTCGAACCAGTCGCGGTGGGTTGCGGTGATCGGGTCCTTGCCGAGCGAGTAGATCAGCCGGTTGGCAAAGGAGTGTTTGAGGGACACCCGGTCCTGGCCGCGCTTGGAGTATTCGAAACCTTCCTTCTTGTTGGTGGACATGATGCCTCCATGAAGGGTGGGTGGAGCGTGCTCAATATTTTGTTATTTTACCTGAAAAGAAAGAGGATGGGTATTTTTTTATTTTGCGGACTGGAGGTCGACCAAGGTAAGCAAATCCGGTGGTACGATAGCGTTCGGCCTTCCCGGCATTGCTAACGCCATTTGTGTTGGCAGGAAGGGCATTGGGGCTTGTGAACACAGATCATCTCGCCGCACTGGGGACAGGTCCACCTTTCCTTTTCGTTTCTCACGAAATGCTTTATGCCGAAGCGTCTGATGTTCTCCAGATTTTCAATCATGCTCATTCCATACCTGGTTCTATACCGCTTATCCAAATGGTTCAGCCTGGCGCAGGGAAAGCCGTCGCAATTGAAGCAATACTTGACTTCACCGCTCGCTATCTTCTGACAGTTCTTGATACGACATGAGACGCAGGCCTTCGATTTGAAACTGTCGCCACCTCTGCAGCCGGGGCAGGCTTTTACGTCTCGTACATATGCGCGACAAAGGCGGCAATTCATTCCGCAGGGTGCGATTAAGGTCGTGCGAATCACGTTTCTCTTTGTTGACTTATCCGACATTCCGCCTGCACCTTGTTAGTTGTCCATGAGACAGTAAGCATGGCAAAATCAGTGGAAACGATTATTGACGTGAGTGAGAATTTCAGGAAAATTTTCTCGGTCCTTGTCGTCTTTAAAGATGGTTTCTTTTCGTTCCCGCGTGAAGTGACGTGATATGCGGCGCCGGGAGAACGCGCGGCTGACCCGCCGGGCGAAGCCTGGACGGTGTCGAGCCGCTGGTTGGAATATAGAATCAGCCGTGAGACGCTTCGGCGTGCAACTTCAGCCCGAGTGCATCCATGACTTTGAGGATGGTGTCGAAACCAGGACTACGCTCGCCGGAAAGCGCTTTGTAAAGACTTTCGCGGGACAAGCCGGAATCACGCGCGACCTGCGCCATGCCCTTGGCACGAGCGATGTCGCCCAGCGCCTTGGCTATGAAGGCCGCATCGCCGTTGGCTTCCTCAAAACAAGCTTCAAGATAAGCTGCCATTTCCTCCGGGGTACGGAGATGCTCACTAACATCGTAGCGTGTCGTTTTAGTCTTGCTCATAATTTACTCCTATAGGTTGCGTGCGAGACGCAACGCCGTCTTGATATCGGTGGTCTGTGTGCGCTTGTCGCCGCCAGCAAGCAAAATTACCAATGTGCGTCCGCGCATCGTGAAATACACCCGGTAACCAGGGCCATAATCGATCCGTAATTCCGAGACGCCCTCGCCGACTGGCTTTACATCTCCCGGGTTCCCGGCAGCCAAGCGCTCGACACGAGCCAAAACACGCGCGCGTGCATGAATGTCACGCAGGCCATCAAGCCATTGGACGTATGTATCGGTTTTGCGAATTTCATACATAAATATATTGTAGCCGTATGGCTACACATTGTCAATGCTTTTCAATCGGGAGGGGATTTACTGTATCCGAAGAAAAAACAACACTGTGGAGAGATCGAATTCCGAGTTAGCACTAATATTAATAAGCCACTGGCTATACCATAAATGTACGTGGGCCACATGCTAACTTAGCCGACAACTGCTCCTTCGGGGATAGGTGGAATTGGATATCTTTCAGCCTGTAAACGGCAAGTACAAAATTCATTGTGCCGATAAATTTTATAATAAATGTGACTGCGCAAACTGTTACGGCCAATATCCAACCCAATCTTTTAATTCTAATTACACCAATGCCCGCCACGAGAATTGCAAGAGGAAGGATTATAAGAAAGAACAGAGATGCAGCACTGTAGAATAAATAATCGTGAACCGTTGGGTACGCATTCGGACGAAATAAGAATGTTAAGAACCACCAGATGTCCTTTATACGCAAAATCATCTGAAGCGATCCTACTGTAATGAACAGAACACCCAAAAAATTTATTATTTTATCTTTATTCATAGGGTATAACCAGTTGTTGAGCAGTTAGGCATTGGCATCTAATATTATATGCTTTCCTAAGCATCATATCTCCATGATGATCGGCAGAATCATCGGCCTTCTCTCCATGCGCTTATTGATGAACTTTTTGAGCGCGCTCCGGACCCGGGCGGAGACGAGCGACCAGTCTCCCTTGGCCTCGGGGACCATGAGTGCAAGCGTGTCCAAGACCACATCCTTTACCTCGGCCAGCAGCTCCTGCGAGGCATCCTCGAACACGAAGCCGCGCGAGACGATGTCCGGACCCGACACTACCTTGCCCGTGGCCGTCTCGATCCCGAGGATCACGATCACCACACCGTCATGGGCAAGCTTCATCCGGTCGCGGAGCACGACGGTGTCCACGCCGGCATCGGCAGTGGAACCCGCGGTCTTGCCGTCGATATACACCCTGCCCACATTGACCCGTCCCGCCCGGCGCGCCGACTCCGCCGTGAACTCCATGACCTCGCCGTCCTCGATGATGAAGATGTTCTCTTCAGGGATGTTCACATTCCGCGCGAGATGGGAGTGGTAAACGAGGTGGCGGTACTCGCCGTGGACGGGGATGAAGTATTTCGGCCTGACGATGCTCAGCATGAGCTTGAGCTCTTCCTTGGAAGCGTGGCCGGAAACGTGGATCTCGGACACCTTTTCGTAGAACACCTCCGCGCCGTGCTTGAACAGATGATTGATGATCCGCGTGATACCTCGCTCATTCCCCGGGATCATCTTGGACGAGAGGATGATCGTGTCGCCTTTTTTGATCTGAAAATACTTGTGCTCGTTCGCAGCCATACGGGAGAGGGCGCTCATGGGCTCGCCCTGGCTGCCGGTGGTGATCATGACGACCTGCTCGTCGGGCAGGTTCTTGAGCGCTTCGATCTTGAGCCAGGTGTCGGGCGGCATCCTGAGATAGCCGAGATCGAGTGCGATCTGGGCGTTCGCGATCATGCTCTTGCCGTTCAGGATGACCTTCCGGTGGTGCATCACGGCCACATCGATGATCTGCTGCACCCGGTGGATGTTCGAGGCAAAGGTCGCGACCACGATCCTGCCCCCGGCGCGGTGGAAGATGTCCTCGAGCCCGCGCCGCACCTCCTTCTCCGAGAAGGTGTAGCCGCCCTGGCCGGCGTTCGTACTGTCAGACAGGAGCACGAGGGTCCCCTTGTCGCCGTACTCCGCAAAGGTGCGGAGGTCCATGATCTGGCCGTCCACGGGCGTGGGGTCGATCTTGAAATCTCCGGTATGAACCACACGTCCCACGGGCGTGGTGATGCCGAGGCCGCAGCCGTCCACGATGCTGTGCGTGACCCGGATGAACTCGACCTGGAAGCAGCCCAGGCAGACCGTGTCCCGGGGCTTTACCACGATAAGCTCGGTCTCGGAATCAAGGTTGTGCTCCCGCAGCTTCTCCTTCACGAAGCCGAGGGTGAGCTTCGTTCCGTAGATGGGGACCTTGAGCTCTTTGAGGAGGAACGGGAGAGCGCCGATGTGGTCCTCGTGCGCGTGCGTAAGCACCACGGCGCGGACCTTGTGGCGGTTCTCAAGGAGGTAGGCGAAGTCCGGGATCACGATGTCAACGCCGAGCATCTCGGCATCCGGGAACATGAGTCCCGCGTCGATCACGATGATGTCGTCGCCGTATTCGAGCACGGTCATGTTGAGACCTATCTCGCCGATGCCGCCCAGCGGGATGATCGAGAGGGCCGGTCCGTTCACAGCAGGCGGTACGGGAATGTCGGGTGTCTCTGTCACGGTATCAATCTCCTGGGGTAAGATGATTCAGCCCGGCGGGACTGAGGATGGATGTACTATAGTATTTTTTAAGGGAATCGTCAACCCGGGAGGTATTAGTCGTCTCAAAATAGAAACAACACAATAAAACTGTCATTCCGAAGGTGTAATCGGGAATCCGGTATTAAAAACCATATCCCCGATAGGAGCATTCGGGGATGACACAAAGTGTTATGTCAATCCTATTATGAGACCGTTAATCTCTCATCATCGACCGGAGCAGAATGACGCATGACTACGGCAACGGCGCTTTCAAGGCCCGCTTTCTGCCCCCCGCGAAAAGATTAAGGGTTTCGACCATTCCGGAAAATCCCATCGCAAAATATATGTAGCCTTTGGGAATGTGGAACGCCAGGCCCTCAGCGATCAGCGTAACACCGACCATCAAGAGGAAGCTCAGTGCCAGCATCTTGAGAGAGGGATGCTGATGGATGTATGAGCTGATGACGCCCGAGGCGAGCAGCATCAGCATGAGCGCCAAAACTATTGCTGCGATCATGACCCCGGTCTGCTGCGCCATGCCGACGGCGGTTATTACCGAATCGAGTGAGAAGACGATATCCAGGAGAACGATCTGTACGATGATGGCGGTAAAAGAATTTTTGCCCTTGATCGCAGCACCGTCTTCCTCTTTCTCGAAAACGCCGTGGATCTCGTGGGTCGCCTTCACCAGCAGGAAGAGCCCGCCGCCGATCATAATGAGATCCCGCGTCGAGATATCCTTGTTCAACACCGTAAAGAGCGGCGCAGTGAGGCTTGCCAGCCAAACGATCCCGAGCAGGAGCAGTATCCGCGTTATAAGCGCCAGACTGATGCCGACGGTCCTCGCCCGTGCCCGCTGCGTTTGGGGAAGCTTCTGGGCAAGGATGGAGATGACGACGATGTTGTCGATACCGAGGATGATCTCAAGAACGGTTAATGTTGCAAGGCTGATCCAGATCTGTGAATCCGTTATCCATTCCATGAGATCCCCTTCGATGAACTTCGGAGATGGTGAAGTGCGTCATAAATATCTTTGTGCGGGCCGTCATTCTGAGTCCTTCGTTCGTCATCCTGAGTGAAACGAAGGATCTAAGAGTTAAAGTCTTTGACACTGAAGAAGCGGATAAGAGCTATGATTTTCACGGTTAATATATATTTGTAAATCCGCCTTTATCATAGCCTTTGTCCGTGTAAATCCGTGTCTAAGATTTTAAGTCTCAGGTTTTGTACCGGTGAATGTTATTGCTTCTCGATGACGAACAGCAACTGACCCTCCTGGACCGTCTCGTTGAGCTTGAAGCAGACTTCTGCGATCTGGCCGTCGACGTGTGCGATGATCGAATTTTCCATCTTCATGGCCTCAAGGTTCGCGATCTCTTCTCCCTTGTGGACGATGTCGCCGACCTTGACGGGCCCGCGGTCGGGATTGCCGATCCTCCAGATGTTGCCGTTGATCGGGGCGCCCACATCGTTCGGGCCCTTCGCCATCCGGGTCTCGATCTTTCTGGCGCGCGGGGTCGCGACCGTGTACACCCTCGTCTTGTTGTTCACCCGCATCACCACGTGGACAAAGCCGTCGTGTTCGGAGCCGATCGAAACGAGCTCCACGGAGTAGGGCTTGCCCCAGAGATCGAAGTTTACCCGGTCGCCCGGTTTTTTCAGGCCTTCTCGCCAGACGTCGGTGGGGAGGGCCAGCGGTGCATCGCCGTACTGGTCGCGGAAGCTGATGTATTCCAGGGCGTCCTTCGGGTGCATGAGGTAAAGCACGAACTCCTCATCCGTCACGGTCCTGCCGAGGCTGTCTCCCAGTTCTTTTCTCAGTTTTTCCAGGTCGTCGTTGGCCACGGATTCGAGCGGCGACGTTTCCTTCCGTTCCCTGATCTTCGCGGTCCATTCCTCGCCAAAGGTACTCTGGTATACCCAGTCAGCCGGCCAGCCGGTCGGCAGCCTCCCGTAGTTGCCGAGCAGCAGGTTCTTGAAATCGCCCGGGGCGCTCCGGAAGAGCATCAGCAGCTCGTCCCGCTCGTCCTTTGACAGCGAGCCGATGTCCTGCGCTTGTTCCTCGACGAACTTGATCATGAGCGCGATGACGTGCTTCACTCCCGCGTCGCCGCGTTCCTTGGCATAGCGGTTGATGATCCCGCTGCAGGTGACCCAGGTGATCTGGGACCCGGGCGTGACATCAAAGTATTTCACGATCCGGTTGTACAGTGACATAAGCTTCAGGACCGCGGGCATGAGGTGGAGGAACTCCGCCTTCTGCGCCTGCTCGAACGAACTGGGAAACGCGCCCCCGGGCATCTTGTGGCGCGTGACCGTGTGGTCCAGCCCCTTAAAGGGCGACTCGGCCCACTCGTAGTGGCCGATCCAGTCGCGCACCTTCTGGACAGCGGCCTCGGCATGGGGCCGGCTGAGATGCACCGGGACCCCCATCTCCTCAAAGAGCGCATGGACCGCCAGGATGGGTGAATGGCCGTAGAAACGGACCAGGGAGTCCTCCTCCACATCGATGATCTGCGCGCCTGCCTTTGCGGCGGACAGCAGGGCGGGTATCGCCAGCCCGTCGGTAATATGCCGGTGATAGTTGATCACCAACGTGGGGTATTTCTGTTTTATGGCGCTGATCAGGTTGCCGATCCTCGTGACATCGCCGACGCCGGCCATGTCCTTGACGCACAGGACGATCTCGTCAACGCCTGAGCACAGGTCAATGATGTCTTTCACGACCCGGAGATAGTATTCGTTCGTGGCCCAGTCCGCGGTGGTGAAGGAGATCGTCGGTTCGAAGACCCGTCCCCGCTTCATCACGACCTCGGCGACCGTGCGCATGTTCCGCACGTCGTTCAGGAAGGAGAAGCAGCGCCAGATATCGATATCCACCTGTCCCACGGCATACTCGATCACGTTTTTCGGGTAGGGGCGATAGCCCCAGAGATTGGTCTCGCGGATCAGGGTCTGGAGCAGCACGTCCGGCATGAGCTCGCGGAGCAGAGCGGTCTCTTCGAACGGACTTTCCCTCCGGTTCATGATACCCACATGCCACCTGGCCCCGCCATGACACTCGGCGCTGAAGAGCCCCATGTGCTCATAATAAGGGGCAAGGGTCTTCAGGTCATAGATGCGGTGGCGGTTCTTGAAGTCCGACTGGCCCGCGTCCCGCATTCCGACGGAGGTAAAGCAGACCTTGTTGAGCGTGCGAAGCGCCCGCACAATCTCCTTCGACGACATGCCGGGTCTTGCAAAGATTGTTGCCGGGTCTTCTGACTTCCGGCTTCTGGCTTCTGACATCTGTCTCTCCCTCACATCCATTTCTGTGGTCCCAAGGCCGAGATTTCCGCCACGTACCGTGCGATCTTGAGCACCTCGTCCTCACTGTTTCGCTCGCTGAACTTCGAGATCAACTCATCCATGTGTTCTTCAATGAACCGGGTCGAGAACTCTCCGGAGATGAACGACGGATGCCGGATGATGCTGAGCAGCAGCGGCTGCAGCGTCTTCACGCCCTCGACCCTGAGGTTCCTGCCGAGCGAACGGTCCATGACCTGGATCGCGTCCTTGCGGTCCGCGCCGGCGGACATGAGCAGCATGAACAGCGAATCGTAGTAGGCGGGGATGTCGCCGCCCTCATACACGCCCGAGGCCACGCGCACATTCGGGCCCATCGGAACCTGCAGCCGGGTGATCGCCCCGAAGGAGGGGCTGAAGTTCTTCGGGTCCTCCGCGTTGAGACGAACTTCCAGCGCCCATCTATTGGGACGGATATCCGACTGCGTGAAGGGCAGCTTCTTGCCCAGGGCAACGTCTATCATGATGCCGACGATGTCCAGGCCGGTGATCAGCTCCGTGATGCCGTGCTCCACCTGCAGCCGGGTATTGACCTCGAGGAAATAGAACTTCTTGGTTGCGGAGTCGAAAATATACTCGACAGTACCCGCTGACGTATAGCCGATCTCACGCATCAGGCGGGTCGCCGTAGAGCAGATCTCCTGGCGCAACGCCTCGTCGAGGCTCGGTGACGGCGCTTCTTCGATGATCTTCTGGTTCCGGCGCTGGATCGTGCATTCCCGCTCATAGAGATGAATGACATTACCGTGCTCATCAGCAACGATCTGGACCTCGATATGCCGTCCCCGCTCGATATACTTCTCGACCAGGATGGTCTCGTCGCCAAAGGATTTCTTCGCCTCCGACCGGGCCCGTGCCAGGCCCTGCGCCAGATCCCCGTCATGCTCGACCTTGACCATGCCCTTGCCGCCCCCGCCTGCCGAGGCCTTGATCATGATCGGATATGCCACGTCGTCCTTTTTCATCCATGTCTTGATCTGCTCGATGTCCGTGACCGCGTCGATCCCCGGGATGGTCGGCACATTGGCCTTCCTCGCCAGTGCCTTCGCCTCGATCTTGTCCCCGAGCATCCGGATGACCGCGGGGGGAGGACCTATCCATATCAGTCCTGCATCGATCACTTTCTGCGCGAACTCGGCGTTCTCCGCCAGAAAACCCCAGCCGGGATGAATGGCGTCCGATCCGCTCTGCAGCGCGGCATTGACCATCTTATCCATGTTGAGATAGGATTCGCTCGGCGGCGCCTCACCGATATGCACTGCCTCGTCCGCCATGAACACATGATGGGCAAGCCGGTCAGGATCGCTGTACACCGCCGTGGTGGGGATCTTGCGGTCCCTGCAGGTGTGCATGACGCGGACCGCCGGAACGCCCCGGTTCGCGATCAGGATCTTATTGATCGTTCTCTTCATTGGGGTCTCCTGAACTAAAGAATCAAACTCTACTCAAAAAGAGCAATACACTTGTCTCGCAGTGGCCTATGAAAGAAAAGCGGCCACCTAGGACTTCCGCAGAGTTCGCAGAAAAAAGCTAAAAAGTTATTGGTTAAAACCAAGAATTAGCGGTATTGATTTACCTCGGCGTACTCTGCGAGAGACGCCTTCTGGTTCCAGCTTTTGTCGGTTCAGGTAAAAAAAACCTTTACCCGATGAAGAAGGATGCATTCCTGTTCATCCTGGTAAAGGTCTCGATTGTCAAGCTTCCCCGGTCAGGAGTGTTATGGGCAGCAAAACAGCATTCCATCCAAAAGCCGCCGCCACTCCTGTGTTCGTCCCCGCTCTTTCCGAGGCGAATCTCATATTATTTGAGAAGACCGCTCGTTGTCAAGTGATTATTACTTCGATTGACGGGATTGTTGATTCACAGGTCCTCAACAAACAATGATCCTTATACCCTTCCCCTTCCTAATCTGGTATAATAAAGCATGAAAATTTTCCAATACCAGGTCAGATTTTTTCGGGGCGTTGCACTTTTTCTCCGGATACTTCTGAGCTATAAGCTGCTCTCATTCAGAAATACCTTCGCCTCCCCGGCAAGCCGAAAAGAACGTCTCAAACGGCTCCACGCCATCAACGCTTTTTTGCTGCGCGAGCGTATGATCGAGATGCGCGGCGTCCTGATCAAGATAGGCCAGTTCCTGTCCTCGCGCGTGGACATCCTTCCCGAAGAATATACGACGGAATTGTCCAAGCTCCAGGACCACGTGCCCCCTGCCGACCTCGCGGAGATCATGAAGCGCGTCGTTGAGGAGATCGGTTCGCCGGGGGACGTATTTGCGTCGTTTGATGAGACTCCCATTGCCTCGGCCTCGCTCGGCCAGGTGCACCGCGCCACCCTGAAAAGCGGCGAGCAAATTGCGGTCAAGGTACAGTATCCCGGCATCGAAGAAGTGATCGCGGCCGATATCCGGACATTCGGCTTCATCATCAGGCTTCTTAAGATCTTCTACCGGCGCATCAATCTCGATGTCATTTACTCCGAATTTTCCCGCATTATTCACGAAGAGCTGGACTACATCCAGGAAGGCAAGAGCGCAGCGGCCTTTGCCAGAAATTTTTCCAATAATCCGAAGATCAGGATCCCCGCCGTGTACTGGCCGTTCACGACGTCCAAGGTGCTGACGCTCGAATATCTCGATGGCGCCAAGATAACGGATTTCGATGCAATTGACGCGCAGGGTATCGACCGGAAAGAGGTGGCGCGCGAACTTGCCGAGGCCTATTGTCAGATGTTCTTCACCGACGGCCTGTTCCATGGCGATCCCCATCCCGGCAATATCTTTGTCCGGCCCGGCCCCGAGATCGTCCTCGTTGATTTCGGCATGGTGGACCGCATCTCGACCCCGAAAAAAGAGGGTCTCAAACGCGCCTTTACCGCGATCGTGGAGCGAGACAGCCTGGGGCTTGTCCGGGCGCTTGTGGATATGGGGTTCATCCCGCTGACCCGGAACCTTCAACCCCTGGTTCAGTTCGTGGACAGGATTTTCGCTAAATACCGCGATATGTCACCCGGTGAGTTCAAGGCCATGGACATCGAAGAGATGGGAAACGATATCATGGAAGCCCTCCGGCTCAGCCCCTCGATCCAGATCCCGAACGACTTCATCCTGTTAGGCAGGGTCACGGGCATGCTGAACGGCCTTGGGTCTCAGCTCGATCCCGACACCAATATTATCGAGATCGCGACCCCCTTTGCAAAGCGCTTCATCATGGCCGAGGAGATGTCGTCAACCGCCATCTTCAGGCACGCAGGCGTTACCGCACGCGCGCTGGTGAGCCTGCCGAAGCTGTTGTCAGATTTTCTGGTGTCCACAGGGCGTAACGAAGCGCGGGTGGAGATCACGTCGCGGGACCTCATGGGGGAGCTCATCACCATCTCTCGCATCGGCAAGGGCATGATCCTCGCTTTTCTCACCGTCGGGGCGGGTCTGGCTGCGGTCATGCTCCGGATCAATCATTTTAACACAGAGGCCGCCTGGTTGACGGCCGTCTGCGTCATCTTTTTAATAAGGATTTTTATGCTCATCCGCCGTTCAAGACGAACGTGATCCGTCCCTAGTTCTTCTTCCCCGACTCTTCA
>JBARBN010000094.1:0-2758 GCA_049793155.1 Nitrospirota bacterium
CAGGGCAAACTCCTGCGGGTGCTGGAAGAGCGAACGGTCCGGCCGATCGGCGGGAGCGAGGAGATCCCCATTGATGTGACGGTCATCGCCACCACGAACAGAAACCTCAAGGAGGCGGTGGAGACGGGCGAATTCAGAATGGATCTATTCTACCGGTTGAACACCTTCTACCTGCATGTTCCCCCGCTGAGAGAGCGGAAAGAGGACATTTCGCTCCTCACACGCCACTACCTCTCGCAGTTCGCCACGCGGTTTAAAAAGAAGACCGTGAAAAGCCTCTCGCCCGAGACAGAAGAACTCCTGAGGTCGTACCACTGGCCGGGGAACATCCGGGAGCTTAGAAATCTGGTGGAACGGCTTGTGGTGCTGGAAAGCGCGGAAATTCTACTCCCGGAGCATCTGCCAAACTGGTTGATGGGACAGCCAAGCGCTCTCAGCAGTGCGCCAGAGGGGAAGTTCAAACTCCCCGAAGGCGGCATCTCTCTCGACGAAGTTGAAAAGGACCTGATCGTTCAGGCGCTGGAACGGACAAAAAATAACAAGGCCCAGGCCGCCAAGCTCCTGCAGATCAGCTATGATACACTTCGGTACCAGGTAAAGAAATTTGGATTGGACTGACCCTCTCGATCGGTCCCGGCCTAAAGGGCGAGATGAGGCTGCCCCTCCGGCAGGACGAACTGGATCCCTGCACGATACGTGTCACCGGCTTCCCCACTCTTGCTCCAGCGCACGACCCCCGTACTCAGTACCTGATTGTCACTGAACCTGAGAATTTGGCCGGGTTTGAGCAGATAGTCCGTCCGGATGCACATGCCGGTGTCGTTCATCTCAAGGATGCCGGCGGTGAAGCTCTTTTCTCCTTGTCCGTTATCTGAGGCGACCACGGAGCAGGTAGTACAGGGCATAACTGCCTTTCTTTCGCGCTTTCTCTTGTCGTCTATCAGCCAGTTTTCGAATGTTCCGGCCTCTGCCCGGCTAGTGGCGGAATCTCCCGCCGGATCCAGGGACCTCTCATGCCCCAGCCCGAGGATTCGATCCACAAAGAGCTTGAAACGGTCCAGATCAAATGGCTTGGGAAGAAGCAGATGCGCATTCGCCTGAATGGATCGCAATTGTCCAGGTTCATTTACCACGCCCCCCGTCATGATAATGATCAACGTGTCTGGTGAGGCTTTTTTGATGGTCTTCATGAGATCCAGACCACAACTGTCGGGAAGATTAACGTCGAGAAAAACGAGATCGAAAAAGCCGTGGCTTATTTCACTAAGCGCGTCTTTACCGCATTCAACTGCCTTGATATAGGTATCGTCCCGATGAAGAGAAGCGGAAAGGGAATACCGGATCAAACTTTCGTCATCAACGATCAATATTCTTTTCATTTTTATGAAGCTCCGATGAATCCATAATAGAGATGCGTACTTATTTCATATCCAATCGAGAATATGAAGCAATTACCATACCAATCCATTGCTTCAAAGACCCCATCTGTTGTTCTGGTGGTAACAGGCCAATTATTAATTGGTTAGATCCGGCTTCATTCGCCTCTTCTCCAAAAAAAAGCGCGCTGAATGACTTCGATCTGGTGAAATTACAATATTGAGCTGGTGATATTCCCCAATCCCAAATCAGGAATGCATAACTTTTGTCTACTACACTTACATAATCCCTCGATTAAATTTTCCACCGCGGTAAAATAGTCGTGGTTCTTGCGAGCATGAACTTATTTTGACAAAACGAATGAACGCGTACTATATCCCCGACTATCCTACTTTATCATTATCTGAGCGCTACCCTCAGGCCCTCAGTCTCACCCGTGCTTTTTTAATAAGGACATCCGGAACATAAGATGATTTAAAGACCCTCAAATTCTCCTTATCCAGATCCTGCTCCAGGTTCAGGTATTTATACTTTGGCGGCAGTATCTTTGCGAAGTTGTTGAACATGTATTGATAGACGCCTTTGAATTTCGTCCGTGCCTTGGCGAAGTGCAGCACAAAGGTCTCTTCGTTCAGTTCCTCTCCGATCACGAAACCCGCGGGCTCATCGTTTGCGTAATAGATCCCGCCGCACAGGACCAGTTCCTCATACCGGTCAAGCGCCTCCCCGCAAGGCCCGAAGTCAGTGTCATCAGCCCTCATCTCCGAGGTTGCGACCCAGTCCTCCAGGATAAACCGCGCCTGGTCCAGCCGGTCATTGGTCAGGGGCAGGGCCTCGTGTTTGTACATCTCCAGGAACTGCTTCAGCAGATTTCTCTTCTTATGAAGGTTCCTTCCTTTCAGGAAGCTCATCTTTTCCACGGTGTATTCATAGTCCGCATCGCCTTCAGCAAAGGTTATCTCGAACTCACCGGGATCGAACGCGGACAGCCACTCCTCGGGGACCGGAAAGAGAAAGTCAACGGTGCGCATCATGTCCTTGAGATAGCCGATGTCCAACGATCGGACATCCACGGTAGGCATGATATAAGAGCGGCCGTCATAGGATGTACCTTTGATGAAGATCTCCCTGTCTTCGATCACCTCATAGTCGTGGGTCCTGCGGAACAGATACAGGTTGGGGAAGGTGTATTCCGAGAGCGGGATCATGAGGGAACGGAGCCGTTGATACAGTAGGTCTTTGTGGTGCAGCCCGAGTTTCTCAATTTTCATACGACTACTATAATGAATAGCAGGATTTTGTCAAGGCTTGAGTGGGTTACTTGATCGCTTTTCGACAAGGCCGGGTCTTTCCTTTATCGATCTACTAAATGTCCTTGCCG
>JBARBN010000095.1:0-11946 GCA_049793155.1 Nitrospirota bacterium
AATAGGACGATTGCGGCGAAATTGTGGATATCTTTAAATATCGTGAATAAGGACATAATACCTGGAGTTTATCCGCAAAAAAGCCTTACCTTCGTTTGGACATATCGAAATCTGCATATCGCTGAAGCCATCATGTTCCGGGTTATAAGAGCGACCGAATACTTTTGGGGTCAGGTCTATATTGTTTGACTTTTCTGCTTCTTTCGCAAAATGCTGCTCACGTAGGTGAAATGCACACCGAGATGATCGGCAATCAACCGTTGAGCATATCCATGCTTCTCAACGGCCTCGGCTATCATCTTGTCCCGTTTGCGCTTGTCTCTGAGTATACCCTCCGCGAATATTTTGTCAAGCGCAGGACGGTTTGCAAAACGCTGGCTCTTGGGTATCTCAGGAACATTCTTGTGCCTTTTAAGATGATCGGCCAGACTGTCGACAAAATCATCTTCCCCGAGGATTGATTGGCCTTTTACTTCATTCCAGATTGTCTCTTTGCCGATCCCCCATTTGACAAACTGGCGGTATTCTTTCTCTGCCTTGGCTCTTGTTCGGCCGAATTGGCCCAGCACCCATTCTCTTGTAAGGCAATGGTGGGACTGTTCCATACCGGCTGTTGCGCGATAGCTGGACCATTTCCAATCTTCAGGTCTTTCAATCATTCTTGCCCGGATGGGATTCAGCACCACATAACGGCACACTTCAAGAAGGTGACTGTCCTTTTGAATAAGAATGGCCTTATACCTACCCTGGAAAAGATGACCGCTCCTATTGCGCCGTTTATTGAACGCCTGGGTGTAGACGCCGTTTAATTGCCTCATGCCGAGGGAGAGGTTGCCATCCGGAGTTTCAACAAGCAGATGATAGTGGTTGTCCATGAGGCAGTAAGCGTGGCAAAGCCAGTGGTAACGCTTATTGACGTGAGTGAGAATTCTCAGAAACGTTTCTCGGTTCTCATCGTCTTTGAAGACAGATTTCTTTTCGTTCCCGCGTGAAGTGATGTGATATACGGCACCGGGATATTCTATGCGGAGGGGACGAGCCATATGGAGAGATTAACAGAAGTTTTGTAAAAAGTCAAACAATATAGACCTGACCCCATGATGATACATGATGATAAAAATAGACCTCGACAACGCGGTCCGGATCACGCTCGGTTGTATTGGCAAATACCGAATACCGGAGCCGCTCAGGTGCGCGGACATGCTGTCGAAAAAATCTAAAACAGGCCCTCCGTCGTAAGAACATTCTCTCCCCAATACTTCTTTGGAATGGACAAAATAGCCTCTGTTTTATCAATTTCAACATAAGTCCCCCCCGATTTGATGGACTCCCAAAGCGAAGACGTCCTAAAAGAAAGTAACCTTTTCCCGTTTCATGCGTCTAAGTAGATAGTAACAAGATACATTATGGCACATGCCGCTAATACGGTGAGAAAAAGGAGGTTGTATGATGAAGAAATCAATTTTGAGCGCTCTCGGAGGAGGGGCACTGTTTCTAGTGTTCGGTCTTTTAAATCCGGGAACAAGTACTGCCGGGGTAAATGTCGATATCCACATCCCTCTGCCCGGGCTGGTCATTCCTGCACCGCCGGCCCTGGTCGTGATACCCGGTACCTATGTGTATTATCCACCTGACGTCGACGTGGATGTTTTCTTCTATCACGGGTACTGGTATCGCCCGTATCGGGGTGGGTGGTATATCGCCAACGGTTATAACGGCCCATGGCGCGGTATTGGACCGAGACGTGTGCCTCGCGCCTTGATCGGCTTACCGCCCACATTCCGCCGCATTCCCCCCGGGCATGAGCGTATGCCTCACGACATGGTCAAGAGAAACTGGCGGACTTGGGAGAAGGAACGCCATTGGGACAATGACAGAGGCGAGAATCGCGGGCAGGGACATGAAAGAGGCCATGGCATGAGAAGAAACGATGGTGATTAGCCAATGCGCAGTTTCAAGGGCCGCCGATACACGGTGGCCCTTTTTTTATGTCCGTGTCAGTCCTGTATTGCCGAAAACAGCAAGAACCAGCCCTTCAAAATACAAAAGCCCTTCACCATGTTCAGGCAAAGGGCTTTAAGACAGTTCGGAGTTACGAGTTCGGGGTTCGGAAGAAGCAGCTAAACGTTCTCCACCATGTCCCAGACTCCGCAGGGACAGATACCCGCGCAGAAGCCGCAGCCGATGCATTTGGACTCATCGACCACATACTCGTATGACTTGTCCGGCAGTGTCTTCCGCGAGATGGCGCCGTAGTAGCACGACTGTTCGCACATGCCGCAGTCGCGGCAGGAGCCGCAGGACATGCAGCGGTTGGCTTCCTTCTTTGCCGAGAACTTGCCGACCACGTTGCAAACCTCATAGTACTGGGTCTTGACCTTCTCGTAGGGGATCACGCGCCGCTCTTCGGGCACATAATCGGTGTTCATCAGCTGTGCGTTGATCACATCCGCGGCAACCTTGCCCTGGCCGATGGCATGCGTCACCAGTCCCGGTTTGGTAGCGTCGCCGATGGCAAATACCTTCACGTCCGAGGTCTGGTTCAGGTCGTTCACCGTAATGTAGCCGCGCTCGGTGTTGATCGATGGCGGCAGGAAATCCAGCACCGGCTTCTCGCCGATGGAGATGACGACCATATCGGCATCAAGGCTCGTGCCGTCCTTGAAAAAGAGCTTCTTTGCCCCGGCATCGTACTTCTCGGTGACCTTCGGGAACAGGATCTGCGTGCCCTTTTCCTTGGCCATCTCCTGTTCTTTTCCGAAACTCGCCGGCTTCTGCACGTCAACGGCGATCACGCTCTCGGCGCCGTGGTCATACGCCTGGCACGCGATGTCCATGCCCACATTGCCCGCGCCGATCACGACCACCTTCTTGCCTGTCAGGTTCCGGGGTTTGCCGAAGTTCACTTCTTTGAGGTAGTCGATGCCCGCAACCACGTCTTCATGGCCCGGGAACGGGATGACCCGGCCTTCATGTGCGCCGACGGCAATGACCACGACATCGTGGTCCTTGTATATCTTCTCGAACTTCTTTTTGTCCACGGGGTACTTCACCTGGACATTCACGCCGATCTCCGCAAAGCGCGACAGCTCTTTATCTAGTATCTTTTTGGGCAGGCGCTCGCGCGGGATGCACATCTCGAGCTTTCCGCCGATCTTGCCGCTTGCTTCATAGAGGTCAACGCTGTGCCCACTGAGTCCGAGCTGCCACGCCGCGGAGAGACCGCCAGGTCCGCCGCCGATGACCGCAACGCTCTGGCCCGTTGACTTGGCCTTCTTCGGCGCCTTGAGGTTCAGCGCAGCTGAACCATACGCCTTGATATTCAGCGGCTGGTCGATCCTGCCGCGGGTGCAATCGGTCATGCAGAGGTTCGGGCAGACCGTGCCGCAGACCGTTGCCGGAAGCGGGCTATATTGAAGCACGAGCGCCAGCGCCTCGGCGGTCCTCCCCTGTCTGATGAGCTGAGCGCGCTTGTGCGATGGAATGCGTGAGGGACAGGCATAGGCGCAGGGCGGAAGATACTTGTCGTTCTTCCAGACCGGCATCCAGCGGCGTTCCTCGCCGGTGGTTATATAGGGAAGCACGGAACGGTCGTGGGTGAGATAGGCGCCGAACATGCCCCCCTTGCCCACTTCCTTCTCCCACACGTTCACGCGGAACTCGGTGAGCCCCATCTTGAGCTTACCCTTTGCCTTGGTCTTCTCCGCCGGGGTGAAAGAGATGAACTTCTTCCAGGCATTCTTGTCCTTCGCGAGCTCCTGATAATGGGACATGCGGTCGATGGCCTGAAGATAGGGCCTCATGTTCTCGGTGAGCCACTCCCAATCCTGTTCCGTAAGATCCAGGAGCCTTACGTCCGCTTTGCTGTATTCTTTGACAGGACCGCGGAAGTAGATCGTCCCGCCGACCATTCCCACGCAGGGGCGGTAGCCGAGTATGTTCTCGGGATCGCGGGGGTCCACGCCGCAGACAACGGCAATGCCGCCCGCCTTGAACTCGGCAAAGGAGTCTCCCACGCCGCGGAAGTACCAGGACTGAAGGTCCGGGAAACGCGGGTTCTTCTTGGTCATCGTGTCGCACCGCGCCCCGCCGCCGCCCTGAACATAGAGCCTGCCCTGCGCGCCTGCGTTGTGTGCGCCGTTGGCAACGTCGCCGAGGACCGTGATGGTAGCCCCGCAGTTGAGCCAGCCGGTATCATCGGACGTTGAGCCTTTTACCAGGATATCGGTGCCATCCATGCCCATACTGCCCACGCGCTGGCCCGAGGTGCCCTCAATAGTGACCTTGACCTGTCCTTCGCGAGGCCAGATCCTGCCGCCGATGCCGTGCTGGCCGTCAGCAACAACGGTCAGCTCTTTGGCGCCGTTCTGGATGGCCTTTTGAAGCTGCTCTTCGAGGTCCTTCGAAGAGACCCGCTTCCCGTTGACATTACCCTTGATAATCATATCATCTAACCTTTTTAACCACAGAGATTACAGAGGGAAACAGTTTGATTTATAAAACTCAAGACGTTCTCCGTGCCCTCTGTGGTAAAGTTTTTTAGGTTCTAACATACGTAGCTGATTGAAAGCCGGTCGGCAATCTCCTTGTCGTTCACGCCAAGGGCGTCGGACATGCCGATCGGAAGCTCCGTGCTCCTGCCGAGCGGCGCGAAGATCTTCTTGAGTTCCACGTCAGCGGCCTTGAACACCTCAACGACCCGTTCAGCGACTTTGTCAGGGTCAAGGCGGCGATACAGCTTTGGGTCTTGCGTGGTAATGCCGCGCGGGCACTTGCCGAGATTGCAAACGTTGCAGCGGTTGTACTCATCACCGAAACAGCCCGCCGCGGTCTGCATAATGTACTTGCCGATGTCCACCGCCGATGCGCCGAGCATGATGAGAGCAGCCGCATTGGCTGCGAGGTTGCCGCCCTTGCCCACGCCCCCCGCGGCAATGAGCGGAAGTTCGTTCTGTTTGCCCTGTTTCACGAGGTCCAGGTAGCAATCACGGATGTTCGACGCGATGGGATGTCCCATTTTGTCCAGGGACACATTGTAGGCCGCCCCGGTGCCGCCGTCCTCGCCGTCGATGCAGAGCGCCGCGGCATAGGGGTTCCGCGCGAGGTTGTTCAGCACGGCACGGGCCGTTTTCGTTCCGGATATCTTCGGATACACCGGCACGCGAAATCCCCAGGCCATGGACATGGACTGGATCATCTTCGCGACCGCCTCTTCAATGGAGTACTTCGTCTGGTGCGTTGGCGGCGACGCAAGATCAACGAACTGCGGCACTCCGCGGATCTTCGCAATGAGGCCAAGCACTTTATATGCCTGGAGCAGGCCGCCGTCGCCGGGCTTCGCGCCCTGTCCGTATTTGATCTCGATGGCCGCGGGGTCTTCGATCATGTCGGGCAGCGCGCGGATGATCTCGTCCCAGCCGAAGTAACCCGACGCGATCTGGAGGATGAAGTATTTCATGTAGCGGGACTTGAGGATGCTCGGCGGCATGCCGCCTTCTCCGGAGCACATGACCACCGGCAGGCCTTCGACCTCGTTCAGATAGGTGATGCCCATGGCAAGGCCTTCCCACATGTGCGGGGAGAGGGCGCCGATGGACATGCTGCCGATGCGGATGGGGTAGATCTCGCGCACCGGCGGGATAAACGTGTGGTTGCTGATCAAGAGATTGTCGCCTTCCACCCTGAGCGGAAGCTGCTCCGCGGGAAGGTTCCTGCCGAGAAGCGTCCTGATGCGGAACTCGTGCCTGCCCGCGTCAAGGGCCGGATCGGTAAGCATCGAGATGCGTGTGAATTTGAGTTTGTCCAGGGTCGATGTCGACGGGTCGTTCCGACGTCCGCCGCGCATGAAGGGGATGCCGCCCTTGTTCCTGAAGTGGTAAAGCTTGTGCTGGAAGTTATATTCCGGAAAGATCGCGTCCGTGGGGCAGACGAGCGCGCAGGTGCCGCAGCCGATGCAGTACCGATCGATATCCGTCACCTGACGCACTACCTGGGTCAGCCGACGAGAGACCTTTGGTTCGGGGCTCGAACCTTCGGACGTTACCACGCGCTGGGTGTAGACCGTGGCCTCGATGGACTTCATGGGACAGACGGCCGTGCAGCGGCCGCAGCGGGTGCAGCGGTCCTCGCGCCACTGGACAATATAAGGAAGCTCTTTTAACGAGAGCTGATGGTTCTGGTCTAACCGTGCAGCTGATTCCATACCTGCACCTCCTGTGCTCCGGGCGCGATGATTACCATTAGCGAGAGCTGATAATTGTTATCTAACCGTGAAGCTGATTCCATACCTTAACCTCCCGCGCGCCGGGCGCGATGATCACGGTGTCGTACTTCATGGGGAAGATGTCTTTCGATTCATCCCGGTCAGGAATAGCGCTGTCCACGCCGCATACCTCGGACATGAGCGCGTACTTGCCGGGTTTGCCGCCGACGGCGCCGGGCCTGAGCTTCTTGGAGTCATGCACCATGAAACACGTGCCGTCGGGCGTGAACCCGATCACGCAGTTCGGGCCGTCGATGCAGAGCGGCCGGAGCGACTTCTTCAAGAGACGCAGCGGAGCTGCGTCGGACCGTTTCTCGATCTCGGCGGCCTTCATCGGCGTTATGATGTCCTTGTAGTAACGGAGCGGATACCCGAGGGTCCTGTTCGTATAGTGCAGGATGTGGGTAAAGACCTCGGAATCGGAATTATACCCCATATAGCCCGGGTTGCCGCGTCCCATGAGGAACTCGCGGATCGGCACAAAGGCCGTGTTCTCGCCGTTCGTCATGGTGGCATATCCCTGAATGAAGAAGGGATGGCAGGCGTAGAGGTAGATGGCATAATTCGTGTTCTGCCGCCCCTGGGCGAGGACGATCTTCGCCTTGATGCCGGACTTCTCGATGCCGAAGAACTCGCCGAGCTGGAGCGGATCGCCCACTTCCTTGAGGGTCAGCACGTCCGGATAGAAGGAGAATACGAAGAGCGACCCATCGGGTTCGCCCATCAACCTGAGCGCGATCCTCGTGCGCATGAGAATGTCTTCCTTCTCGACCTGGGTCTTGTCCTTGTGCGCAGCGGGATAGTCGTAGACCTTCGCAATATAATGATCGCGGCGTTCGACGCCCTTCACGTTCTTGATCGGCGGCTCCCAGGAGAACTTCTCGGCAAAGCCCTGCGCCTTCATGTAGTCTTCGAGCATGGCAAGGCCCTTGTCCGAGCAGATCGCCGACATCGTGGGAAACTGCTTGTAACCAGCGAAAGGTCCGGCCATGTCCTTGAGCATAAGACCGAGCCCGGACCCGTCATGGCCTTCCTTCATGGTCTCGAGGGCATGGATGTTCTCCATGGGGGAGATATAGTCACTCGATGTGATCGCACTCAAACGGCACATGCTGTTGCTCCTGTTCCTTGATACAATACTGTATTTTAGCTGCGCGTTGTTCTGGAAGTCACGAGGTCAAAAAAGTTGCGGAAAAACAGGGAGAATTTACGGGGAAATGGGGATGCTGCCGTTCTTCTTGATTTGCTTTTCCCTTCTCCGTTTCACTCTTTTTTTCTTCACATCTTCCTGAAGTTCGTGGCCGCTCGATGTTAAAAAAAGCCCCTCTTGAGGGGCTTTTGACTCTCCGGAATCAACGTACAATACACCCGACAGCGCACTGCTGTCAAGCCGAAATTTATCTGATTTGGGCGAAAGAAAAGGGGAAAAGAACAGGGAGCGCAAAGACTTGCGCTCCCTGAAAAGATAAGCGGACCGCCGGACTCATGGGGCTATTTGCAGCTTTTGCAGGTCGAAAAACCGAAAAGTGCGTAGGGCGGGCACCAGCCCATGAGGCCTGTCGCAAGCGGAACGATCCCGAGATAGGCCCAGGGCGACTGCGGCCCCACGAATGCGAGAGATAGAATGCCCGCCCCTGCGATGATCCTGATGATCCGTTCCACGCCGCCGATATTCTTTTTCATGATATTTTCCTCCTTGATCTGATTTCGGCCGGCATAAAGCCGCGCCGTTTTGTTGACCGTACAATACCAGAGAAGAAGGGACTTGTCGGTGACTTTGTCACAGAGAAACCGGGGGATGAGAGACGAGTGACGAGAGAGAAGGAATGATAAGATCTTTCATCCATCGTCCTAGCGAACGGAGTAAGCGGTCTTCCACCTTCCATCAAAAGATGTAACCCTCGACCATCATGCCTTCATCAGGGTGATCGAATTCCGGGAGAGCCTTACCTCCTGTTTCCGCTCGAAATCCTTGAGCAGCCGGCTCACGACTTCCCGGGAGGTGCCGAGGTCATTGGCGATCTTCTGGTGGGTGGTCCCGAGAACGTTGTTCTCCGATTTTTCGACGAGGTACTCCATCAGCCGCTGGTCCATCCTGCCGAAGGCCACTTCCTCCACAAGCTCCATAACCGCAGAAAGACGCAGGCTGAGCAGGGCGAAAACAAAGTCCCGCATCGCTTCCTGTTCATCGACGAGCCTGCGAAAGGCGGCGGAGGGTATGAGCAGCATGTCCAGGTCCGTGATCGCCACGGCATTAGCCGGATAGGTCCGGCCCGAGAGGATGCATGAGGCGTTCAGGATGCACGTCTCGCCCGGGCCGATCTCGTACAGGGTGATCTCGCGCCCGGTCTCGCCGATCTTGAACACCCGGATATCGCCCGACAGGACGAAGGCGATGGCGGAGCAGGCGTCCCCTTCGGCGTAGATCTGTTTTCCCGCCGGGACAGTTTGCTGTATGCTCTCGGAAAGAAGCTCCTCGACGAGGCTCGCGGGTGCATTGCGAAATACCGCAAATGCCTTGAGAAATTCGTTTTTGGTCATGGGTCGCACCCTACCTCTGCATTACGCGCTAAAGTAAATTATTGACAGCGACGGCAAAGCTGGATTACAGCCGATATTCTGTCACAGGGTTTGCATGTACGTCAAAGTTTTGCGCAGACATCTTTAAGGCGGGAAGGATCGCTGACCGGTTCATGGCATACGGTGCCCTTGCAGGGGACCACCCGGTTATGGTCGTCCCCGTAGACAATGGCCGTATTCATCGTCCCGCTCAAAGCGCGGGCAGCCCGGGCGAGTTCGCTGTCGGGCTGCGCCTCAACAGTAAGTTTGAGCATGTTGAAATGTGCATCCAGTGCGCAGAAATATGCCCCTGCATGAACGCTCATCTCCAATGCTGTCCCGGCAAAGAGTCGAAGAGATCGGTCCGCCTGCAGCTGGTACTCCTCCTTCCCGGTCATCAGGGCGAGCTTGAGCAGGAGCCGGTCCGCCAGCGCGTTGGCCGAGGCATGAGGAATATCCTCGATCTTCTTGAGCCGCGTTCCCAGGACTTCGCGGTCGGTGTCAAAAAATCCGCCCTCTCTTTTGTCGTGGAACTTTTCCAGACAGCCCGTCATGAGTTCATCCGCCAGGGTCAGATACCGCTGCTGTGCAGTGGCCTCATAACCCGCGATCAATGCGTCGATAAGAAAAACATAATCATCGAGCACGGCCGGGACATTCTCCGCGTGCAAAAGGGCCCCATTCACGAGACGCTCTGTGAGAATGCGTTCAAGGCTCTTCACTCCGAATGCTCTGATCTCCTCATCACCCAGCACGGCAAAGGCGTGGAACCAGGCGCTGATGAGCATGCCGTTCAGCGACGTGTAGAGGGTCTTGTCGATAAAAGGGGTCTCTCGCCCTGTCCGCGCTGCGAGTAATTTCCCCCGGCCGACCTTGATCAGGCGCTGAATGTCCTCGGCATTCCTGCCAAGCCCTGCGGCGAGCTCCCGCGGGGTCCGGGTCTCGAACAGCACCTTCCTTGCAGGATCGTGGTGCATACTTCCTTCTTCGTGCAGCAGATAGGAAGAGAGCACCGCGTACTCGTCCGGTTCAAGCGCCTTCCTGAACTCGTCCTCAGTCCAGGTGAAATAGCCGCCCTCATCATCGGGCGTCACGTCAGCGTCCTGACTCGCATAGAACCCGCCCGTCGGGTCGGACAGCACCTCTCTGGTAAACGCGATAATGCCCCGCGCCACTTCGAGAAAACGCTTATCCCCGAAAAGTGCGTAGCCGTCAACATAGTTCCTGAGAAGCCCCGCGTTGTCGTCCGCCATCTTCTCAAAGTGCGGTATGCGCCAGGCCTCATCCACGGAATAGCGATGGAACCCGCCGGCCAGGTGGTCGTGAAAACCGCCTGCCGCCATGGCTTCGAGCGTTCTCCGCGCAGCATCACCGGCGGACGTACCCGCATTCATCGCAGCCCGGCGAAGAAGGAACTCCAGCGCTCCGGGCATCGGGAATTTGGGCGCTGTGCCGAACCCGCCGTTGCGCGTATCCAGGACCGCAAGCATGGCCTTTTCCGCCTCGTCGATCATTACTTCACTGAGGTCGGACGGGGACAGCACCTCGGGTTTAAGCGCCTCCATGACCCGCCGGGAATAGTCCTTGAGATCTTCCCGTTTTGTTTTATAAAAATTGTTCACTGATCTGAGCACGTTCTTGAATCCCGGCCTGCCCTGCCAATCCTCCGGCGGGAAATAAGTGCCGCCATAGAACGGCTGCTTGTCCGGTGTCAGGAAGACAGAGAGCGGCCATCCACCTCCGCCGCCCATGGCTGCGACCGCCTGCTGGTATCTGCGGTCGATGTCGGGGCGTTCGTCGCGGTCGAGCTTGATCGCGATAAAATGTTCATTCAAAAGCCGCGCTGTCTCCTCGTCCTCGAAGGACTCTTTGGCCATCACATGGCACCAGTGGCACCAGACCGCGCCCGTGCTCAGGAACACCGGTTTATCCTCGCGATGGGCAAGTTCAAAGGCCTCCTCGGACCACGGCCGCCAGTCGATCTTCTGGTTGGCAGCGTGTCTGAGATAGTCTGATTTTTCGTTCGAGAGTCTGTTCATAGTCGGGAACATCCGCCACGGAGGCACAGAGACACCGGGAAAAAAAGGAACGTTGGAAGTTGAGACGATATGAAAAGAGGAAAATACACCAATGTGTCTTGCATTAACCCCCCAGCATCTTGAAACCTCCGCGCCTCCGTGTCTCCGTGGTAATCAGGCATCTGTTTCAAAAAGTCCTCGGGTCCTCAGGCGGAAGTGCTGCTTCGTCAAAAGGCATCACGCCCAATTGGGTCATCACCGATTCGATCTCCGCGAGCAATTCATGGTAATCAAAATCGGGCATTTCCTCGTACAAGGCCTTCTCGGTCAGCCGATCGAATTCAATAAAATCGAGTTTCCCGTCAAGTACCTGCGATCGGACAAGCAACTTGTATACTATCGCGTCATTATTCAGGTCCTCGCCGTCCCCTCTGTCAAGCTCCCCTCTTTTTTTCGGGTCGTCAACATAAGACCGCATAGCGGCCTCAAGGGCGTCATAGAGCGTTACGATGCCGGCGGATATTTTCCCCTGCCGCAGCCGCCTCTTCCCGCCGCGGATGTGGAGCCGTGCGCGCTGCAGTGGTCCTTCTACCGGTCCGAGGGTCTTTTCATTCATCAATCCTGCATGGGGCATGTCGAACCACCTCAATGATGCATCTCAGATTCCAATCCTGACGATTATCAGGGCGCGGGGAACAGGTCGGGGTCGCTAAAAAACCGGAAGCCGCCTTTTCCGCTTTGCTTGATCTTGTACATTGCCGCATCGGCCTTATTCACCAGCGTTTCCGCGTCGTCGCCGTCAAGAGGGTAGATGCTGCTGCCGATGCTCACCCCCATGGCCAGCTCGAGTCCTTTTATCCGGAATGGCATGGCCAGAACCGCGATGATCTTACTGGCAACCACGGCCGCGTCCCCAGGTGCGGCGATCCGTGCACAAATGCCGATGAACTCATCGCCGCCCATCCGCGCGACCGTGTCCGAGCTCCGCGTGCACGACGTCATCCTTTTCGAAACCTCGATGAGAACAAGGTCGCCCACTTCGTGGCCGAAGGTATCGTTAATGTGTTTGAAATTGTCCAGATCCATATACAGCAGCGCCAGAACATA
>JBARBN010000096.1:0-4684 GCA_049793155.1 Nitrospirota bacterium
GTTCATGAACAGGGCGTAGCAGATGATGAACGCGTGCGTGACCACGAACGTGATGAAGATGGGAACCAGGGGAAGGACCGATTCCTTTACCCCGCGCATATTCATGACCGTGAGCATCAGGATCCCGGCGATCGCGAACATGAGTTTGTACGGGAGCCAGACCTGAGGAAGAAAGCTGAACAGGGCATCGGCCCCGCTGGCGACGGAAACGGTAATGGTGAGCACATAGTCAATAAGGAGGGCCGAACCCGAGACCATCCCTGCCGTAGGCGACAGCAGTTTGCTCGCGACGAGATAACCGCCGCCACCCGACGGGAAGAGCTCGATGATCTGCGAATAGCTTGCCGCGATGACGAACACCGTTATCCCCGACATAAGCGCAACAAAAACGCTCAGATAAATATGACCGTGAAAAGCGAGGAAGGCTTCCTCTGGTCCATAACAGGACGAGGTGAGTCCATCGGCACCCAGCCCGACCCAGGCGAAGAAGGCGATGAGTGAGAGCTTGTGAAAGATCGACGAGTCGTCGATATTATGCTTACCGCCGAAAATAAGGGTCTTTAGTCGCCGCATAAAGGACGGCTTACCAGGTTGGTCCATGAAATTCATACTCCTGCTGACATCCGCCGGTATTCCTGCTGTATTTCTTCTTCACTGCAATGAGGGTAATTATAAAGCAAGGTATGTACCAATGCAAGGATAAGAATGACTCTCAGGGCAATGGTCTTGTTTTTACGAGGATAGTAGTTCGTGACGGTATGCCATGAAGTTGCGGAAGATTCGCCCAAGTGATGCATTTTTAGGCAATTGATCAAATCGTGCGCAGGTTAGGTTTGCGTCCTTTTATCTTTTTATCCTTCCGGATCGTATTTAAGCCTGTAGCCGATTCCCGGCTCGTTCATCAGAAACCGCGGCCGTGTGGGGTCCGCTTCGAGTTTATGCCTGAGCTGCGTCATATATACTCGTAGGTACTGCACCTCTTCTACGTGTGCGGGTCCCCAGACTTCTTTCAGAAGCTGGGTGTGGGTAATGACCTTGCCTGCGTGCCGGACCAGCACCATCAGCAGTTTGTACTCAATGGGCGTAAGGTGAACTTCATTGTCGTCAAGGAATACCTGCCGAAGCGCCAGATCTACCCGCAGGTTCCGCAGGGTAAAGACCGGTTCGTTCTGATCCGTGATCTGCCTTGCCGCATGTCGTAATGCGACGCGGATCCTCGCAAGCAATTCACCGGCATTGAACGGTTTGGTGAGGTAATCGTCAGCGCCCGCATCCAGTGCCTTGACCTTGTCCTGCTCCTGTTCCCGCGCGGATATGACGATGATCGGTGTTTCGGTCCATTCGCGCAATCGCTTCGTTACCTCCAGGCCGTCGAGATCGGGCAGGCCAAGATCGAGGAGCACCACGTCGGGATTACGGGTGGTCGCCTGCATCATGCCTTCGTGAGCGGTTGCCGCCTCGATCAGACGATACCCGTGGCTCTGGAGCGTTATCCGGAGAAAACGCCGCATCTGAGGTTCATCCTCGATCAGCAATATAAGTTCCTTGTCTTCAGCCATATTTAGATCTCAGCAGCGAATAAGCATTGAGACGCGGATGCGTGTATGCGGACAAAAGGCAATTCGCATTTACACATAAACACATTTCCGCACAGACCCATTCACTCACGTTCTTCTTCCTGCTTCGTCGCCGGAGGGAGTCCCGCAGTGGAGAGGATGAATCGGAAGACCGCGCCGCCGCCTTCTCGATTCTCCACCCATATTTTTCCACCATGGGCTTCGATAATGGTGCGGCAGATCGCGAGGCCGAGTCCAACGCCGCCTCCCGTGGCGCCGACGCGAACGAACTTTTCGAAGATGCGCTCCTCCTCTCCCGGAGGTATGCCGGGACCGCGATCTGCCAGCTCGACGGTAACGGTGTAAAACGATTCCGAGGCCGAGAGCTCAAGAGGCGTTCCCGCCGGGGTGTACTTGATGGCATTGTCGAAAAGATTCACTAATACCTGTTCCATGAGAAGGCTGTCGAAAGGGACGAGCGGGAGGTTTCCCGGCAGCTTAACGGTCAGGGGATGACCATTGAGGCGGTCGCCCAGACGGTTGAGCACGGCGCCTACGACCTCCTCCAGGGGCTGCCATTCTTTGTTGAGGGTGATTGCACCCGATTCGAGCCGCGTCATGTCGAGTACGTTCTTTATGATCCTGTTCAGATGGTCGGCTTCTTCACGAACCGTTTGGAGAAGATCGAGGCGGCCGACCATGTCGATGGCCGCGTCATTCTCCAGGAGTGTCGTCACCGCACCCGTGATCGCCGACAGCGGCGTACGCAGATCGTGTGAGATGGAACTGAGGAGCGTGTTCCTGAGGCTTTCCGTCTCGGCCTTCAGCATGGCGCGCTGGGCCGCCTCGCCCAGGAAGGACCGCTCGATCGCGATGGCCGTCTGGTTCGCGAAGGCCTCAAGATAGTGTAACTGTTCAGGTTCAAATCCGTCGCCCGCGTTCTTCGGCAGAATACCCGCGACACCAATGGCTCCCGATGAACCAACGAGCGGAAGATATAATGCCTTTGCCCCGGGCAGCGTGTCCGTGCTTAAACCTGCCGCCTGCCGGTGCTCGAGAACCCACTGGGCAACGCTCAGTTCCTGCTGATCAGGCGTGAAGACCGCATCGCCGGCCCCTGTCTGCACCAGACGGCGGTCTTCGTCCGGGATCAGGATCGCGACCCCGCTGTCGAACACCTCGCTCATATGCCGTATCGCGATCTCGCTGAGGCGTTTGGTGCCGCGCTCGCGGACGAGCTCGCGGCTCATGCTGTACAGGGCCGCTGTCCTGCGCTCGCGCAGCCTTGCCGCTTCAGCCTGCTGCCGCACCCGGAGCGTGAGCCTGCTGATGACAAAGGAGACCAGAAACATTACGATGAACGTGATGAAGTAGCGAACGTCACTGACCGCGAACGTATAAAAAGGGGGAATAAAGAAGAAATCAAAGGCCGCCACGCTCATGACCGTGGCGAACAGCGCCGGCCACTTGCTGGTCCTGCTCGAGATGAGCACGACCCCGAGCAGGTAGATCATGGCCACATCCAGCCGTTCGAAATAGGGGACCATGATCCGGGCAATGCCGGTGCAGCCGGCCACGGTCAGGATGCTCCATGCGAACTCCCGCTTGCGCCATGAACGGGGAAGCGACTGTGCAGCAAGATGGAAATGGGATTCGGCAACATCACCGGATATGACGTAGACATCGATGTCGCCGCTGCCGCGCACGATCTCGTCCAGGGGGGAACCGAATAATTTGTCCTTCCAGCGGGCATGGGTCGGTTTGCCGATGATAATACGGCTCACGTTCCTGCTGCGCGCGTAGGATATGACTTCTTCGCTCATCCGCTGGCCGCTCAAGACTGCGGTTTCCGCACCGAGACTTTCCGCGAGCCGCATGTGGTCGCCCAGCTGTTTTATGTCGCTTTCCGAGGTCCGGACCCGTGACGGTGCTTCCACATGCACGGCGATCCACTCTGCCCGCAGACCGGCTGCCAGCCTGCGCGCGGCATGGATCAGGCGGATCGAGCGGGGATTATGGCCTACGCAGACCAGGATCCGTTCCCCGGCGGGCCAGATATCTTGGATCCCCTTGTCCTGCCGGTAGACCTGCATCTGTTCGTCCACGCGATCAGCGGTGCGCCGGAGCGCGAGTTCGCGGAGCGCGATCAGGTTGCCCTTGCGAAAGAAGTTCTCGATGGCCGCGGCCGCCTGCTCCGGCATGTATACCTTGCCTTCCTTCATGCGCTGGAGAAGATCGTCGGGAGGCAGGTCGATCAGCTCGATCTCATCGGCCCGGTCGAGCAGAAAATCAGGTACGGTCTCCCGTACATTGACACCCGTGATCTGGGAGACAACGTCGTTCAGACTCTCAAGGTGCTGGACATTGACGGTGGTATAGACGGAAATACCCGCGCCGAGCAGCTCGTAGATGTCCTGCCAGCGCTTCTTGTGGCGGGAGCCAGGTGCATTGGTATGGGCAAGCTCGTCAACAAGGACGATTGCCGGTTTACGGCGCAGGGCTGCATCAAGATCGAATTCTTTCAGGGCAGCTCCGCGATATTCGATGTTTCGGCGGGGGAGGATCTCCAATCCTTCGAGGAGCGCCTCGGTTTCTTTCCGACCGTGGGTCTCGACAAGGCCGACGACTATTTCAACGCCTTCCCGTTTCTTCTGGCGGGCGGCCTCGAGCATGCCATAGGTCTTGCCCACGCCCGGCGCTGCACCAAAGAATATCTTTAGCTGTCCCTCGCGTTTTCGCTCTTCTGTTTCGCGGGCCCGTTGGAGAAGATGGTCAGGATCGGGTCGTCGTTCTTCCATGAATGCTCCCTGGGATGGTCAAGTGCGGCATTGTCGCATTTTTTATAGTGGGTGTAAATGCTTTTTTACAATGAACACTTGCCGCGAAGCTGCGTTTATCGGGAGCGCTCCAATTCTTTTTAGCGTTATATCAAGTGAAAGAAAACGGGGCTCATACAGAGGAGCCCGCTTTGGTTGAAATGTTCTTTGACCGCATTTCAGTGAACGCCGATTATAGATGAACTAGTTGCACTCGTCGATTGATGATATGATGAGGCTTGCAGCATCACCCTTTTTTGCGATGTCGCCGGCTTTCAGTTCTCCTTCAACGACCTCGCCTTTCAAATAATC
>JBARBN010000097.1:0-7041 GCA_049793155.1 Nitrospirota bacterium
GAGGGTGGCCCTTCAGCAGGTTCGGTATATCTCACTGATCGGTGACTACTTCCCGCTCTTCCTGATCCTCGCGATTGCCACTTCCGGCGTGCTCATGCGGTATTTCACGAAAACAGACATTGTGAGCGTGAAAATACTCACCATGGGGCTGGTCAGTTTCAGTCCAACGGTCCCGAGCGGCATAGGCTCCGTGTTCTACATTCATCTGTTCCTCATCTGCGTCCTGTTCGCCTATTTCCCTTTCAGCAAGCTGGTCCACATGGCCGGCGTCTTCATGAGTCCCACCCGCAACCTGGCGAACAACAGCCGCGCGAAGAGGCACATCAACCCCTGGAACTATCCGGTCCATGTCCATACCTACGCGGAGTATGAGGACGACTTCAGGGACAAAATGAAAAAAGCCGGCCTGCCGGTAGAAAAGGAGTAATCATGGCAAAACTTCCGAAGCCAGAAGAACTGTCGAAGATTAATTTCACGCCGCCGAAGACGGGGTGGATGGACACACCCGTTGAAATGAAAGACGGCATGTTCTGCCATGGAGCGAAGCCGAAAAGCCTCGAGACCCTCAGCTTCCCGAACCCGCGGGACTGGAGACCGATGGACGCGGACTGGAAACTGCCCGAGGACTGGAAGGAGATCCTCCTGAAGGGGATCGCCGAGCGGCTCGAAAAATACCGGTCGTTTGGGCTCTTCATGGACATCTGCGTGCGCTGCGGCGCCTGCGCGGATAAATGCCATTTCTACATCGGCACCGGCGACCCGAAGAACATGCCGGTGCTCAGGGCCGAGCTCATTCGTTCGGTCTATAGAAAAGAATTCACCCTGGCCGGCAAACTATTCGGCAAGATGGCAGGCGCGCGCGAGCTCACGCTCGATGTGCTGAAGGAGTGGTGGTATTACTTCTTCCAGTGCAGCGAGTGCCGCCGCTGCTCGGTCTTCTGCCCCTACGGCATCGACCAGGCCGAGATCACCATCATCGGGCGCGAGCTGCTGAACCTGCTCGGATTGAACATTGAGTGGGTCGCCGGTCCCGCGGCGGCCTGTTACATGAAGGGCAACCATCTTGGCCTCGAACCCCATACGATCGTCGGCAACCTGGAGTACATGCTCGATGACATCGAGACCATCACAGGCAAGAAGATCAAACCCTCATTCAACCGAAAAGGCGCGGAGATCCTGTTTGTGACGCCGTCGGGCGATCTCTTTGCCGATCCGGGCACGTACACGGCCATGGGCTACCTCATGCTGTTCGAAGAGCTCGGGCTCGACTACACCTGGAGCACCTATGCCTCGGAAGGCGGGAACTTCGGGTACTTTACCACGAACGAACTGGCAAAGAGGCTCAACTCGAAGATCTATGCCGAGGCGAAGCGCCTCGGCGTGAAGTACGTTATCGGCGGAGAATGCGGCCACATGTGGCGCGTCTTGCACCAGTATATGGACACCTGGAACGGACCCGCGGATTTCCTCGAGGTCCCGAAGTCGCCGATCACCGGCACGGTCTTCGAGAATGCGCGATCGACGAAGATGATCCACATCGCGGAATTTACCGCCGACCTGATCAAGAACAACAAGCTGAAGCTCGACCCGAAGAGGAACGACAGTCTCAAGGTGACGTGGCACGACTCCTGTAACACGGCGCGCGGCATGGGCCTTCTTGAGGAGCCCCGGTATGTTCTCAAGAGCGTGGTCAATAACTTCGTAGAAATGCCCGAGGACACGATCCGGGAAAAGACCTTCTGCTGCGGCAGCGGGTCCGGCTTGAATGCCTCGGAGGACATGGACCTCCGCATGAAGGGCGGTTTTCCACGCGCGAATGCGGTCAAGTTCGTCCACGATCACTATGGGGTGAACATGCTTGGCTGCATCTGTGCCATCGACCGCGCAACGCTTCCCCCGCTCATGGATTACTGGGTGCCCGGCGTGGGCGTCTGCGGTCTTCATGAACTCGTGGCAAATGCCATGATCATGACGGGCGAGAAGGAGAGAACGACCAACCTGCGCGGTGAACCTCTTCCGGGAGTCGAAGCGAAGGAGGAAAAAGCCTAATGAAACTCTATGACGTCGGCAAAATATTCATCGGGATACTGGTGTTCGCGGCGATCGCGGCATTTCCCTTTTACTACAATATCGGGAAGGTGAACGCAAAGCCAGAACCTAAAGTTGATACCCCCGCCATCCAGGAATGGGAAAAACAGTATGGCAAGAAGGAGTGCGTGGAGTCCAAAGAATTCATGCGGGCCGATCACATGCAGCTCCTGAACGACTGGCGGGACTCGGTGGTGCGTCAGGACAACCGGGGTTACCTCAGCAGCTCGAACCACAAGCGGTTCAATATGAGCATCCAGAACGGCTGCATGGTCTGCCATTCCAATAAAAAGAAATTCTGCGACGTATGTCACACCTATATGGCGGTCAATCCGTATTGCTGGAATTGCCATATAGCACCGGTGGAAAAGGAGGAGAGCAAATCATGAGCATGGATAGGAGACAATTCCTAAAAATAGCCGGGATCTCCTCCGTTCTGGGCCTCGGCGCAACGGCTGCTTCAGCCACCCATAACCTTTGGGTAAAAGGTCTTGGTCCCGAGCAGGTGGACAAGAACAAGGACGCCCTGCTTGCGAAACGCTGGGCCATGGTCGTGGATATGAGCAAGTTCAAGACCGAAGAAGAGATAAAGAAGGTCATCGATGCCTGCCACCTGACTCATAACGTACCTGACTTCCGGAACGCTGACGGCACCGTCAACAAGAAGGACGAGATCAAGTGGATCTGGACTGCGCCCTACGAACACGCGTTCCCGGGCCAGGAGAACAAGTACATGAGCGAGCACATGAAGGACATGCCGTTCGTCGTCCTGTGCAATCACTGTGAAAACCCGCCGTGTGTCAGGGTCTGCCCCACCCAGGCGACGTTCAAGCTCCCGAACGGGATCACGATGCAGGACGAGCACCGCTGCATCGGATGCCGTTTCTGCATGGCCGCGTGTCCTTACGGGTCCCGGAGCTTCAATTGGAGGGACCCCCGGCCGGCCATCAAGCCCGAGACCATGAACAGGCAGTACCCGACGCGCTCAATAGGCGTGGTGGAAAAATGCACCTTCTGCACCGAGCGGCTCGCGGTGGGGAAATTGCCGGCATGCGTCGAGGCCGCGCCCAAAGGCGCACTGCTGTTCGGTGATATGGAAGACCCCAACTCCGAGGTCCGGAAGATCGTGACGAACCAGTACACGATCCGGCGCAAATCCGATCTAGGTACCGGCCCTGGCATTTATTACATCGTAGGAGGGAGCGAACATGCTTGAGAAGGCATTAGTGGGAAGTAAAAAATACTGGGCATGGATCATGTTTCTCGTTATCCTGGCTGCGGTTGGTGTGATCAACTACCTCCACCAGTTCTCATATGGATTGGGACTCACCGGCATGCATCGGGACGTGACCTGGGGCCTGTATATCGGCCAGTTCACATTCCTGGTCGGCGTCGCGGCCTCGGCCGTGATGCTCGTGATCCCGTATTATCTGCACGATTATAAAACGTTCGGAAAGATCGTGATCCTCGGTGAGTTCCTTGCCATTTCAGCGGTGGTCATGTGCATGCTGTTCATCCTGTCTGACATGGGACAGCCCATGAGGGTCATGAACATATTCCTGCATCCCACGCCGACCGCAATGGTGTTCTGGGACACGGTCGTGCTGAACGGCTACCTGTTTATAAACCTCCTGGTCGGCTGGGTCACCCTCGGCTCCGACAAGAAGGGCATTGCCCCGCCAAAGTGGATCAAATTTTTCATCTATCTCTCGATACCCTGGGCGATCAGCATCCATACGGTCACGGCATTCCTCTATGCAGGCATCCCGGGACGTCATTTCTGGCTCAGTGCCATCCTGGCAGCGCGGTTCCTGGCCTCGGCCTTTGCCGGCGGTCCGGCGCTCCTCATCATCCTTGCACTGATCGTGCGCAAGATCAGCAAGTTCGATGCAGGCAAGGAGGCCATCCAGGCAGTGGGCAGGATCGTTGCCTATGCCATGTTCGCGAACGTCTTTTTCCTGGGACTCGAATTCTTCACCGCGTTCTACAGCGGCATCCCGGCCCATGCGCAATCCTTCCTGTATCTGTATACCGGACTTGAAGGTCATAGCGAACTGGTGCCGCTCATGTGGACCTCAACGATCTTTGCGGCGATCTCGCTGGTCATGCTCTGGGTCCCGGCGATACGGAAGAACGAGGGAACCTTGGCGCTTGCGTGCATCATGCTCTTCGCCTCCTTATGGATCGACAAGGGTTTCGGCCTGATCATCGGCGGCTTCGTGCCGAACCCCTTTGAAGAAGTTCATCCCTACTGGCCCACTCAGCCGGAGACCCTGATCACCATAGGCATCTGGGCGATCGGGTTCCTGGTACTGACCCTGCTCTACAAGATCGCGATCACGGTCAGGGAAGAAACTGAAGGGATCGAACTGGAGCATTAATTAAAACCGATAGTTATCTGACAAGGGTCCACCCCGAAAGGGTGGGCCCTTTTTTTTATTATTTCTCACTTGATTTTAAACTTCGGAGTGGTAATATGTCACTTCGTTGGATGGATTCATATTTTTGTCGAAGGAGGAAACGAGACCCATGTATATGGTAACAGTGGACAAGGCAAAGTGCGACGGCGACGGCACCTGCGTGAACGTATGCCCCCAGGGCGTGTTCAAGATGGCAAGCGAAAAGTCCGAGCCGGAGAACATGTCCGAGTGCATCAGCTGCCTGACCTGCGTTGAGAACTGCCCGCAGCAGGCAATTACTGTCACGGAAATATAGCACCATCAGCAGCAGCTCAATTGAAAAGGGGACCGGTGAATAACCGGTCCCTTTCTTTTTGTCATTGTCTGTTGCCAACCCGCAATATTCTGCGCTATGGTGAGAATACTTCAAAAAGTACACTAAAAATAACCCTTTTTGCTAAATAAATACCGAATGAAATATGTACTTGTGATAAAATTGTTTAGTCAAACAGTCCTTCCTGAACTATACAGCAGTTGCATTCTTAGAAAGCTCACAGTATATAAGGGAATTGTGTCTTACTCTTGTAAGCCCAGTGGTTAGTCCCGGTCGCTCATTTCTTATCTGTATATCATATCGTTAATCAAACATCCCCTCCAAACATATTAATCATTAGCATCTGAACTATATTCCAGTGTTTCCCGTGAGTGACAGGTTTATCAAAGTGTGAAAATGCCATATATGCTTGGCTATTTGCCCATTTAATATGACCCGCTATTTATAACTATCAAACATCTAACAAGATTAATAATTTATAACATAATATAAATTTGAGCTTATCCCTTTATAAAATAAAGAATATTGTTTACGTTTGCATCTGACCCTTTAGCTCATGCGAAAAAGTTTAAAATTGGCGCAGTTATTGCTTATTTATTCAATCAGCGGAGGTGTTAATGCCATGAGCTCTACTTTATGGACAATACTTTTATGCTTCGGTTGCCTTATTAACGTTTTTCTTGTGTCATGCTTACATATGGCCTTGCAAGCAGATGAAAAAAAGAACAGATCGGACTCCTCATTTAAAAGTTTAGATCGAGCTAACCCGTGATGTTATTCAATGGTCTTCGAAAAATAATAGCAGCATTTTGTCTCGTCATCTTCTACGCGTCCACTTCTCTCGCCGCAGCGAATGGCATGAGTTTGCCGTCAGATACTATTGCCCAGACGATGCATCCAACAAATGAGTCACCGATAACTTCCGTAGAGATTGACAGTAAGTTTTTCACGGAATATTTCACAAGCTTGAGGAGCGCGATCAGCGGTATGGAACGCGAGGATCCTTCTGTCGGCTCGATGAAAGAAAGCTTAGAAGACATTGCTGCCATTTCACTGCACAAAGACGGTAATAAGATTATATGGAGTGTTGCCCCATCGCTTCTGAGGATCAGCCTCAATCCGATAGAAGATATCAAGAACCTTCAAGTATTGTTGCGGTACAAGTTCTAATCGATCCCAGGGCTAGATGCGAGAACCGCTGCCAATCCATTCTCTGCGACGAAGACAATTACGTGCTCGCATTGGTCCATACATCCATCTGAATCCCCTTCGTGCGAACATCGTAAAAAAAACCATCGAAGAACTCAGCCGCTACCCCTTTTGCAGCCACCGGGCCGTCTTGGGGAAGACAAGCTATATAGTCTGGTCCAACCCAACCCAGACTTATAACACTTAAGGCCTACCCCGAAAATACACCGTCTATTCTTGACTTCCTCGACATATTTAATCATAATTATATTAATTGATCATTTAATTGGTTGCCTTCCATTAGCATTGACATTAAGGACGGAATAAATGATACAGATGCGATAACCGCAGTGGTTCTCGCGACGATGGGCCGTGACGTTAGGCTTCTCACATAGATTTCTGACTGAATAAGGAGGATGACCATGGCTGATAAGAAAATCATAGCAGTAGCGGGTGCGACGGGAGCCCAGGGCGGTGGCCTCGTCCGCGCCATCATGGCCGACTCGGGCGGCCCGTTCACGGCACGAGCCCTTACTCGCAACCCCAATTCAGACAAGGCGAAGGCACTCGCCGCCCTGGGAGCCGAGATCGTGCATGCAGATGTGGATGACGCGTCGAGTCTGATGAATGCATTTCGGGGTGCGTACGGCGCCTACTGCGTCACCTTCTTCTGGGAGCACATGAAGCCGGAAAAGGAGCTGGCTGAAGCGCGTAACTTGGCGCAGGCGGTGAAGCAGGCGAAGGTCGCCCACGTTATCTGGTCCACGCTCGAGGACACTCGCAAGCTGGTGCCCCTCAGCGATAACCGCATGCCCACGCTCAGGGGCAAGTACAAGGTTCCACACTTCGACATAAAAGGCGAGGCAAATGGGATCTTCGTTCAACTCGGCGTACCGACAACCTTTCTCGTCACATCGTTCTACTGGGACAACTTGATCAACTTCGGCATGGGGCCGAAGAAGGGACCGGATGGCAGCCTGGCTCTTACCTTGCCGATGGGTAGCGCCCGGCTCGCGGGCATCGCGGCCGAGG
>JBARBN010000098.1:0-38799 GCA_049793155.1 Nitrospirota bacterium
ACTACGGCCTTGCCTTCTGTCGTTAGGAAAAGGACATTCGGCAAATTGAGGATCTCCACCCCCATGATACTATCGCCCGGCTTCACACCGGCGAACTTCTTTCCCGCCCTTGTGGTCACGGAAACGAACTGCGAAAGGTCAAAGGCAAATCCGACACCATGGGCGGAAACGGTCATGGCCCTTACCTCTCGGGGGGCCAGTGCAAATTCAGTCTGCTTGTCCTTCTCTTCCCCGGTCGTTATGCCCGAAAATACCGAAGTCAGGTTCATCGCACCGATCGGCCGTTCGCCATCGCCGAATTTGAACAGATGTTGGACCGGTTCACCGAATCCCGAGCCGGTCGGCAGGTCATATGCCTTTACGACATAGACCTTTCCCGCTGACGAGAACACGGCGATGTTGTCCCTGGTGTTCGCGGGCAGAATTGAGAGTAGCTCGTCGCCTTCCTTGAACCGCAGGTTCTCGCTCATGGTCTTGACGCGCCTGATCCATCCCATCTTTGTCAGGATCACGGTCACTTCCTCGTGGACAATGAAGTCTTCCTGGGAGAACTCCACGTCCTCGGCAGCCTTCATCACAGATCTGCGCTTGTCGCCATATTTTCCCCTGATCTCGAGAAGCTCGGTCCTGATCAGGCTCCAGATCTTTTTCTGGCTCGCGAGGATGGCCTCGATATCTTTTTTCAGCTTTGTCTTCTCGTCCTTTTCCCTGATAATGCGTTCGATCTCGAGGCCGACCAGTTTGTAGAGCTGCATATCGAGGATCGCCTTCGTCTGCTCGTCGTCAAGTTTGAAATGCTTCTTAAGCTTCTCGGCAGCGTCCTCGCGCGACTTCGCTTTGCGAATGATCTTGATCGCCGTGTCGAGGTCGTCGTAGAGCACCTCGAACGCGTGCAGTATGTGGAGCCGCGCCTTGAGCAGCCGCAAGTCATAGGCAAGCCGCTTCGTGGTGATCTCATGCCGGAAATCGAGAAAGTACCTCATTATCTGCTTGAGTGATAACCGTTCAGGCTCCATGTTCGGTTTAAGTGCCGTGAAGTTTATTGGAAAGGTCGTCTCAAGGTCCGTGTGCTTGAAAAGATAGGCAGTAACAAGCTCGACATTCGTTTCAGTCTTCAGTTCGAGTACCAGGCGGATCTCATGAGTAGACTCATCCCGCACGGCCGACACCTGGGGCAGCTTCCTCTCCTCCATGAGTCCGATAAGTTTCTCAAGCAGCTTCGCTTTGTTCACCTGATAGGGGATAGTTGTAAAAATAATCGCCTGTCTGCCACGCGCAAGGTCCTCGACCGTGTATTCGCCGCGAATCCTGATGCCTCCGCTGCCTGCCTCATAGATCGCCCGCAGCTCTTTTTTTGAGTTCAGGATCTGACCACCCGTGGGGAAGTCCGGCCCCTTGATGTACTTGAGCAGGTCTTTTGCTTCAATGGCGGAATTATCGATCAAAGCTGCGAGGCCATCGATCACCTCGCCGATATTGTGCGGCGGGAAGGAACAGCTCATTCCAACGGCGATGCCCGATGTGCCATTCACGAGGAGTTGCGGGAACCGCGCCGGCAGGACCACCGGCTCCTTGATCGAATTGTCATAGTTCGGACGGAAACCAACCGTGTCCTTGTCGATCTCAAAGAGAAGCTCTTCCGCGATCTTCGAAAGCCTTGCCTCAGTATACCTCATCGCTGCTGCCGGATCTCCGTCGAGGCTCCCGAAATTACCCGACCCATCGACGAGAGGATAGCGGAGCGAGAAGTCCTGGGCCATCCTGACCATTGCATCGTAGGCTGCCTGATCGCCGTGGGGATGGAACTTTCCGAGAACTTCGCCGACAACCGCTGCGCTTTTTCTGAACCTGGCAGTGGGGCCAAGTCCCATTTCCCACATGGCGAAGAGGATCCTTCGGTGCACTGGCTTCAGCCCGTCGCGCACATCGGGAAGCGACCGGGACACGATGGTCGAGAGCGCATAGGTGAGAAACCGGCTTTCAACCTCGGAATGGAGAGCGGTGTTTAAAATGGAATCCTCTACTATCGGCATGAGAAACCCCCCTGGTTATCGCGGATTGCGGAGTGAGACTCATGATAATATCCGCGATCCGCAATAAGGACTTATTCTATCACAAACAATGTGAATTTTTAAAGGATGTTTTTATAAAAAGTGGTGTATACTAGAGGCATGTTTAACCTGCTGACCAAACAGGCTGAGGCTTATAGACGCGACACCTTTCGGTGCGGCAACTGCAAACGGGATTTTGAGGCCAAGATTATTACTTGGGTGGACGTCTCTAAAACACCTCAGGCCAAACATGCGCTGCTGAAATGGGAGTTCAACCTTCTCCAGTGCACCCACTGCGGCTGCCGCAACTTTTCCGGATCTCCCTTTTTCTATGAAGACTTTGAGGAGGGTCTCCTGGTCGCCGTTTTCCCTGGCATCCCGGATAAACGGGGAGAAATCGAGAAAGCGATCCGTGCGAAATATGGCTACTACCCGGTGCTCGAATTCTTTTATGATATGACTCAGCTATGGATGCTGATCTATTTTCAAGATCACTACCGTGTAAACAGGAACCTGCGAACACTGTCCCGCATCGGACGGGGTGAAGAACGGCTTCGAAAGATGCTTCGATTCCTGAAAGAGGACAACCTGATGATCAGCATCCGTGAGAAGCTCACCGAATCATTCTTCAACGATGCCGCGAACGACGAACTCGTGGAGGTCTTGGGCCAGGCCGTCTACTCGCTTGAAGAGATGCTTCCCTGGCCGATGGACAAGCGGTGCTTGTGCGGAGCGGATCTTGCGGATGAGTTCAAGTGCTGCGGCAAACAGGTTAACCTTGTCGAGCATGAACAACTGCTCTCTCGGCACTACGTCATCTACTGCCCGGGTTGCAAAGAATCCCTCTCCGGCGCTTCATGCGCACAATGCGGCAGGGTCTACACCTGGAAGCTCGGTACGGTTGGAACATACAAAAATGATGACGGCCTTTCGACACGCAAGAACGCTCCCTCTGAACACAAGACGCAGGCACACCCCTGAGAAGTTCCGGAAATTGTCCCTGCTCACGAAAATCCTCTAAACATAATAAAGGCGGTGAATACTCACCGCCTTTATCATTGCACTGTTAAGAAGAGAGAAGAGCAAGCCGATCCCGAAACCCATGTCATCGTCGCCACCTGCTTCGGAAGATTCAGAGAATGACAGCCGCAAAGAAAAGGGATTTTCTATCGTTAGCCGTCCAAAGAGTTATGATCTTTTCGAGAAACCGTACGACCGCAACTTCGGCCTGAGCTCAGCTTAACGGCTGGGGTCGCTCATGGTGTGCCTGCCCCGTCCTTATTCAGGTCGCGCAGTTGACCGGATCAGGCTTTATAAATCCGCTGCGGAAAGCGGGCTTGCCAGACTGCCGGTCCCCAACTTGAAATTAAAGACCCCCTTAAGATGATACTCAGGCGGCGGAACGAGTGTTGAATCATTATCGGTTAATGTAATATCAAAATCGCCAGTTGCCTGGGCTGCCATTGAACCAGGCGCAAAGGTAATGGTGCCCTGGCTCACTTTTTTCAGTGTGGATCTCTCTGCATTGAAGATCAGGAACGTACCCGGGAATTTCTCGTACTGAGAATTGTCTTCAATGGCAAACGTTTTGCCGTCGATGCTCGGCATGACACCGCTGTCCGATTTCGGAATATCGATCCTGATGACGGTCCTGAAATTTTCATCCCAGACATTTTCCGCGACATTGGCTTGAATTGACCAATATGCGTCGTTGTTCGTTGAATAATAGAAATTTGGCTTTATAAGCCCGTACTCATCCTCGGTGACCGTTAAATAGTTGCTATGGGTCAGGTTCTGGTCGACAGTTGAGGCAGTTACTGATGTGCTGGTTCCGGTTGTTGCATTTGCAGCTGAACTGCCGGCTGAGGTTTGATTGCCTCCGCCTCCACTGCCGCATGCTGCCAGAAGCGCGACCAACACTGCGGTCATAAGCATCTGCTGCAGGTGTATTCCGTGTTTTACGTGATGGGGCTGGGCGTACCCCTCTTCAATGAGCACTTCGCCAAGCTTTTTCAGTGACCCTGTTTGCTTACGGAGAGCATCATCAAGCTGGTTGCGGGAGATGGTGCCTGAAGAGACAAGGATCTCTCCGAGCTTAAGCGGGCCGGGAATCTGATTCGTATTGCCCTGGTTCTGTTGAAAATCGAGGACGCCATACAGCTCTCGTTTCGTGAGCAGGCCCTGGCGAACCAGAACCTCGCCGAGCTTCTCACCGCTCCTCTTTTGCTCGGCAATCGCAAGCTCAAGCTGTTCGCTCGTGATTCTTCCTGCCTGAACGAGCAGGTCGCCCAGCAGTCGACGAACGCCCGCGGCAAGCTTAACCGCGTCCTCGACGCGGTCCAGGTGCTCCTGTACTGAAAGGGCTACCTTGATATCAGCCGGATCAATAATATTCATCCTGACCAGCACCTGACCAATCAGTTCATTGGTCTTTTTTTGTTCCTCCAGTGCCGCCTCGACGTTTTGCTGGGGCAGAAACCCTCCGTCGATCAGGATCTGTCCGATGAAGCGCTTATTTTGTTTTTGTTTCAGCATAGGTAGCTCCTTTACGTTGCTTACAGCCGCACTTTGCTTCTTATATGGAGATTCCGCCATCTTCGTGCCGCTAAAGCGTCTGTCTGCCCGATCTCCATTTTCAGAGTATATCATCTTTCAATCTTCCCTTCTCCGCATTCGGATCACTGGCCGCTGAACCACTTCACGGCGTCGCGTACGCTCACCTGGTCAAACTTCATTCTCATCTTGATAAACGGCCCCTCGCTGGTGAAATCAGCCTTCGAAAAGTCGCGGTCTTTAAATCCAGTGAAATTATAACCCACGCTGACCCAGATATTCCGTCCGGCATTGAAGCCAACGGACGCCCCGGTCCCGTACTTCTCCTGGTTGATACTCCAGGAGTGGAGCCGCATTCCGCCCAGCCCGATGTCCCACGTCTTCGTGACATCGAAGCGGCCCTCAATCCCTATCAGGTCAGTGTATCCCCGATAATCGTTCTCATCGATCCTTTCCTGGACGTATTTTGACGCGTATTGCAAAGAAACCTGTGTCCTGCTGTCAGTCTTAATATTCGCGACAAGGTTGTTAACAAAGCGCTTGTTGTTGTCATAAATCGTAGTCCCGCCGTGCTGCTCTGACTGGATAAGATCGAGGCGGTCCAGGATGATGACACGGGTGTCGAAAGGACGGTGCACAAGGCTCAGACGCAGATCGCTGCTGGCTTTCTCCTCCCCGGCAGTGATTTTGCTCCGAAACGTCTGCAGTCCCAGCGCAAGAGCGAGTCCCTCCCGCACCTCGCCGTTCGCACCCATGAACAAACCGAACTTGTGTTCGGAATCTGAATCGCGGTTTTCCGCCCGCGCGGTCCATGACCATTTTTCCTGACGATATCCTACGCCAAGGGAAGTCGCTGTAAAGTCCTCGCTGCTCCCCGAGGCGGGAGGAACGTTGGTGTTGACAGAATAGGTGCCGGTGTTATGCAGCGTCTGGCTTCGATCCAGACCGCCATCCACGCTCCACTGCTTTGTGATCTGCCAGGACTGCTTCAGGCCGGTGGTGGCGAAAAGCCTTACGCCGTTCTCGGTCGACTGCTGTTCCACCGAGGACCCAATCTGGCCGCCGGTCCACGGCGAGGTCCTGATCCCGATACGCGTGGTCTGAGTGTCTATCGTGGAGCCATTCGTCCACTCTTGGTCGGCGAAGAACGTAGACTTCTCATTGAGCTTGTAGTCCGCCCCGACGGTCGTCCTCGTCGGGAAATCGACGTTGTTGTTCGCTCCGATCGACTGATCACGACTTATCCGGACCGCGGTCTTGTCGGTCAATTGCGCCCTTACGCCGGAGAAGAGCTGGTCGGACCGTTGCGTCTCGCCAAAGCTCTGGGTCCCGGCTGTGCTCAGTGTGTCTTCGGCCCGGCGCAAACCCGCCGTCACCGTATACCGCCCTGACGTGTAATTGCTCCGAACCTCGGCCATGTTGCGGACCGCGCCGGTGGACAAATCGTTCTGCTCAAACGCCTCGCCACCGACGGTCCACGGCTTGTTGATCCGGTAATTGAAGTCCGCCCCGACCTTGCGGGTGCCCGTCTCACTGCCGTTCTGCTGGCCGAGCCCGAACCCGCCTTGCTGTTCCCGAACATATGCCTTCCCCTCAACAGTTTCCGAACGGTGCTGCAGCTCCACGAGATATGCGTCGCCTTTGCTCGTGACAGCGGCCTGGTCTGTCTTTGTCGTGGCGGCCTCGGCCCGGATCATATCATACAGGCCGAGCTTGACCTTCGCATCGACGCCCTCGAGATTGCCCGACCCGCCCACCTGACCCTCGTGGATGTGTGAGGCCCCGACCTCGACACGGCCGTCAATGAAACGAGCGGCTGCGCGGCCGCCGTAGTTGTATTTTGCGTCCGAGTCGTCAAAGGATTCATAATCCGCGACGATGAAATTCGGATTAAAATTCCCGTCACGGCTAAACACCGGAGTCTTGAAAAAAATGGTTCCGGCATCGTAGTCGATCGTGTAGTCCAGAAGGTTTGTCAGTTGCTGGCTTGAAAGAATGACCTCGCTCTTGAAACGGTCCCGGGTCTCGATCGTGATCCTTTCCGAATTGAGCACGATGTTCTTTCGGGACAGGTGGTACAGTCCCGAGGTGCCGTCTCCCTGCAGCTCGTCCCGCACATGGGCCTGGCTCGTATCAGCCACAAAAACAGAATATTCGTAATCCTTCGTTTTCATCTCCGACTTGAACCCGGTGAAGTTTCGGTTGTATCGTGAGAGCTCGGTAACAGTAAGACCGGCATTGAAATCGCCGAACAAAGCATAGAACTGATCGCGCTCCAGCTTGACGTAGATGCGCTTGGCGCTCGCAGCGTCGTTGCCCTGCAGTGTCCCGTCGCCGTACAAGGTGTAATACTTGTTCGGATCGATGGTCTGGTATAGGCCGGGCTGGTCACTCGTGGTCGCTTTCTTGCTATCATAGGCAAGGGTAAGCAGCCACTCACCTTTGATCCTGCCCTTGGCATAGAAGGCCAGGCGGTCCTCTTTGTAGAACTTGTCATCGCCGCCACCGGACGTGAAGGTCTCCATGTTGCCCTTCACGGTATCGTATCCCACCGTGCCTTCGGCGAGACCGACGAGGACCCAATCCCGGTCGCCGGGCTTGAGCCATGTGCGAATTTCCTCAAATCGTCCGGCATCAAGCTGAACACGAACAACCGCTTCTCCTGTCTGTGTTGTCGGAACAAGCTCGATCATCGCCACACCGTCCTCGCCGATAAGATAACGGTATCTATCAGCATTCGGGGCGATGAGTGGTGATTGTTGAAGCTCGTCCGTGCTCTGCTTGGGAATATATGGCGGGTCAAGGAAAAAATCTGCCCGAACACCCTCCCGGGCCGGATGTCCATCCTTATCCAGGAGCTGGATAGCAAGAATTATGGGATTTTTGCCATCCGCAATGAGCTTCGATCTCTCAGGCAACAGTACAGCCTTTGACGGCGGTCCTGAATAGTGTATGGTCCGCTGCAACCGCTTGACCTCGGAACCTGCGCCATCTGAGAGAACGAGTTCAAATTTATTGTCTCCCTCCTGCAGATGTATCCCCCGCCAGAAGCTGACGGCCACAGTGCCGTCAGATTTTTTAACCATTCCTTCATAATGAAGGATATCCACTGCTTCATCATTCAAAAAGAGCTTCGGTTTCTGGCTCGGATCGTGCTTTATGACAATTCTCAGACTCGCAATAGCAGGGTGGTAGCCATCAACCGGCCAGAGCCACTCCAACTCCGGTCCAGCCTTTTCAACCCAGGCCGCATCATAGTCAGGCATGGTCTTGACATCACCGATAGACGTTTGATTCACTGACTGTGGGTTCCGTGCCCAGGCCTCGCCCTCCGACAAACCCGTAATTGAAACGGACTTCATGCCGCTCGTTTCCTTGTCATTGCGGACATAGGTCCAGCCAGAGTCCCTGCGCGTGTCGACTCTGAACTCGACACGGCGATTCAGAGCCCGTCCCTCTGCGGTCTTATTGGTCGCTAACGGTTCGTCAGGCCCTTTCCCGACAATCGTGATCTGATCCGGGGTGAGCCGGAGGGCCTCAGCAATGACACTGGCGACTGCCTTGGCGCGGCCTTGCGACAGCACGTAATTATCCGGGAACTCCTTGCTTGCCCCAGGGCGAATGCGGTTGGTATCGGTATGACCGATAACAGTAATATGCTCGACATTTCTTGATTTCATCTGTTCAATGATCTTTGATATTTCTTTCCGGTCTTGAAAAGACAGGTCCGCCTTCAGCGAGTCGAACTTGGGATGGAATACGGCATCGGGTTCGCTTATCTGATGCTTTAATTTGTAGCGAACAATGTTCGTGTCAGCCACGGGCGTCTTCGCTCCTTTTGCCGCCGGAGTGTCAAAAACCAGGAACGCCTTCGTGGACAGGCTTCCCTCACCGCCTTGAGCCGGCACTGCAGCAAGGAATACGACGGAACCCTCCCAACCGGCGGGCCGCTCTCCCAGATGATAGGTCAGGATGCCGTCACTAAGATCGGGATCGGGGAATCGGTTTTCAGTCAGACAGCTGCTTCCCGCTATGTACGTTACACCGTCCGGTATCATTACGATCAGCCGGAGGTTCCGTACTGAGACCGCTCCCACCTTCAGTTTGGCCGAGTACGCGACGGTGTACCTGCAACTCTCGTCCGGGAGACTGCAGTTCTCGTTAACGAATGGCACCATGGCTGCATAGTCGTTATGGTCGTTCGTATCCGGCCTCGCAGTCCCGGTCTGGTCCGTGGTCAGAGAATTCTTCTTCAGTTCGCCGAAGCAATGCTCGCCGAAGGTACACGTTTGCGCCGTGGTCAGGGAAACCCCCGACGCAGCATCAGCATGATTAATCGGTCCGGTCTGGGTCGCAACCAGGGACGTTCGCAGCTCAAGACCGACTTCGCCGGTCTGTTTCGCTTTCGGAGGCAGGAGCACAAGATGGAAATCAGCCCTCCACAAGGAGCCGCCTTGCAAATCCACGAACTGTGAAAATGACCTGCCCGCGTACCGCGTGTTGTCCTGGCACTGCGCCGGCTCGTATTGCTCGGGTACCGTGACCGTATCAAGCTGCACCACGTGGGTCCCCGCATTCAAGGCAGCAAAGTGATACATCCCGTTCTTGTCCGTCACCACATAGGACCCGTCCTCAAGAAAGATTCGGATCCCCGCGATACCGCGCCCGTTGTCACCGCAGCCTTCGAGAACTCGTCCGACGATTGTCGTTTTGCTCCCGAAGAGATCCTCGCTCACAACCACCGTGGCTGAGGCATTGTTGGAAACAGCTCCGGACGAGCCGTGTGCCACGGCAGTGTTCACGGCCTTTCCAAGGCTTGCTCCTGCGCCGACCTCTGCTACATACGTTATTTCGGCATTTGCCGCTGCGCCGAGAGCGCCGACGGCAAAAGTGATGCTCCGCCCGTCTTCGGAGATCGCGGGATCGGGTGCGGGGCTGATATTCAGGCGAGCTGACCCTTTTCGATAACGGAAACCAACCGGCAGCCTATCGGTAATCGTCACTCCTGGCGCCGGTGAGCTCTTATCAAGGTTCTCCACCGTAAGCTGATAGGGAACGAAGTCGCCGATTGCCGCCGAGTCCTTGCCTGCGGATTTGATAAGGTAGAGCAGGGTGCTCAACGGATCAACGGGAATATCGATACGGATCGCAGGCCCGGCATTCACCAGGAACTCCTCGTTGCGCGAGCCGGGTTCGGCAATGGCAAAAGGAGCCCCCGGAAGCGACTGCAGAACAGCAGTCGCGATATTCGAGGGAGCCCGGTATCCCGAGGGCGGAAGGATATTGAGGCGATAGCGGCCCGGGCTGATGAAGGGGAACCGGTATCCGCCCGGTGTCATGGTGTAAGACCTGCCGCTGCTGTCTACCGCTGTGCCGCCGGTGGTAAGGTTGGATGGAAAGGTCGCGATACCATCATCACCGTACACGGTCGCGGGATTGCCTGTGGCGGCGTTCACAAGGGTGACGATCGCCCCATCGACCGGCTGGCCGGTCACGCTATTGAAGACAATTCCGTAGGGATCAACGAGCGCTGAGACGGAAGTCTTGTCCGCGGGATCGGACGAGTCTGTATAGGAAACGATGACGTTCGAGTCGTTCACCATGCTGAGAAGGCCGTTGTAGCTGGTGGCCGGTTGAATACTGGACTGGACATACCCGAGGAACACCCCGGTATTTAGGCCTGTCTCCGTAAGCCGGAGTACTTCCCTGTCTCCGGTCTTATCATCTCGAATCGTTACGACTACAGTTTCCGCTACAGCCGGATCATTGTTCTGGTCTCTGTCCGACAGGCGTATAAAGACCGGCTCACCCGTGTGATATTGGGTCGGCACAACAAGCGGCAACGGCTGAGTAAGATCGATAGGCGCGGTGGAGCCGGCGGGGACCGGTGCCCCCAGAGGTACGAAGGGTCCGGCCAGGTTGCCGCTGGGACTGAAGGACGTCAACGAGACCGGAACGAGCTGCGCGTTGGGCGCCGTAGGCGCAAACTGGAGAAACTCGATCACAGCTGTTGTTCGCTGCACAGCGGTCGTCACCGAAACAGTGTTGGACGACGAAGTCGTCAAATTCCCGGTTAGACTGCTCGTATAAGTTGCTTTTGCATTATTGCTGATGATCGCGCCGGCAGGCGTGATCGACCATCCGATGGATGAAAAAAGAATGATGAATAGGAATGATATCAATAAAATAAATACAGGAGAAAAAACTGGGACCGCTTCAGCGACCTGACGCACCATGGCCGTGCCCTCACCCTGGGGGGTGAGGGTACGGCGAGTTTGTGCGATATTTGTGCCGAAGCGATCCCTCATAAAGTTCCGATCAATCTCCCCGCCCTTCATGAGAGAAGGGAAGGTCACATCTCCTTATTGGACAACAACTTGAAATTTGATTGTGGTGGAAGTTCCCTGGTTGACGGTCAGGCCGGAAACCGTTACTTTGTTCGCGGTAAAGTCAGCACCGTCAGCATCACCTGTATTCGTCTTGCAAACATTGTTCACCACGATACCAGACCCTGCAGCGCAGGGGGAGGGGGCGACACCATCATCAAATGCGGTCTTGAAGGCGATATTTCCAGCCCCAATCATGGCACTCAAGTCGTCAGTAATGGCCACATTCGTCGCATTGGCGGCGCCTGCAGCGTTAGTTACCGTCACGGTGTACGTGATCACCGCTCCGGGTATCGCCTTCGCGTTTACGCTTACCAAGTTTATGGGGTCGGAATATACGACCGCCGTCTTGGTCACGGTCAAGCCCGCGGCAGTAGCGGTAAAGGTGCCGCTTGCGGAGTGTTTTCCGTCATGCAGTACGTCACCAACGGCGCTTCCTGCTGCATCTCCGAATATTGTCATTACGAGACCGAGATTGGCGCCGGTTTTTGTTCCGGCAGTCTGAGTGGAAGCGGTCAAGGTCCCCGCGTCAACGGCTTGCGCCACAAGGTCGTAAACCGCGGCTGCACCATTTGTCAGGCCGGCCGGTAAATCACCGACGATCAGCACGGTAACGCTTGCGCCTGACGCGATGTCGCCAAAGGTGCCGGCCGTAGCATACAGTGTATCGCCGGCGTCCCATTTGCCGTCATTATTGTTATCGCGATAAATGCTCGCACCGGTCAAAGTCCATGTGTTTGTCGCCTTCGACACGGGTGTCAGGGCAAAGCGCATGGCCGTATTACTCATATTCGAGACAATGAACTGGATCGCCTGAAAGGTTGAACTCGGTGCGCTGGTCACATCACTTTGTTTTGTAACGGTCAAATAGATCACTCTGTCAACCACAAAGGTGACGATGTTCCCCGGCACCGCGGTTTGCGGTACCGTGCCGACCGTATAATTCACCGTTGCCTGGTTCGAGATGCTTACTCCCGCGGCCGTGTTCGCGGCCTGGGCAAACTGCGGAACCGCCATGGCAATCGCCGCAAACAGCAGGATTGCTGCTATCCTATACATTCTTTGCATCTTCATTGTTTCCTCCCTGTTTTTTTAATTACGTTAATTTAAATTGCGTTCACTTATTATCAGCAACGTGCAGGTTCTCTCTTAACCTCCTAAGAATCATTCGCAAAGTGCACCTCCGCTCTTAGGTCCTTGAAAATCAGCATTTGTTTTTCCATGATCATATCCTCCATAAAATAATTTAGAATGCGTCTATTTAATCCTGGCCTTGAATGAAACACTTCCCGTACCACCAGCGGTAAGTGGCTTGGTCAAGGTCCATCTGATTCCGGTGTAGTCTTCAGCCCCGGCCTGGCGCACCATTCCCTGGGCGTTTTTGACCATCAGCTTCTCCGGTGCGCTGTAGGTCTTCCCGCCGTCTGTAGAAAACTCGATGCGGGTGTTGCTCCCTTCTGCGCTATTGTCGAGATAGGTCATATTCTTGTCAACGGGATTCGTGATCACGACGTCGGTGGCCGGCTGCTTGCCGGTGTTGGTATAATGCGTCGTGAAGACAACCGTGTCTCCCGGCACCGTCGCGGCCGCTTTGGCGACATCGACCCGCTTAATGACCTTCTCACCCTTTTCGTTTTTCTCCGCAATCTCTACTTCCGCGACGGACTTGAGCGCTATGGCACTTTTCTGCTGTGTCCAAGCGGCCATCGGCGCCAGCAACACCATCGCCAAAACTACCTGTAATATTCTTTGCATTATCATCTCCCCTTTTTTTATTTGATCTTAACTTCAAAAGTTATCGTTTGTATCAACGACGCGCTCGTCAGGTTCCCGAGCTTCACGGTCACTGCATTCGGCGTCGTCGCCCCCACGTCCCCGGCGTCGCTGTCGGCGGCATCGGTAAGGGCCGTATTGTTCAGCTTAAGCGAATTGGCGATGTACACCGTGTTCAAGGGCAGCGGGTCGCTGATCACCACGTTGTTCGCTATGCCTCCACCCGATGCGGTCGCCACGATCGTGTACCGAAGCGTCGCGCCCGGGATGGGCAGGGTCCCGCCCCATTGGTCAAGGACTGTAACGGTCTTGTTCAGACTCAGGTTCTCGTTCAAGGTTGCTGCGGATATGTTGAAGGCACCTGTTGCCGAGTGCTTTCCATCCCTCGCCCCGTCGCCGACAGCGCTTCCTGAGATATCCAGGAATACCGTATCCACTCCCGCGGTATTGGGTCCCGCGGTCTGCGTGGATACATTCAAGGTGCCGGCATCGACCGCTGTCGCCACCAGGTCATACAGCGCTGATTGGCCCATTGTCAGGCCCGCGGGCGTGTCCGCGACGATCAATACCGTGACCGATGCGTCCGACACAAGGTCCCCGAACGTGCTTGCGTTGTTGTACAGGGTGTCTCCCGCGTCCCAGGTGCCGCTGCTGTTATTGTCTCGATAGATTCGGACATTGTTCATGGTCCATGTGTTCGTGGCCTTCGATACGGCCGACAAAGCGAAGCGCAGGGTCGCATTGCTCGTATTGGAAACGAGGAACGACAGTGCTACGTTGCTGGTGGTCGGCGCGGTATTCACATCCGAGTTCTTGGTCACAACCATGTTGATCGCCCGGTCCACCAGGAAGGAATTCCCAGCCGTCAGGGAATGGGTCGCTCCGTCCTGCACAAAACTCACGACGACAGTGTTCGTAATGGCCGTTCCCGCAGGCGTACTAACCGCCTGGGCATTACCCGACGCAACAAAGAACCAGGCAAGGAATGCGATGATACCCCAGCGTGCCGCGCAATATGTTTTTTTTCTGTTTTGCATAGTATTCGTGTTACGCCTTGTCCCTCACCGCCGGGACAATGGCTTCAATGACATTAGTTGATCGATACCTTAAACTTCACGGTAAAGCCTGCGCCGCCTCCGTTCAGCGTCCCGCTGGGCTTAATGCGCACCCCCTTTACGAGAGGATCGTAACCGATGGTTGTCGGAGGATAGACGTACGGCGGACCACCGCCGGATTGGTATGAATAGGAAACCGCGTCGGCATAGGTCCACGGGGTCGTCAGGCCGCAGCCACTGCACGAGAAGGTCACGGCGCTGCCGGCGGTATCGACGTACATGGTCGTATTGGCCGGGACCGGGTCTGTAATGACGATCGAATCAGAATCCGCAGCTCCGCTGCCTGCGTTTGTCACGGTGATGGTATACTCCATCACGGCCCCCGGTATCGCCTTTGCGGCCGGCGTCACTCCGCTCACAGGATCTGAAAGAACCTGCGCCGATTTCAAGATCATGATGTTCGGCAACAGCGCAAAGCGGAACGTGCCGACACCGGTGTGAGAGACGAGGCCTTCCGTTCCCTCATTGGCTGTAATACTATAGGTCCAGATTCCGCTTGGGCCCGCCAGGGGCGTTGTGTAAGCATACTCATAGGTATTGGTCCCTGAAGTGGATGACACAATATTGGTTAGCGTGGCGGAGCTCACGAGCGTATTGTTGTTCGGATCTTTGATCGTGATCGCTGCCGAGGATACGTCGAAGCTTCCAAAGGGATCGCTCACTACGGCGCGAACATAGACCGTGTTGCCGCCTGAATAGTAACCGGACGGCGGAGTTGTGACGGCCGGATAGGCCGCGTTGTAAGCGTTCACGCTGTTCACGTTGATGACGTTAGACGACGCCAGGATGACCTGGGAAATGTTTCCGGCACTCACCGGTACAATGGTGATCGTACGGCCGGCAGTAGCGGTCCTGTTAAATACCTGCAACACCCAGTAATTGGGTGTGTTGCAGGTTGCAGGAAAAGAAAATCCCCCCGCAACGTTCATCAGGTTGAAATTATAGGCCCTCGGGAGCGCGGGCGGAACAGGAGGGTTCGTGGGGAGGTTCGCGGGTCCCGAATACGCATAGGCAGAGACGTTCGAGGAGCAGTACAGGCGCACCTCGACATTACGCGAGTTATTGGAACTCCCGTTAAGGTTGAGGTTGACGCTGGCCGCAGTTATCGTGTCGTTAAGCTGCAAAGCAACCGGTTTGTTCCCGTTCCAGATCGCTGACCCGCCGGTCGCGATAGCGGCGGTGGTCGGCGCGCCCGGCGTAGGAGTGCGGGACATCTGATACGGCGACGCTGCTCCCCCATAGAGATAAAGCTGTTTACTGCCGGTTGCGGGTATCTGCGACTGAGAGACAGTGATCGTAGGCGCTGCAGGTGTTGCGCCCGTGCCCGCGGGGTTAGTGATAGTGGCGGTGTTGTCGATCAGGCTGCCAATTGCGGTCCCGCCTGCAATCGTGGAGGAGACAACAATTGTGGCGGTCCCGTAGGCAGCAAGCGAGATATTGGATACGGTAAGCACTTGTCCCACGAGAGTACACGCCGCACCCGCAGGACAACTCGTGACCGCGAGGTTTGTCAGTGTCGCCTGGAACGTGTCCGTCGCCGAAAGGCCGGAGGCCGCGGCGCCGCCGGTCTCGTTCAGCGTGATCGAATACGATATAACGTCGCCCGGATTCTGGTCCCCGCCGTTCGTATCAGTCCATGTCTTTGTCGATGTGGAGAGATTGGAGTTAACCGGTATGTTCAACGTAACGCTATCATCGGTGGAATTGTAGTCCGTGATCGAACCCGGGATGACGAGGCTCGCGGTATTGCTGAGCAGGCTGGGCGCCGGTGCGCTTACCGTACCCGTGATCGTATAGGTCACCGAGCCGTACCGGGGAAGGTTGGCAGTTGTGTTAATGTTGTTCCCGCTCCCTGAGGTTGCGGCGCAGGTTGCGCCTCCGGCTCCCGCGCAGGTCCAGGCTACACCGGTTATAGCCGCCGGCACGGAGTCCTGGACCCCGACGCCGGTAGCTGTCACGTTGTTGGGACCGGTATTACTTGCGATAACGGTATACCGGATCTGGTCCCCCGCTGACGCGGCCATAGTCGAACCGCTCGTCACATCCAAGAATGTCTTGGTAATGGCGAGGTCGACCGCGGTGATCGTGTTCTGGTTGCTCACCAGGAGGTTGCGGATCTCATGGTAGTTCGTGGAGCCGCCGGTGCTGGCGGCGTACCCGATCATGAGCTGCTGTGCTGTCGAGATCGAGGGGAGCGCCTGATTCGTGATCATCTGCGTATAGACAAGCGGAGAGCCATAGCCGAACGCAACCCAAACATTAGCGACTGGATTTGGCGCCGCGGTGATCTGTATACGCACCTTGCGGTAGTTCACATCGGTCTGGGAAGGCCGTGGAGAGCCGTTGTACCACAGTGAGCCGTTGTTGGCCGAGGTGGCGATCCAGGGATAAGACATTGTGTTCGACGTTTGCCCGATGGCTCCCCCGCCGAAGCCGACCACGGGGCCGCGGATTGTCACGGTGTTGGGTCGTTGTGAAGCCCCGTTGTAGCGTCCTTCACAGCCATAGGCAAAGTTACCGAATTCATCGACGCCGATCCCTACATAGCCGCCGCTTATTCCCGGTACACTTGGGTTAACCGGATTGCAAGCAGCAGTGGACAGCTTTTGTGCATATCCGAGGGAGCCACCGAAAGCGCCGATGTTGAAGGGACTTACCCCGGCGTCGAACAGGTAGACACTGTAGCCGTCTGCGCCGTTCCCGCCCCAGGTAGCGTAATCAAACTCGATCAGGAGCCCGGCGCTCAAGTCGAACGTGGTGGTGTTATAGGCAAACCCTGTCTGGTTGCCCGTGGCGTTGGTCAGACGCAGCCAGCCATTTCCCACCGGATCAATGACGCCATTTCCGGTCAGAATAGCAGAAGTGGGATTTCCCCCCAGGATCCAGCCCGTACTATTCGTGTCGGTCATCGGCGCGTTGATGATGATCGAGGCGAAGGCATTTACGGTAAATCCGAGCGCAATCACCGCCGCCAGGACGAATGAGCAAAGTATGGATGCACGCTGCCGGAAATGGTTCTTCCTGCTGGGAGACAAGACCCTTCCTTGTAGCAAAGCTTTCTTTGTCTCGATAAAGTTCATCTCAGGTTTTCCCGATATTCCCGCTGACTTTTTACTCATTTAGGCCTTGCCCTCGTATCTTGATCTGGCGCTGAAAGTTGACAATTTTATCTAAATTTGATCATCATAACTGTGGCAAATCATTAGCACGGGATAGGTTCATCAAGCTGAATAATATTATACGTAGAATAAAAATAATTGTCAATACCTTTTTTTTTGGTCAAACGGACTTAGCTCATGATATGCCCAGCACAATGTATTGATATTTATATGTTTTTTATCACCGTCCACAGGGCTAGCCTTTATTAAAAGGCCAGACGTTCCTTTGCCGTAATCCCATGCTTGGCTATTGCTGCAAAGCAGCATGAGATCGAAATGAACGGTCGGCATTATCCCCTTAAATGGCAATCAACGAAATGGCCATTGCCGAGATCGGTTGTTTTCGGAACGGTCTTGTCACAGGGTTCAAATCGGTAGATACAGCGGGTGTGGAAGCGGCAGCCGGGCGGTATTTGTGTAGGGCTCGGGATGTCCCCCTTGAGCAGGATGTGCTTCTTTTTCAGCGTGGGGTCAGCAACAGGAATGTCGGCAAGGAGTGCCTCGGTGTAAGGATGAGAAGGGTTTTTGTAGATTTCTTCCGCTGGTGCGATCTCGACGATCTTGCCGAGATACATGACAGCCACGCGGTCCGAGAAATGGCGGACAAGATTGAGGTCATGAGCAATGAAAAGGAACGAAAGGCTTAACTCTTCACGCAGGTCCTCCAGAAGATTGATGATCTGCGCCTGGACCGACACATCAAGTGCCGAGACCGGCTCGTCCGCCACGATGAACGATGGTCCGCTTGCGAGGGCACGTGCTATGCCGATGCGCTGGCGCTGGCCGCCTGAGAATTCGTGCGGATAGCGTCTCAGGGCATCCATGGGCAACCCTACTTTTTCGAGCAGGGAAGCGCCCTGCTCCTCAAGTTCATCGTCCTTCGCAAGTCCGTGGATCACAAGCGGTTCGGTGATGATCTCCAGAATGCGCATACGGGGATTGAGCGAAGCAAAGGGGTCCTGGAAAATGATCTGCATCTTCTTTCGCAGTTCCCTGAGTTCCTGCTTGTTGAGAGAATTGAGGTCCCGCCCCTCGAACGATACGTTTCCGGACGTCGGCTCCAACAACCGGAGTGCAAGCCTGCCGAGTGTGGATTTACCACAGCCGCTCTCACCCACAAGACCAACGGCTTCGCCCCGAGCCACCGAAAGCGTAACCCCGTCCACGGCAGTTGCTCGCATGGACCTGCCCATCCCGGATTTCACGGGAAAGGTCTTCCTAATACTATCGATAAAAAGAAGGTCGCGATTCATAGGATTTAATTCCAAATCTCTAATCTCCAATGCTATCCAAAGAAGAGTAATTTAATGACGCAGCTTTACCATCCGGATATCTGAGCTTTGATCATACTTGTCTTTAGTTGCTTAGTCTGGTCAGTGTTTTTAACGAGCCTCCCAGCACCTCACCAGATGTCCCGGCTTCACTTCAACAAGATCCGGCTCCACCACACATTGCGCGGTCTTTATTTCGCAGCGCGGAGAGAACGTGCAGCCCTTTGGCAGATCATAAAGCCGCGGAACGGTCCCTGCAATCGTCTTAAGCCTTGTCTTTCCCGCCTCAACGGGCCTGGGGATCGAGGCCATGAGGCCGCGCGTGTAAGGATGCTGGGGATTCGCAAAAAGCTCGCGGGTATCGGTCTGCTCAACGATCCTGCCGGCATACATCACCGCCACGTCGTGCGCGCGTTCTGCGATCAGCCCGAGGTCATGGGTAACGAGGATCATGGCCATGCCCATCTCGACCTGGATCTTTCCAAGAAGTTCAAGGATATGGGCCTGGATGGTGACATCGAGCGCTGTGGTCGGTTCGTCGGCAAGGATGAGTGATGGCTTGCACGCGATCGCCATTGCGATCATCACGCGCTGTCGCATACCACCCGAAAGCTGATGAGGGTATTCTTCCACGCGCTTCTCCGGTGAGGGAATGCCCACGGATCGCAAAAGCTCCACGGCGGTATCCGTGGCTTTATGCATTGAAATATCCTGATGTGCGGTGAGGACCTCGGCAATCTGGTTGCCCACGGTAAAAACGGGATTCAGCGCGGTCATGGGCTCCTGGAAGATCATGGAGATCCGCGCCCCGCGGACAGCGCGCATCTCTTGAACAGAGAGGGCAAGCAAGTCCCGGCCTTCGAAGAGGATCTTTCCGAAAACGATCTTGCCGGGGTAGGGAACGAGATTGAGAATGGAGAGCGCGGTCACGGTCTTGCCACAGCCTGATTCACCCACCAGACCGAGAATGCGTCCTTTTTGAAGCCTGAGACTCAGGTTGTCGATCGCCTTGATCACGCCCGCGCGGGTAAAAAAATGCGTCGTCAGGCCCTGTATGTCGAGAAGGTCCAAAGGCAAGGCTCCGTCACGGATTTTGTGGTTTGACGAAATTCAGGTACGTCCTCACGGCGGAGTTGTTGGGATCTATCACGAGCGCTTCCTGCCACTCCTCCTCGGCAAGACCGAAAAAACCCTGCGAATAATAGGCAATCCCAAGATGCAGCCGCGCCGGGATGTATCGGGGATTGCTCATCTTGGCGCGGGCAAATTCCTTAATGGCCTCGTCGTAGCGCCCCTTGTCGCGGAGGGCGATGCCGAGGTGCGTGATGATATCAGCAAAGTTCGGCGAGAGACGCAGTGCCTTTTGGTATTCGTCGATTGCGTCATCCAGAAGCCGAAGGTCATAGTACATGTTCCCGATTCGCAAGTGCTCGGCCGCGAGCTTGCCTTTGACAAAGGGATCGATTCCCGACGCAGGAGAGGTCTTATCCGCAGCCGACTCGGCAAAGTGGGCTGCACGTTCAAATACCTGGCGGGCCTTCTCATACAGGCCAAGATCACTGTAGGTAATGGCCAGATTGAGCGACGCCTCGGTGTAGCCTGCATTCAGGTCCAGCGCTTTTTCAAAAGCCTGCGCCGCGAGTTCGAGCCGGTTGGTCTGGTTATAAATAATGCCTAATTTGTTCTGAATGTCAGCGAACCTGGGGTTGATAGCCAGGATCTCTTGAAAAATGCGGCCCGCCTTTTCATAGTCTTTTGCGTCGAAAAACTCATTTCCCTGTTTGTACAGTTCATCAAGCTTCGTCTGCATGTTCACCCCGTCGACAAAAGGTAGATGGCGCGTTCTTTCTCGTTCTTGTGCAAAAAATTTATCACACCTCGGCATACTATGTCAATGAAAAACCAAGAGAAGGCCTTTTGTAACCCATGAAATAAATTCAAGGAAACCATGCAAATTGAGGATGCCGGATCATCAGGGGGAAGCGCTTCTCCGGCTCGCCACATTGAAGGCAGGGGGGCAAACAAAAATAAAAAGCCGACGCCATGAAAAGCGCCGGCTCTTCTTTGCTTTTTTCGACGATGTAATTACTATTTCAAACGCGTATAACCTTTTATCTGAAGAATATCTTTGTGCTCGCTTAGCTTGACCTCCTTTTCAAAATCATCCTTAGCTTCTTTAAGATCCTTGTCAGACATATCCTTTCCCGGTCGCTGGGTGTCATAGACAACAAAACTGGCCTCCTGGACTTCCTTGGCAAATTCCTCGGTGGTCATTGGGGAAAAACGGGTAACGATATTCCAGCCAGGATAGATCCCCTGCTGTAACAAATATATCTTGCCTGCCTCGAATTTCAGACGAGCGGTATCGGTATTGTCCGCATGTGACATGATGTAATGTACGCCGGGAGTCACTTCGGTGATGAAAAACATCTTGCCCTGGGTCTGGCCGATCATTTTGCCGTCAAGATAGTTGTCGACAACGTTGCCCCATCCGAAGGAAGTGGTCCGAATGATGACGAGCACGGACTTGTCGGCTTTCGCAGAAATCGAGGGCTTGCCCTCTTTGGCGATCATGTGCATCCCTGCAACACAACTCCATAGAATAACCGGCAGAATCAACGAAACGCAGACTGCGAACCACTTCGGAACAATAACTTTCGACACCGAATGCCTGTTCATAACCGTTCCTCCTTTAAGATCATATTGACCTGCTTTTATTGTTTATCGAATTCCCTTTGCATTGATAATGAGAAAAGATCCCGTGCTTTCCAAGACTCGCGAGTTAAAGCCTGGACGCCGCGTCTCTGTTCTTCAACCCGAAAATTTCTGCTTCGCACTCTTTAAACGTGCGAGCACCTCTTTCCGATAGGCTTGATGCAGGGCAGCGGTGACCGGTCCGGGCATTCCTGTTCCGATCATCTTTTTGTTTATCGCCGTTACCGGCATGATCTCCGTGGTGGTATTGGTGATAAAAGATTCGTCCGCGGCAAGGAGGTCCTTCGGCCGGAGCATGGCTTCCCTGATGGGGATCTTCTTGCTTTTGGCAAGGCGAAGAACGAGATCACGCGTAACGCCCTTAAGAATGCCGGTATCCAGGTGGGGGGTATACAAAGCCCCTTTTTTCACCATGAATATGTTGCTGATGGTCCCCTCCGCCACGTAGCCTTCCCAGTTGAGCATTATCCCCTCGTAAGCACGGGCTTTGACGGCCTCGATTTTGGCGAGGATGTTATTCAGGAAGTTCGTGCCTTTGACGGACGGCGGGAGTGCAAGCGGGTGATTGCGCCGCGTTTTTACAATGGCGGCAGAAACTCCGCGTTCGTAGTATGCAGCAGGATACTCGTGGAAGGGCTTCGAAATGATCACCACGGTCGGAGCGATGCACAGCGCCGGATCGAGCCCGATCTCACCGGGGCCGCGCGAGATATGAAGCCGTACATAGGCGTCCTGCAATCTGTTGACTCGCAGCGATTCGTTCAGCGCGTCACCGATTTTGTTGAGCGGCAGGGGAAGCTTGAGGGATATGGCATTGGCCGAGTGCTTTAGCCGGGCAAGATGATTTTTAAGAAGAAAAAGCATCCCCTCATAGGCGCGCATGGTCTCGTAGATCCCGTCTCCGTAAAGAAACCCATGGTCAAAGACGGAAACCTTAGCCTGTTCGCTGGCGACAAAATGACCATCAAGATAAACGAGCATGGTGAGCAAGTATCCTTATTGAATTGGAGTGTAAAACTTTTTCTGATAATGGCGTGATAAATCAGCAGCGTCTTTTACAAAATTCCCTGTCCTGATTTTTATACTTGTCCCGCCCGTTCCCCCGAGGAATAATCTCCGCGGAGAGGAGAATAGTAAGGAACGTTTGACGGGGTTTACACTTTATCCAGCTTCTTCAGAAATCCAAACATGTCAAAGCCGGCGCTGATCAACTCCTTTGCACGCTCGATCTTTCGCTTCTCGCGGATGCTGGACTTTCCCATGCGAAGTTCGATCTTGTTGATGGCGGAAAAGGTATCGTCGGAAACGCTCAGAATGGGGATGCCCCGGGTGCGTGCCTTGCCGAGCACGACTTCGTTCGTCTGAAATCCACCGGTCAGGATGATGCACTTGGTCGAGGTCTCGAGCGCGGCCAGCTGGATATCGGTGCGGTGGGCGCCGGTGATCACGGCCTTGTTCAGCGTCCTGCGGAAATAGTTGAGCGCGCTGTCCACGTCCATCGCCCCGACCAGGAAGTTCTCCACGAATTCATCAAGCTTGTCCTCGCAGCAGAGCACGCGGCCGTTCAAGATCTCGTTCAGCTGCCCCACCGTCACGGATTCAAGAAATTTGTCCAGGGGGATCACGCCGTAGACGGGAACTCCCTTTGTCTCGAGAAAGGGCTTCACAATATTCTTCACGTGCTCGATCATGGCCTCCGGCACCTTGTTGATCACGCTGCCGGCATATCGTTTGCCGAGGACCGTACGCACCCCGAAGAGCGAGTCGACGGAGCTGTCTCCCCGCCAGGGCTCGACCATAAGCACCTTTGCCTTGAGGTCTCCGGCAAGGGACAAGGCATCAATGCCGAGGAGCGCGCCTTGAAACAGATCGCTTGCCCCGCAGAGGAATACAAAATCCTTCTTCCTGAACGAGTTGAAAGCTGCAAGCACCCGCTTCTTCGCGTCGACGGCCTTTCCCTGATAGAGCAGCGTCTGCTCCTCGTAGCTCATGACAAAGGGCGATATTGCGTCGAGCGGCTCATCAAGACCCAGCGTCTCCTTGATGAACACGGCGTCGGCATCATAGCTTTCCTTGCCGCTCTGCACCGGTGCGGTGCCGAAGGGTTTCATGACCCCGACCTTATAGCCCATGTCCATGAGCTTCAGGGCAAGGCCGAGTGAGATGAAGGTCCGGCCTGAGTAACCGACGTTGGATGATACCAGGATGGAAATCATAAGGCCTCCTAAACGAAACCGGTTTTTTTACTATACTATCGGATGTTATTCATGTCAACCTTAGGCCGCCATCATTTAATCTTTTGCAATTCGCTCTCGTTGTCCATTCATGACCCTGGCCCATTACCTTATTTTTCGGTCTCCGGCTGCTCGAAAATGATCCTCGCATCAACCGCTATTGCGCCCTTTTCCATCACCATGAGCGGGTTCACATCCAGCTCCTGTATCTCCGGAAAATCAGATATGAGGCACGAGAGGTTCACAATATAGCTCGCGATCGCGTTGATGTCGGACGGCCGTTCCCCGCGCGCGCCGCGCAGGAGACCGGTGGTCTTGATCTGGTTCACCATGGCGAGCGCATCATGGCGCGATACCGGCACGATCCTGAAAGCCACGTCTTTCAGCACCTCGACATAGATGCCGCCAAGGCCGAACATGATCATGTGGCCGAACGTGCGGTCGTACGTAACGCCAAGGATCACTTCCCTGCCGCCTTTCAGCATCTCGAAGATCATCACGCCCTTGATGAAGGAATCGGGCATGAGGCGCCGCGCATTTGCGGTGATCTCAAGAAAGGCGTCTTCCACTTCACTCGCCGTCTTCACGTTCACGCGCACACCGCCCACGTCGGTCTTATGCAGAATATCCGGTGACGAGATCTTCATAACCACGGGGAACCCGATACTGGATGCAAGCCGGACCGCCTCGCGTGATGTCTTCGCGAGCGCCCGCTTCGGGAACTGAAAACCGTAATAGGTGAGGATCCGCATCGCCTCCTCTTCGCCGACCTGATACACGCCGGACTTGAGGATGGAGGTGATGGTCTCGTGCGCTGAGTCGAAATTGTACCAGCTCGCCACGACCTCTTCCAGCGCTTGATCCTTCCATTCCCGGAAGCCTGCCAGCCGTTTGAACGCCTTGACCGCCACTTCGGGATAGACAAAGTTCGGGATAGACGCGGCCTTAAGCAGGTTGATACCGGCGCGCACGCGCTTCGCGCCCATGAAGGAAGCTATGATCGGTTTTTCCGTGGAATTTGCTGTTTGAATGACCGCTTCGGCGGTCTTTTCCACGTCGGTCATGGCCTGGGGCGTCAGGATCACGAGGATGCCGTCCACGTTCGGGTCTTTGGCTGCCTGCTCGAGCACAACAGCGTAGCGCTCTGACGTCGCATCGCCTATCACATCAATGGGGTTGAAGATCGAGGCGTTCGGCGGGAGCTTCGCTGCTATGGCATCGATGCTCTCTTTGGTCATGTGCGGCAGCTTGACGCCAAGCCGTTCTGCAGAGTCGACTGCAATGATGCCCGGTCCGCCGGCGTTCGTGATCACCAGCAGGCGGTTCCCCGCCGGGATCTTGCCCTGGGAAAAGGTAAGCGCCATATCGAAGAGGTCCTGCACGCCCAGGGCCCTCATCACGCCGGTCTGTTGAAAGGCCGCATCAAAGGCAATGTCGGATCCCGCGAGCGCGCCGGTATGGGACGAGGCAGCACGCGCACCAGCCTCGGAGCCGCCGGACTTGAGCAGGATGATGGGCTTGACCTTGGTTGCTTTTTGCGCGCTCTCGATAAAGCGCCTGCCGTCGACCACGTCCTCGATATAACCCAGGATAAGGTTCGTGTCGGGATCGTTCATGAAATAATCAATGAAGTCGATCTCCGACAGGTCCGCCTTGTTTCCGAGGCTGATGAACTTCGAGAAACCGACACCATTCCCGATGGCCCAGTCCATGATCGCGATGCCCATGGCGCCAGACTGTGAGAAGAAGCCGATCGTGCCTTTCAACAGCATATCTGCGGCGAAGGTGGCGTTCAGATCGTTCGCGGTATTTATGATACCCAGGCAGTTCGGCCCCAGGATGCGAATGTGGTGTTCCCTGCTGATCTGTTTGAGCTCCTCTTCAAGCAGCGTGCCGCCGGCACCTGCCTCCTTGAACCCCGCGCTGATGACAATGGCTGACTTGATACCTGCTGCCGCGCACGCGCGGAGCGAGTCAGAAACAAATTTCGCCGGAATCACGATGATCGCGAGGTCTATGGGCTTTCCGATGTCCGACACGTTTGCGTATGTCTTGAGCCCGAAGATCTCACTGCACGAAGGATTGACAGGATACAGCGCGCCCTTGAACTTAAACCGTAAGAGATTATTCAGGACCGCGTGGCCAACCTTCCTGGGGTCCGCAGACGCGCCGATGACAGCGATGGCACCGGGATTAAAGAGGGATTCGAGCATATTGAAGTAAGTGTAATGGAGAACCATTGAAGGGTCAAGGACAAAGAAGGACAACGGAACGTTTTATCAAACATTCATCTCGGGGCCGATCTTCTGCTATAATTCAATCGAAGAACTGGTGAACAGGCCTGCGATGAACGGAAGGAGCATCTCTCGTGGAGAGTAAGGGATCGCCATGACCAGAGAAGACCTGAACAAAAAAATGGAAAAGATGCGGGGGCTCTATGAAGAGAAGTTCTTGTCCGAGGATTGCATCTTCAATACGATCCACCCCGGCAACAGGATTTTCATCGGGACGGGGTGCGGCGAACCCCAGTACCTCGTCAAAGCGCTCATCAACTATGTCCGGGCCAACCCCAAGGCGTTCTTCGATGCCGAGGTGCTCCAGGTCTGGACCCTGGGCGTGACGCCCTACTCGGATGCAAAGTTCAAGGACAACTTCCGCACAAACTCCTTTTTCATCGGAAGCAACACCCGCAACGCGGTTAATCAAGGCCTCGCGGACTATACGCCGGTGTTCCTGTCCCAGGTCCCCGCTCTGTTCCAGAAAAAACTTGTGCCCGTGGACGTGGCTATCATCCAGACCTCCCTCCCGGACGATCATGGGTTCATGAGCCTCGGCATCAGCGTGGATATCGTCAAGGCCGCGGCCGAGAACGCCGTCCTCGTTATCGCCCAGGCGAACCCCCGCATGCCGCGCGTGTTGGGCGAAACGTTTATCAACATCAAAGACGTGGACTTCATCGTCCCGTATGAAGAGCCGCTCCTGGAATACGAGGACAGTGTAGCCGATGAGATATCCCAGAAGGTCGGGACCTATGTCTCACGCATCGTGCAGGATGAAGATACCATTCAAGTTGGCTACGGCAGCCTCCCGAACGCCATCCTCGCCCATCTCAGGGACAAGAAACACCTGGGGGTGCATACCGAGTTGTTGACCGACGGGATCGTGGATCTCATGAGGCGGCACGTCGTTGACAATACATTCAAGGAGTTGAACCGCGGCAAGACTGTGGCCGCCTTTTGCATGGGCAAACGCGATACCTATGATTTTCTTCACGACAACGCCGCTATCGAGTTCCGGCCGGTGAACTATACTAATAATCCGACGGTTCTCGCGCGTCAGAAGAATATGACGGCCATCAACAGCGCGCTCCAAATCGATCTCTCGGGTCAGGCCACCGCCGAGTCCATCGGCAAGCTGTTCTACAGCGGCATCGGCGGCCAGGCCGACTTCATGCGAGGCGCAGTACTGTCACAGGGAGGAAAGACCATCCTGGCGATCCAATCCACTGCTGAGAACGAAACAGCCTCGCGCATCGTCCCGTTCCTTACGGAGGGCGCCGGTGTGACGCTCTCGCGGGGCGACATCCACTATGTAGTTACCGAATACGGCATCGCTTATCTCCACGGCAAGAACATCCGCGAGCGGGCCATGGACCTGATCTCGATCGCACACCCGAAATTCCGCGGATGGCTCATCGAGGAGGCAAGGGCCCGGAACCTCATCTATAAGGACCAGGCTTTTATATCCGGAGTGCAGGGAGAATATCCTGAATCGCTTGAGGCATATAAGACCACGCGAACGGGGCTCGACCTTCTGCTCCGCCCCGTGAAGCTCTCCGACGAGCCGCTGTTGAAGGATTTTTTCTATTCTCTGTCGAACGACTCCATGTACCGGCGGTTCATCTCTTCGCGCACTGACATGCATCACGAGCGGCTCCAGCCGTTTGTCGTGATCGACTACACCAAGGAAATGGTGATCCTCGCCGTGGTCCCCCACGATAAGAAAGAACTGATCGTGGGCATGGCGCAGTACCTGATCGATGAGAAGACCCACACCGCCGAAGTGGCGTTCGTGGTGCGCGACGAAGACCAGGACAAGGGTATAGGCGCGGAACTGCTCTCCTACGTTACATATCTCGCCAGAAAGAACGGCCTCCTCGGCTTCAGCGCTGCAGTGCTGATGGAGAACCGGCACATGCTCCAGCTCTTCGAATCAATGGGGTTCATTATAGAAAAACGGGCCGAGGGCGGGGTGTACGAGCTCAAGATGTCGTTTCGGGATTAAAGAACGCGGACCTACATTGACCTTGGAGCATTGGGATGGTTGCTCTGCCCTCTCATGGGAACAATCACAAGCGTAAAAAAGCATTAATTTGTTTTCGCTGACATTGAATGCCCGCCTTTGTCCTCACCTTCTCATGAAAACAGTTCCGCCTGGTCCTTGCGGAGCTGGGCAAAGCCTTCTGCCGGAAAGGAGAACACATTCTTGAACACCCGGTTCATAACCGCGACGAGCTGCCGGAACTTGTAGGCGTCGTGGTGTGATTCGCCCGTCTGTTCTGAATCGCGCCAGCTCTCAACATCCGAGATGCGCAGCTCCACGCCCAGCGTGTGCTGCTCCGACTTCTTGCTCGCTCCATTGCGTCCATCGTAAAGAAGTGTGCCGGGAATCATTATCTCGTTCGTAGTGACGGCCCGGTGGATCGGTACGGAGAAGCCTATCTTGCACTGGAACTTCCGGTGTCCCTTCGAGGTATGGACATTTTTCTCCCCGTTCATGCTCAGGGCCTCGAAGAAGGCGACAGCCGATGACCTTACCTTCACCTCATCGGGCAGTTCGCTTCCTCCTCTGCCTTTTGCCAGACTGATCATCAGCCTCCGCACAGCTTCCGTCATGCTCTCCGGGTCGTCGAAGAGCGTCTGGGTGATCGAATGGGACGCCGTGTTCTCCTGCAGGATCACCCCCCGTTTCTGGAGCGCATGGAAGAGTTTGAGTGTGTCATTCATGTCCTTCAGGATGAACGTGATTGCCAGGATGTCCCGGATGTCAAAGGCCTCACCTTCAATGTCCTTGCCCAGCTTGGTGACCATGCTCTCGGGGCTCTTCAGCCGCGCCTTCACCTCGGCGATCTCAACCTCCACGCCGTCACCGCTGTTGAATACCAGGCAGCCTTTTCCCCGGTCGAAGCTCAGGGACTCACGCAGGCGGTGAAAGAACAGTGAGATCTTGACAAAGGCCCTCTGCGCCGGCTCGGTGTCAGGGATATGGGGCGGGTGCTCCCAATCGAACTTGTAGAGATCATTAAGACCGACCCCCTGTGCCTCGAAAAAGAAGCCCAGCTGGGCGTAGTCATTAATGTCCTGGCTGTCCTCCTCGACTGATTTGATCAGGTGGACCATCTTGAGCATACAACAGGCCGTCTGCTGCCACACAAGAGGAACGGCGAGTGATTGTTCCTGATAACCGGAGAAGACGAACGGATATTTTCGCGATGAGGCGAGAAGGAGGAGATGGCGCGGGTCATCGTCCACAAGGCCCTTGAATGAATCATCCTTCAGGATCGCGGCAACCCCGGCAATAACGGACAGGCAGGCCCGGTAGAGCTTTTCATTGGGAGAACGAAGGGAAGTGAGCCCGTCGAGCTGGTGGGAGACAAAGGGAAAGAGTCCCTTAAAGTAGTAGTCGTAGGCGAGGCGAATGTACTGCGCCGCCCGCTCGCGCTCACTCCTGCTGAGCTCAACGCTGTCAAGCGTATCGAACCCCCGGTTGGCCATCATTCTGGTCGCCTGCCTGAGGGAGGTTGCATAGTCCGAAGCGGGCTGCAGCAGGAAGGGCGTCATCTCGGTCTGGTCGAGGATCGAGCCGAAGATCTCGTGGTGAAGTTCCTGATCGGTCTGGGTGTCCATGAACGGTTCTCACTATGGTCGACGGGGTCTTCTTCGCTTAATCACGTTTATTAAATTATACCGTATTGTGATGGCTGAATAAAAGGAGAAAAAGTGATCGTTTAGATCCTTACCCTGTTGGTTTCTTTTTTTTTCTTCTCAGGCGGCTAATTGCCCCATTTAATCAAAAATGATTTTAGCTGATCTTATTTCTTCTCGAATTCCTCAACGTCGGGACAAGGTCCTTAGTTTTGATATGAGTCAATTCAGTTCCCGGTTCCCCATCCTTTTTTCGGCCGTGGTATAATCAACCTATCCTCTTGTTCGGCATTGAAGCATAAACCGGATCTTTATTACACCCTTGAAAGGAGAATTACCATGAAAAAGATGTTTCTAGCAGCAGGACTAGCGGTGTTTTTGTGTGCCACCGTCGCCGGCGCCGAGGTCTTTACCTTGAAAAGCGACCAGATCGGCGGGCAGCTGACCATCAACGAGGTCTACTCGGGATTCGGCTGTACAGGAAAGAACATCTCACCACAGCTCATGTGGATGAACGCGCCGAAGAACACAAAGAGCTTCGCGCTCACCGTTTATGATCCCGATGCTCCCACCGGAAGCGGCTGGTGGCACTGGGTGATCTTCAATATCCCCTCAGACACGATGGGACTCGCGACCGACGCCGGGAACCCGCAAAAGAACCTGGCGCCCAAAGGCAGCGTGCAGAGCATGACGGACTACGGCAAGCCGGGCTTTGGCGGCGCCTGCCCTCCTCAGGGCGACAAGCCGCATCGCTATATCTTCACCGTATTCGCACTCGACGTTCCCAAGCTCGACCTGGATGAAAAGGCCAATGCCGCGCTCGTGGGGTTCATGCTGAATGGGCATGCCATCGAGAAAGCCTCGTTGATCTCGTATTACGGAAGGTAAAAAAATATATCGTCTGTATTCAACGGGACCTCCGGAGGCGGAGGTCCCATTTTTTGATGAACGAATCTACTTTGCGGACAATATATCCTTTAGTATTCGAACATGATGTCTATACTTTGCGTTTCAGTTTCGAGGTGCCCATGAAACTCTCCTGGTTCTCCTTCTATAATCTTATCCTCGCCCTCTGGGTCGGCGGGATGGCACTCTTCACCTTCATCGTCACCCCGGTGATCTTCAAGTCCTACCCGAGGGACCAGGCAGGCGAGATCGTGGGAAGACTTTTCCCGGGCTATTTTCTGTACAACCTTATCCTCGCCGCCCTGGTACTCGTTCTGTTCTTTATCATTGCGAATGATGGATCAAAATTCGCATACCGGCTTTCTCTGGTGTGCGCCGTGACAGCACTGCTTTTCAACCTGTTCATCGTGTTCAAGCTCCATCCCGACGCCGTCAGGATAAAACAGCAGGTCACCTCCTTCGAGCGCGAGTCGCCTGACTCGCAGGCGCGGAAACAGTTCAGGCGACTGCATGGTGTCAGCGCGGTCTTGAACCTGGTCCTGCTCGCAGAAGGGATCGCGCTGCTGATCACCGGGCCACTGGTCAGAAAATGACGATGTGACGCGGTCGGCTGACATCGCGATACCGCGATAGTACCCATAATGCTTTAGGTGGAATAAATAAACCTTGACAGAAATGTTTTTTGTGTTAAGATTAGGACTAACATCGTCCTATACTTTACTTTCTTAAGGAGGTTTGTCATGACCGAACCAATGAATATCATGAGCGTGGGGCAACAAGTGCCCGACTTCAAGCTCGAAATCTTAGACCCGTCAAAGAGCGACTTCAGTGAAATCAGTCTTGCCGCTCAGAGAACCGCAAAAAAATGGACCGTCCTCTTCTTCTACCCCGCGGACTTTACTTTTGTCTGAGCAACGGAATTCGCTGCTCTGTCAGAGCAGTATGATTTGTTCAAAAAAGTCGGTGCGGAGGTCATCACCGTAAGCACCGATACCAAATTCGTCCATCTCGCCTGGCAACGCGATGAAAAGCTGCTCGAAAAGGTCAAATATCCCATGGGATCCGACCCTACCGGAAAGTTGTCGCGTATGTTCGGTGTATATGACGAAAACAGCGGTCTCGCCCTTCGTGGGACATTCATTATCAGCCCGGACGGAATCCTGCTCAACTCCGAAGTAAATTTCTATAATCTCGGAAGAAACGTCGACGAAATCCTGCGTAAGGTGACGGCAAATGTCCATCTTGCAGCCAATCAGGCAGAAGCCTGCCCGGCGCAGTGGCACAAGGTCGGCGACAAGACCCTCAAGCCCTCGGCGAAGATGGTCGGCAAAGTATACGAGGCCTTGAAATAGACCATGCTGGTAACAAGAGAAGCGGATTACGCAGTCCGTTGCATCCTCTACCTGGCTCAGGCTGATGATCAGATCGCTAATGTGACCGAGGTGTCGCGGAAGATGCATATCCCGAAAACCTTTCTGGCTAAGATCTTTCAAAGGCTCGCAAAGGCGGGCCTGGTCGTATCGATCCGCGGAATGAATGGCGGGTTCCGGCTTTCGAAAAGACCCTCGGCGATCACTCTTCTTGACATCGTCGAGGCGATCCAGGGGGCTTCCTGCATCAATGTCTGTGCAGTGAACAGCAAAAAATGCAAGAGGAGCGCGTTTTGCACCGTTCACCCGTTCTGGGTAGAGCTGAGAAAGGAAGTGAACAAGCGCATGCAGGAACAGACAATCGATAAACTGGCCCGCCCGGGATAAGGCTTTTTTTTCGCGATAGAACAGGATATAATTAGTCCTATACTTTGGTCCGATCTCGATTATCATAAGGAGGAATACCATGGATGTTGTAGATTTAAGCAGGTTGCAATTCGCGCTCACGAGCATGTTCCACTGGATCTTTGTGCCGCTCACGCTGGGGCTTTCCCTCGTGACCGCATTTATGGAAACACGCTACGTGCAAAGCGGCGACGAAGTGTATCTCAGGATGGTGAAGTTCTGGGGTAAGTTATTCCTGATCAATTTTGCGCTCGGCATCGTCACCGGCATCACCCTGGAATTCCAGTTTGGCATGAACTGGGCAGAGTATTCGAAATACGTGGGTGATATTTTCGGAGCACCCCTCGCCATCGAAGCGACCCTGGCGTTCTTTCTCGAATCGGTCTTCATCGGGGTGTGGATCTTCGGCTGGAACAAGATATCGAAGAAGGCCCACGCCGTTACCATCTGGCTGGTTGCGTTCGCGACCAATCTCTCCGCGCTCTGGATACTCCTGGCGAACGGCTGGATGCAGCACCCCGTCGGCTACGTCCTTCGCAACAATCGCGCTGAGATGGTCGACTTCGGGGCGATGCTCACCAATCCCTACGGCTGGCTCAAGTTCGGCCACACGCTTACCTCAGGATACGTGGTCGCCGCCTTTTTTGTCATGGGCGTGTCGGCCTATCATCTCCTGAAAAAAAACCAGACCGAGTTCTTCCGGCGGTCCTTCAAGATCGCGGCGGTCTTCGGGCTGTTCTCCACGATCGCGGTGGCCGGGATCGGCGATTTTCACACAGCAGAGGTCGCGAAGACGCAGCCCACGAAGTTTGCAGCAATGGAATCACTCTGGGAGACGCAGAAAAACGTGGGGTTCAATCTGTTCATCATTCCCGATACGGAAAAGGAATGCAATCTGATCGAGGGGCCGTGCGTGCCGAACATGCTGAGCTATCTCGCATTTCATACCGCCGACGCTGAGATCAAGGGCCTGAAGGCCTTTCCGCGGGATGAGCGGCCGCCCGTGCTGCCGACCTTCTTGAGCTTCCGGCTCATGGTTGGTCTTGGTTTTGCCATGATCCTCCTCTCGATCATGGCGGTCGTGTACTCGCTGCGGGGCACCCTGGGAATCCATCCGCTGTTCCTGAAGATCATGCTCTTCTCCATTCCCCTGCCTTATATCGCCGGCCAGCTCGGCTGGATCGTCGCGGAGGTGGGCAGACAGCCGTGGATCGTCTATGGGGTCCTCAAGACCACGCATGCGGTATCGCAGTCCATCAGCACGCTGCAAGTGTACGCTTCCCTCCTCGGCTTTACCCTGCTCTACAGCGGACTCGGCGCAGTCGATATCTATCTCTTGTCAAAGTTCGCAAAAAAAGGACCTGATGACGACACATCAAGCTTGCTCAAACCCGTAAAGGAGGGGATATAACATGGAATTCCAAGTCACGTGGTTCGTGCTCTGGGCGGTCCTGTGGGCCGTTTACTTCATGCTCGACGGTTTCGTTCTCGGTACCGGCATGCTGCATCACTTCCTTACGCGGAACGATCAGGAAAAGAAGATCCTGATCAGGACAGTGGGCCCGGTCTGGGACGGCAACGAGGTCTGGCTCGTAACTGCAGGCGGCGCAACCTTTGCCGCCTTTCCCACGACCTATGCCCTGATGTTCAGTTATCTCTATTCTGCTCTGCTGTTGCTTCTGTTCGCGCTCATCATCCGCGGGGTATCCCTTGAGTTCCGCGGCAAGATCGAAAAAGACGGTTGGAAAAGCGCCTGGGACATGGGCATTTTCATCGGCAGCGCCCTGCCCGCACTTCTCCTGGGCGTCGCCTTCGGAAACATCTTTAGCGGTCTTCCCATGGACGCGGCGGGATATCACGGTTCGCTCCTGTCTCTTCTGAATCCCTACGGCCTGCTGACTGGTGTGCTGTTCGTCCTGCTGTTCCTGACTCAGGGCAGCCTCTATGTCTCCATCAAGACCGAGGGAGAGCTCTGCGACAGGTCGACGACACTGGCGGGCAAGCTGTGGTTCGCCGAGCTTGCCGTCGCCGTCCTGTTCCTGGTTGCCACGGCCTTTTTCACCAAGTTGTACGACAATTACCTGAGCACCCCGCTTCTGCTGATCGTGCCGCTCCTGGCGGTGGCGGCCCTGCTCGGCATCAAGGTCTTCCTTGCGAAAGGCAGTCCCCTGATGGCGTTCGCGTCCTCCTGCCTGACCATCGTCATGGTCGTATTCACCGGCGTGATCGGGCTCTTTCCGAACCTGATCCCGTCCAGCATCGACGCGGCATACAGCCTCACGATCTACAATTCCTCTTCCAGTATATACACCTTGAAGATCATGACGATCGTGGCCCTTGTGTTCGTTCCCATTGTGATCGCCTACAAAATATGGGTGTACCGCATATTCAGGTCGCGCATAACCGACAAAGTTCTCAATGACGAGCAGGCATACTAAGACCGCATTGCGGCGATAGATTCTTCGACAGTCCGGTAAAGGTAAAACTGGCCTTTACCGGACGAACTACCGGCTTACCCTGACCCATTTTGATGAAAACAGCGTAATATATCCAATCGATCATTGGCCCTCCCTTTCTAAGCCTCATCACATACGGTCCTGCGTCAGGCGTATCATGAAAAGCTTTCTTTGGCTCGGGCCGTGATCGGTTCGCACGAATGCTTCACCTTTCTTCAAATGTTCAGTCATCCTTACGTCTATTAATTTTTTCTTGACTTTTATTGCCGAATCATAGATATTACCAATCTCCAAGTTGGTTGGAACCGGGCGGATAGCTCAGCTGGGAGAGCACAGCCCTTACAAGGCTGGGGTCACAGGTTCGATCCCTGTTCCGCCCACCATGAAAAAAAGTTCGGAGTTATGAGTTAATGAATTTCCACGTCAACTGCGAGCTCTAAACCCACAACTCGAAACTCAATCGGGGGCGGTAGTTCAGCTGGTTAGAACGCCGGCCTGTCACGTCGGAGGTCACGGGTTCGATCCCCGTCCGCCCCGCCATTTGTTTTGGACACAAGAGGAATATCACAAAAAAAGCCGGGGCACACTGTCCTGGCTTTTTTGTGTTCGTTGATCATATCGGAAAGAATATCCCCGGCTAATATTTGAGGGTCTTCCGGGTTTTGTGTGGGTCGTTTTTATCTGTTTCTAATTCAGCACAGGTCACGATCCTATTTTTTTTCTGCACCCCAGTTCACAGCTCCGCGCAGGGCATGATTGCCGGTACTGATAACGAGCCTTTCGAGCATCGCAGCACTTACCCCTCGCCCAGGGGAACGGGCTCGGCCGTGTCTGCCTGGCTTTGTGGCAGTATCGGTCTTTTCTCCCTTGGCATGCCTGTGCGCGAACCTGTTCATGGGATGCAGGGGCTTCTGGAAAAGCAAAGAGTTCTGCAGTTCCCATGCACCGGGAATGGCAGAATTAAGATTTACCCCAACCCGCACGTCCCCGGAGCGGCCCTTACGATATTTTTGGGCACCCGTCTTGGCCTAAGGAAGCGTCCCACAGGGCGAACGCGTTGTACTGCCTGCACCCGCGTTATCGCAAGAGCACGGTGTGTGAGGCCGTCGGCCGAGTTTACGCGGGCGAGGCAATTCTTCCCCAATTTCCTTTATTTCTCCTGTCCCTGTCTGTCCAGCCGTTCTACGGGATACTCGAGATCGCGCCAGGCTTGAAAGCCGCCGGCAAGAAGCCGAACCCGCATAATGCCGCGCTGCCGCAAGCGTAGCGCCACCCGGGCGCTTGAGGCTTCGTTTGGTCAGGTGCAATAGACGACCACATCGCGATCATCCGCAACATTCACGCGATTCCCTGCTTGTTCGAATGGAATGCGATGGGCGCCCGGTATGATATAGGGGTCGGCATCAAAGTCAACAGAGTGACGTACATCAATGATCAGGACACGTTCGCCGGCATCCAATTTCCGCTTCAGCTCTTCCGGTGTGATTCGTGCTATACGAAGCTCGCGAAAAAAACGTCTGCGCGAAGCATATTTCCAAAGGATATATATGGTCAGCCCGCCGGCTATGAGAACAAGGAGCGTTGTTCCCATTCCCGAGGCATATTCCAGAACACGATCAAGCTCCGTGCTGACGATATAGCCGAGTATCGTATAGGAGCCGACCCATATGAATATTCCCATGCCGTCGAAAAGCAAGAAGCGTGGAAAACTCATATGGATGATGCCTGCCAGCGGCGTCGATACCGCGCTCAGTCCAGGTATAAATTTTACGATGAGGAGGGAGCGGGTGCCATACCGTGCAAATATATTTTCTGTGCGGCGAACGCAGGAGTCGGGTTCGAGGGAAATGCGGCAAAGTAAGGAGAGGGCTTTACGGCCGCGATACCAGCCTATGGAGTACCAAAAAATATCGCTCAGTAATGCTGCACAGACGCCCAGCCCGATGCAAAGCTTCAAGTTCATCTGTCCGACACCGGCCAATGCTCCGACCGTAATAAGCAGCGGGACGCTCGGTATTGGAAGCCCCACGGTTTCCAGCAGGACCCAGAAAAAAAGCAGAGCGTAACCATGCTCCGTGAGGAAGGGCAAAACGGGTGTCATGGTTGATTCAAAGGGCAAAACGGGTGTCATGGTTGATTCACCGGAGCAATCTATTGTTATACTCTGTCCTTCTCAAGAACAGAAGAACGCCGATCATGTTTTCTGCCAGAAACACATACTATGTATCGCCTAAACCGTGTGCAGAAAGAACAGAACAAACCAGCGACAGTCACAAATACCATCTATCTTCTTACCTGATCTTCCCGAGCCTCTTCGCCAATTGCTCGGTATCGTCCAGCAGGCGCTCTACTTCATCCAACCCCTTGTCCCAGAACCGCTTGTCCGAAATATCGATCCCGAGCCTGCTGAAGATGTTCTTCGGAGAATCGGAAAGTCCGGCAGACATGAATTCCTTGACCTTATGAATGAACGCCGGGTCTTTCTTCACCGAATTCTGGAGCGACTTGGAAATCAAGAGGCCGCTCGCGTAGGAATAGACATAGAAAAAATAGCGGATGTGGCTCCAGTAAACCCACCAGTTCTCGGAACCTTCCGACTGCAGAACGGCATTCCCCATGTAGGCTGCCATATGCTTCCGGAATAGTTTGCCGATCTCCTCTTTCGACAGATATCCCTTTCCCCTGAAATCCTTGTGCAGTTCCTGTTCGAATTTGTAGCACGCCACCTGCCTGAAAATGGAAGAAACATCATCGTTCAGCTTCTGCATCATGATGGAAAACCGCAGCTCATCATCAGCTGAGTGGAGGATCTCTTCGAGCACAAAGTCCTCCATGAAGGTGCTTGCGACTTCGGCCGTTGAGGTCGGTGTGCCGAAGTCCAGGGCATGATGCTTCTTTTTGATAAGTTCATTGTTGATCCCATGGCCCAGTTCATGCGCGATGGTCAGTACATCGTGCAGCTTGCCGGTATGGTTCAGCAAGATGTAGGTAGGCTGGACCATGAGGTGGTGGATGCAGAAAGCGCCGCTGTCCTTGCCCTTTTTCGGGAAGACGTCGATCTGGCCGTTCTCCACGAACCCGGCGAAGATATCGGCGAATTCACGGTCGAGCTTGCCCAGAACCGTACGGACGAGGGCCGCGGATCCCGGGTAGGGGTAGCGCCCGGTCACCTTCCCATATTCCACGTTCCGTTCGTGATAGGCAAGCTTCCTGACCTTCAGGAGCCTCGCCTTGAGCGCGTAATATCGCGCCGAAATCGTGAACCGCTTCGATACCGCTTCGATCAGGGAGTCCACCACTTCGCTCTCGATATCGTCCGCAACATGCCGGAGCGTATCGGGCCTCGGGGCGCCGCGAAGCTCGTCATCGATCTTCTTATTCGCGAACACTGAATTGATCTCGGACTCGGCGACTTCGACATTTTTCGCCAGAATATCGTTGAACGCCTTTGCCGCACTGTCGCGAACGCGTTTCTTCTTGCTGTTCATCAGCCCGACGAGCCCCGAAAAGGGTGTGAGCCTCCTCTTACCGTTCTCGGCGATCACCGGGCGTTCTTCCTTCGAGAGGAAGCCGGAGGTCATCTTTGTCCAGTTCGAAGAGGAGGTTGCGAGCTTGAGATTCAGGATCTTCTCCTCGGGCTCGCTCATGTGATAGCGAGACTCGGCAAAGATCCGCTCCAGGAAATGGCGGTATTTGGCAAGACCTTCGTGCTCAAGAAACCTTTTTTGCAGTTCGGGTTTGATCCTGGCGATCCGGAGGTAAAAGAACTGGCTTTCGTTCTCGAGTTTTTTGCTGAACTCTTCGATCTTGTTGAACCTGGCCTTCAGTTTCGGATCGTTCTGGTCCTGCTGGGTCCTGAGCCAGAAATAATAACCTTCGTCGCCGTCGGTGCCATATTGTCGCTTCCACGCTTCATACTGGTCCAGCGCTTGTAAAAGAACTGCAGGATCTTCAAGATAATCAGCGCGGTCCTTCCAGGTGTTGATGAACGCAGTACTCTTTTTCAAGACGAATTTCCGACTTCCCTCGATGCGCGGATCATTATCTCCTGCAAAAAGCGGCTTCAGGTTCCAGACGGCCTTGCCGACCTTGAATGGTTTTATTGGAATGCGAGGCATTATGCTCCTTTGTGACGGATAGTTATCTAGATCACATATAGTGTACTAGTATACCCCCTCCTGCCGGGACTGTCCAGAGACCGCGGAGCATTAACAATCTCTTCTGAAGGTCATCTGAGTCGGCATTTGCTCAAGTGTGCATTGTTTTTTTGGGCAGCTCATCACTCGGCCACGCAGCATGTTCGTTTTTTTTGCACATCCCCTTCGCGTCCTGGTTTGTTCTTGTCAAGTAATGTGTATAGAGAGAGCCTTGCTTCGGTCTTAGGTGCGGCACCTTACCCAACCCTGGTATTTTGAGGGTCTCAACAGAGCCCGAACCTTGCTTCATTGGGGTTAAGGTGCAAGCGGGGAGTTATGTACGCTG
>JBARBN010000099.1:0-21806 GCA_049793155.1 Nitrospirota bacterium
CGGGGATGCATGAACTGCCATTCTCTGAACGGCACCGGCGGGACCTTCGGACCCGCACTGGATACGATCGGCCGGATGCTCAGCCGCGAACAGATAGAACACTATATCAGGAATCCCAAGGCAGTGAACTCCAAAGCCATGATGCCGCCCCAGACGGCGCTCTCGGAAAAGGAATTCGAAGAGGTCGCCGGGTTCTTGGCGAATTTAAAATAGGAGGATAGGATGGAATACCGCTCGCAGAAAATAGCCTACTGGTATTTTGCCATTGCCCTGCTCCTGTTCACGCTCCAGGTCGTCATGGGACTCTGGCTTGCATTCAGCTACAGCTTTACCGTTCCGCAATGGATCGTGGACAAGTTCTCATTTGCCACGGCGCGCGCCATGCACACAAACCTTCTCGTGCTCTGGATGCTGCTCGGGTTCATGGGAGGAACGTATTACATTGTGCCTGAAGAGACCAAGAGCGAGATCTATTCAACGAAGCTCGCGTGGTTCCAGCTCATCGCCCTTGTCTCTACAGGCGTTGTTGCTCTCGTGGGTTTTGTGTTCGGGTGGACACAGGGACGTCCTCTCCTCGAAATTCCAACGACGCTTGATCTTGTTGTGGTTGTGGGCGCTCTTGTCTTTCTCTTCAACGTAGGAATGACCATGTTCATCGCGAAGCGCTGGACCGTGATCCAGGGCACCCTTCTTGGAGGGCTGCTCTTTCTTGCGCTTCTGTACCTTTTCGGCATACCGTTCTATAAGAATGAAGTGATAGACTGGTACTACTGGTGGTGGGTCATCCATCTCTGGGTGGAAGGCGCATGGGAACTTGTAACGGCTTCCATATTCGCATTTGTTCTGATGAAACTGACCGGCGTAGACCGTCAAGTAGTGGAGAAATGGCTCTACGTCGAGATAGGCCTCTTTCTCTTTACCGGCATCGTCGGCACGGGCCATCACTACTATTGGATAGGCGCACCGAAATACTGGCTCTGGTTCGGCGGGATATTCTCGGCTCTTGAGCCGCTCCCGATACTGCTGATGCTCATAGACACCATGAACCATGTGAAAGAGCGTAAACTGGAGATCAAGAACCGGCTCACCTGGACCATCGCGATCGGCTGCGCGGTGATGCATATGATCGGAGCCGGGGTATGGGGCTTCATGCACACCCTGCCGCAGATCAACTACTATACCCACGGTTCTCAGGTCACGGTCTCTCACGGCCATCTCGCGTTCTTCGGTGCCTATGCGCTGCTGAACATCATGGTCTTCTATTACGCCATGCCTAAGATAAAGGGGATCGCGATTTATGATGATTCACGCGGAAAAGTGGCTTTCTGGACCATGACATCGGCAATGATGCTGATGGGGCTTTCATTCGGCATTGCCGGTGTCGTACAGTCCTACATCGAGCGCGTGCTCGGCATGGGGTATATGGCGGCACAATCCTACATGCGGCTCTGGCTGGGTGTGACGTTCTTTCTGGGATTCTTTTTTCTCACCGGAGTGGTGATCATGGTCTGGGACCTGCTGACCTTGCGACCTGCGCGGAAGACAGCCTAAGAGGGCTTAAAATATGAAAGGGGAAACATATGGGCTACACAAATGTCGCTTTAAAGGACAAAATTATGGAGATGTATCCTGAGATAGGGAAATACGGCATCGCTGCCAGTCTTGACTTTGACAAGGGCAAGAACGCCTATATCATCAAATTCAAGAAAGGCTCCAGGGAACTTACGACCCATCTTGAAAAAAAGGACGCTGATGACTGCATGGACGGCATCAAATGCGTCTATCTCGGCGTGCAGGTAGGGCAGTTCATCAAGAACTTTGAGATGTTATAAAGGAAGGAATTCTGATGTCGAAGGTGCCGGTAGTGGATGAGGATACCTGTATCGGCTGCGGCAACTGCGCAGAGGTCTGTCCCCGCGTATTCGAACTCGTGAATGAAAAGTCGCAGGTGATCGGTCCTGACAAATGCGACACCTGCAAGTGCCAGGATGCGATCGATGCCTGCCCCGTGCAGGCCATAAGCTGGGGCGGTTAAAGACCCATAGAATGACCGCAATAGTCGGCCATTGTGTCTGAAAGAGAGCATCAATTATCGGCTGATGCGATAGTTCAACAGGGAATGATCATTCGGAACGTTGGGGAGGACATAACGTGCGATCCTTCAGGGAAATTAAGGGTGACTATCGGTTCACACATGAAGACGAGAAGCGCCTCGCTGTGCTGCAGCCCCTCATGGAAGAACAGGGCGAAGAGGTCATGAGCACTCTCGGTCTCTGGATCATGGGGACCAAAGGAGCGGCCCAATTCTTTAGCGATGAGTCAAGGAAAGAGCATGTTTTCAGCGCACAGAATGTCTGGTTCCGCGAACTCTTTTCCGGAACGTACGATAACCGGTTCTACGAGAAACTCATTCACATCGGGCTAACGCACGTCAAGCATAACGTCGACGCTCACTTCATGAACCGGGCGGTCAACCTCGTGAAGAACGCATGCATAGGCATCATCCAGAAGAACGAGGAGAACAAGGTCGAGGCTACCAACAAAATAATTTCCGTGGGCAAGATCCTCGATATCAGTCTGGACGTGATCACCACGGCCTATATCGAGGAAGAGCTGCGGATCTATTCTCCGGCTTACAAGGTAAAGAGTTCTCTCATTGCTTTTTCGGAGCGCTTCTCCCAATCCATGAACCTTGTCCTTGTTCTCGCGCTTATCGGCCTCACGCTCGGCGTGGTCGGATTATTTGTCATCGACGTAGGGCATCTTCTGGCGGGCGATCTCGAACGGGGTATCATTTCCGCCCTCGGGTCCATGCTTATCCTTTGGCTGCTGATCGAGCTGATGAACACGGAGATATCCCATCTCAAGGGCGGAAAGTTCCATATCAGCGTGTTCATCGGCGTGGCACTCGTCACGATGATCCGGGAGACGATGATCGCTACGCTCAAGCATGACCGTCCCGAATCGATCTACTATCTGATCGCGGCTATTCTGGTCATCGGTCTGGTGTATTGGCTCGTCGTAAGGACCGAGGACCAGAAAAAGTAGAATATGACGTGCGTCATACCGGCGGCCTCCGGTTTTACGTATACTTGACTTGACGAATTCTCTTAAGATCAGGAGGACTATGGATCCCCGAAATATCTGTTCATCTCCCTCGGAAGAGGACCTGAGGGCAGCGCTCAAAGAGATGAAGGCTTATGTTGACATCACCGAGGAGGATCTCAAAAAGATATATGAGATCGCTCTCCGGCATGCGCGCGAGCGGATCATCTCTCGGGTCCTCGTGAAGGAAATTATGGTGACAACCGTGGTAAGCGTGGGACGAAACGCCGACCTTCACGAGGCCGCACGGCTTTTGTCGGAGCACAGGATCAGCGGCATGCCCGTTGTTGACGAGAACAACCGCGTGATCGGTGTCATCAGCGAGGCGGACGTTCTGACGCTTGCGGGTATGAAGAGGGAGCACACGTTCAAGGACATTCTGCGAAATATCCTGGGCGAGCCCGTGCCTGCCCGTTCCGGTGGAAACAAGGTTGAGGATGTCATGAGCTTCCCTCCGATCACGAGCAAGGCGGACGATGAGGTCATGGCCGTGGCTAAAATTTTCGAAGAACGGAGGATCAAGAGGCTGCCGGTCGTCGATAACGATGGTAAGCTTCTCGGCATTGTTTCCCGCGCGGACATCGTGAGGGCGATAGGGCAAAAGAGTTGAGTATCAGGAGTCAGGAGTCAGGAGTCAGGAGTCAGGAGTCAGGAGTCAGGAGTCAGGAGAAGTTAGCCCTTACTGCTGTTTTGTATTCTGAAAAATTAAATTATTTATGACCATCTCGGAATATCTTTTAAAAATGAAAGGCGGGGCAAAGAGCCCGCCGGGGGTTGGCGTTTCCGAACTCATCTGGTCATGGATCGGGTCAGCGATCGGTATCAGCATTTGCGGATATTGTTCATCACAGTACTTTGAGCCGCGGGATTCGACCATGTTGATCGGTTCCTTCGGGGCGTCAGCTGTCCTGGTGTATGCCGCGATCAAGAGCCCGCTGGCACAGCCCCGCAATCTCATTGGTGGTCATATCATCTCAGGTCTCGTGGGTGTGGCTTGCTATCAACTTTTTGGCGGGACGATCTGGATGGCGGCATCCCTGGCCGTTTCCCTCGCCATAGTCGCGATGCTTGCGACGAAGACGCTCCACCCGCCCGGAGGGGCTACTGCGCTGATCGCCGTGATCGGCGGCGCCAAGATCCACAATCTCTCGTATGTATACGCCTTCGTTCCTGCCGGGGCAGGGGCGGCCATTCTCCTTATCGTGGCTTTGCTGGTGAACAATCTGTCAAAAAACAGGAGATATCCCGAGTACTGGTTGTGAAAAGGGGAATCGTCCTCAGAAAAGCTTCACCTTTTTGAAAAGCAAAGGCCCCTGTTTAAAGAGGGGCCTTTTTCATTGGTTCTCTAAGCCTGTTGGCTTCCCATTGCACTTGGCATCGGGAACCTCCCGGCGCTCACTCCACGGGCGTAACAATCGCCATGACCACGAGCTTTTCTCCCTTGTCGGCGGCAAAACCGTGCGGCACATTGGGTTCGCACAGGATGCAGGTCTTCTCACCGGCCTCCATTTTTTCATCGCCCACCGTGAAGGTTCCTTTGCCCTGGACACAGTACATCAAGAGCCGGAGCGGCGCCTTATGGGGATCAAGCTTCTGGCCCGCATCCAGGCACATGAGCGCGACGCGCATCTCGGGTTTGTCCGAGAGCATCTCGCGCGAGATCCGGTCGGGTTTGAACGTAATCAGTTTCTTCAAGTCGAGCATTTCCATGGTGCCTCCGTGTGCAGATATGAATTTCGCAGTTCAAGGTTCAGAGTCGTGATGCATCGTCATCTGCAAACATCTTAACGCGACGGTTTCTGATCCCTGAGGTGAACCTACGATAGCATATATCGATGGCGAGGGCTATGATGTGCATCATACAGAAGGCAAGGCTCAGGCTGCGTTTCCCGAGATGACCGAATGTACGGTCTCGCTCAGGGCCTTGAGCGTGTAGGGCTTGGATACGACGCCGCTGAAGCCGTAGTCTTTGAAGTGGGCCATGATAGGGTCATCTGAATAACCGCTTGAGACGATCGCTCTTACTGCCGGGTCGATCTCGAGCAGCTTGATCACCGCTTCCCTGCCGCCCATGCCGCCCGGTATGGTCAGGTCCATGATGACCGCGTCGAAAGGCCTGCCGCTTTTCAGGGCCTGTTCATAGTGGGTGATCGCTTCATTGCCATCATGTGTACTGACGACGACATATCCGAGGTGTGTGAGCGACCGGTAAAGTACATCCCTGACAATATCTTCGTCGTCCATGACCAGTATCCTGCCGGTCCCGCGCAGGGGTTCTCGACCGGTTTCTGGAGCATCCGGAGCGGTCCGGGCTGATGAGGCGGGAAGATAGAGAGAAAAAATTGCGCCCGCCCCGGGAGTTGATTCGACGGTGATGTGGCCGTCGTGCTGTTTCATGATCGAGTAGCAGGTGGCAAGACCAAGTCCGATTCCCCTGTCTTTCGTGGTGAAATAGGGGTCGAAGATCTTTTTGAGGTTGTCTTCCGGAATACCGGTCCCCTGATCCGCCACGGATATCTTGATGTATTCCCCGGGTTTTAGCAGGAGGGGATTGTCCGCTGTCAGAGTCACATTCTCACCGCTCACGGTAACCGTGCCGCCCTCAGGCATGGACTGATCGGCGTTCATGACCAGGTTGTTGATCACCTGACCCAGTTGTCCCTCGTCCGCTTCAATGGTCCAGAGATCGGGAGCTACCTTGAATTCGCAGCGGGACTTGGATCCCCGAATGGCAAAGCCGGCAGAATCTTCGATCAGTTTTTTTGCTGAAAGGAGCTTCTTGACAGGGGAGCCTCCCCGGGAAAAAGTGAGTAACTGTTGCGTTATGCTCTGCGCGCGTGAAGCTGCCTGCTCGGAGAATTCCAGATAGCGCGACAAGTTTTCGCCGGGAGGCGCGATCTGCTTTGCCAGGGAAAGATTACCGAGGATCGCCGTGAGCAGGTTGTTGAAATCATGAGCGAGGCCGCCCGCCAGAACGCCAAGTGATTCGAGTTTCTGGGACCGCAGCATGTTTTCCTTCATCTTTTTCTGTTCAGTGATGTCATTCGCGAGAATGAGATGCGCCGAGATGTCGCTCAGTATGAGGCTGTGCGAGGTGATCTCTGCGTCGATGAGAGAACCATCTTTCAGCCGGTGCTTCCAAACTCCGCGTTGAATCACTCCCCGGTCGAGTTTTGACAGTATGTTCAGCAACGCCGGCATTTCTTCCGGGGTGTAGATATCGTTGATGCTCAGGGAAAGGAACTCCTTGTACGTATAGCCGTAATGCGCAACAGCGGCTTCATTGACCGCCATGAATCTGAGGGTCTTGAGATCGTAGGCCATGCCGGGTATGGGGTTGCTGTCAAAGAGCATCCGGTAGCGTTCTTCGCTTGCCCGGATCGCCTCGAGCATCTTCTGCCGGTCTTTCAGCATCTGCTGACGGTACAGGACCTGGTCGATCACGGAGGGGAGCAGATCGATGTATTTCATGTCCGCGTCCTTGACGACGTAATCCGAGGCCCCGAGCTTGAGGGCAACAACCGCGACCATTTCATTGCCTTCACCGGTGACCATGATCGTCGGCGGCAGCGCGTTTTTGGCGGAAAGGGCGCGTATGACATCGATCCCGCCCAGGAACGGCATATTGTAGTCAAGGAGAAGAAGATCATAGTGATCGGCGGCAAGCATCGCGAGGCCTTCTTCTCCGTTGGTGGCGAGGTTGATGACAAAGCCGCGCCGCTGCAGGATCTTCTGGAGCAGGCGCGCGAGAGCCGGGTCATCTTCCATATAAAGAATGCGGGTGAGAGGTGTGTCAGTCACGGTGTGCTCCTTACGGCTATTATATCACAGGGCTTGTCAGTTTACGATTCTTGAACAGGGCCGACCGTCTCAGGTAAAGATCATGTGTCTTCCGGAAGGCGCTTACCACCATCGCCAGAGCGCGATAACAAAGGTAATAACGAACACAAGGACAAGGTTCATGTAAGCAAAGAAATAAAAAAGCTTCAAGTGAAATGGCCGCTCCGGTTTTTCGGAGGGCGCAAGCAGCTTGCCTGCAAGAGGCATCGAAAGTATCTTGTCCTCACCGTGAGGCGCGGTCCTCATGATGTCCGTCAGGTCCCTGCCCGCGGCATGTTTCATCATATGCAAGCCATTCTTCCAGAGCCTGCTTCCGGTCATATCGTAGATAAGACCCTTGTATGCCACGTAGGCCGGATTTCCCTCTGTTCCATCATACCGGCCGAGGGCATCGAGCGTCCAACCGCCGTTGTTGTCCATTGCGGGGACAAGGGTCTTCTGCTTTCGCAATTTTGGCCCGATATAGGTCGTAACAACAACGGCGCTGGAAAGCATGAGCAGGAACAGGACGATCTTGATGCCCAGGAGGATTCCGAACCGTGTTGTAACGAACATGTCCCACGACGGGATCCTGGCAATGGTCAGGAATGTCCCGGTGATCAGGAGCACGAGCATGGAGATCCATCCCAGCCTGAGTTCTCCCTTGGGCAGGCCTTTCGATGCGTAGGCCGGCTTCAGGAGGAGGTGAACATACATGATCGTCCCGAACCACATGATGGCCGCTATCATGTGGAGGTAGCCGATGAGAAGTCTCACGACGCGCTGTGTCATGCTCAATGGCCGGTAGAGTCCCTTTGATTTAAGGTCGTCAAGAAAGGCCTTCCCCTCCCTGGTGAGCGGACCGCCGCCGATAATATCGATGTGACACTTTCTGCACTCGAAGCCCGTCTGACGCGCGTAGTCCGGAGTGGCGGAAACATAACGGGGGAAACACACAAGCACCCCGATAAGGGAAATGAGGATAGGGGTGAACAGCCCCGGAAGTAGTCTACTTGTCATTTCTGTAATTATAATCAAACCGGTTTTAATTGTATACTATTTTGTGCATTCGAAGTTCAAAAAAGTTCTCGATGAACAGCGTGAGGGAAAAAGCATTCGACTCAGGCTTTCCTGCCCCGTTCCGCGACGAGCGAGACCCATTTGCCGTCGCTATAGGTCTCCCGTAACTGCAAACCCGCCTGTTCCATGGCCTCGATGACTTCATCTTCCTGGCCGGTGAGAATGCCCGAGAGAATAGCAATGCCGCCGGGATCCATGCGCGGGAAGAGCTTCGGTGCAAGCATGACCAGGACACCTGATATGAGGTTTGCGGCTATGACGTCGAATGTCTCGTGGAGCTCGTCAAGACGCCCCTCCCTGATCTCTATGTCGGGGACATTGTTTATGATGATATTTCCCCTTGCTGCATTAATGGCGAGGATGTCCGTATCAATGCCGATGACGTGCCGGTAGCCGAGCTTCCTTGCTGCAATGGCGAGGATGCCTGTGCCGGTACCAAGGTCGAGAAAGTTTCGCCTGGAGGTCTTAAGAGCGTAGTTTTCCATAAGTACGAGGCAGGACCGTGTGGTCTCGTGGTGGCCGGTTCCGAAGGCCATGCCGGGGTCGATGATCAGGTTGATCCGGTCCTTTTTATTCTGTTCCCAGGGAGGAAGGATGGTGAAACGCCTGCCGGCATCAACGGGTTGGAACCCCTTTTTCCACGTTTCGTTCCAGTCCGTGTCAGGAATGAGATCATAATCATAGGTCAGTTCATTGTTGTGTCCCGCTTTTTCAAGCAATGCCTGAAGGAGCGCAAGGTCGTTTTTGATCGTGTCCGGGTCGAGGGTTGAGGGGAAATAGGCGACAAGAGACCCATCGTTTTCACTCATGCCGAGACAGCCGTTTCCGGTCAGCTGCCGGATGAGTGAATCTCTAAAGGCGTCGGATACCCTGATGGTGAATTCATGGTATGGCATGGATTGATCGGTCTAACTTTCGTTTCATTGTAACAGGTTGTCGGTGAATATGTCAAACCGGGAGGAATCAGGGTTTTTAATAAAAATCTGTTTTTTCCCTTGACAAGTCCACAAGTTACATGGTATTTTATGCGCTCTCAATGCGAGTGAAGGTGTTTGTTCTTAAGGAGGAAGCGGCATGTACGCAGTAATCAAGAGCGGTGGAAAACAGTATAAGGTTACACCCGGTGATACCATCAGGGTGGAGAGCCTTGAAGGTCAAAAGGGCGATATGGTCGAGATCAAGGATGTTTTCATGATCGTCGATGGCGATACGATGTCCGTGGGCAAGCCCATGCTCGCATCGGCAAAGGTAACAGGTGAGGTCGTCGAGCAGGGCCGAGGTGAGAAATTGATCATTTTCAAGCACCGGAGGCGAAAGGGTTACCGAAATACCAACGGTCACCGTCAGAATTATACGGCGATCAAGGTAAAAGAGATCACGGCGTAAGATCACAAAAATTTACCAACGAAGGCACGAAGACATGAAGATACCATAAGAATTTCTTAGTGCCTTGGTGTCTCAGTGGTATACGAATTTTGGAGGATTTGATATGGCTCATAAAAAAGGCGTTGGCAGTTCACGGAACGGAAGAGACAGCAAGCCTCAGTATCTTGGCGTTAAGAGATATGACGGCGAGACAGTGCATGCGGGGACGATCATCATGCGTCAGCGCGGGACCAGGATCCACCCGGGTGAGAACGTGGGAAAGGGCTGCGACGATACGCTCTTTGCAAAGATCAACGGCGTCGTGAAGTTCGAGCGCTATGACAAGACCCGCAAGCAGGTGAGTGTGTACGCAGCAGAGGCGGCAGCAGAGGCGTAACCAGCTTACAAAAAGGATTAATTGCAAGGGCGGCATAGATGTCTATGCCGCCTTTTTTATTCTTAATACCTTTCCAGCTTGCATTTTAGGGCATATAACGGTATATTTCATTGAAAACATTGTTCAAATCTCCCTTTTACGATTAAGAGAAGGTGAGCAAGGGGGATTTTAAAGAAAAAATGTCGAATTTTATTGATAGGGTAAAGATCGAAGTAATAGCAGGCCATGGCGGACCGGGCTGCGTCAGTTTTCGTCGCGAGGCCTATGTTCCCAGGGGAGGGCCGAACGGGGGGAACGGCGGCAAGGGCGGTGACGTGATCATTCAGGCCGACAAGCAGCTGGGTACGCTGATCGACCTCAAGTACCAACAGCAGTATCGCGCCAAGGACGGCGAGCAAGGCCGCGGCAAGGACCAGTATGGCGCCGATGCTGATAATGTCATCATCCGCGTGCCCGTCGGTACGATCGTGAACGATGCCGAGACCCGCGCCATGATCGTCGACCTCGACACGGATGGAATGTATTACATCATTGCCAAGGGCGGCAGGGGCGGCAAAGGGAACACCTTTTTCAAGACCGCTACCAACCAGGCGCCCCGGCACGCTCAACCGGGTGAAGAGGGAGAAGAACAGTGGCTGTTCCTTGAGCTCAAGCTTCTTGCCGATGTCGGGCTCGTGGGGTTGCCGAACGCCGGCAAGTCCACGCTCATATCCCGCATCTCGGCAGCCAAACCCAAGATCGCGGATTACCCGTTCACCACCCTGACGCCGGTGCTCGGCGTGGTGAAGCCCGAGGGCAGAACGAGCTTTGTTGTCGCCGATATTCCCGGACTGATCGAGAACGCCCACAAGGGTGCGGGGTTGGGTTTCGAGTTTCTTCGGCACGTGGAGCGAACGTCCATCCTCCTGCACCTCGTCGACGTGTCCGGCATCGTTCCGGGCGATCCGGTCGAGAATTTCAAAAAGATCAACACCGAGCTCGAACTCTATAGCGAAATCTTGAAGAATAAATACATGGCGGTCGCGGCGACCAAGATTGACGCTGCTGATCCCGGTATGCTTGAATCATTGACCGACTATTGTCTCGGCAACGGATACAAGTTCTTTCCCATCTCGGCCGTGAGCGGTGCTGGACTGGAGCCGCTGCTCAGATTTTTAGCCGACCGGGTCGAAGACGAGAAGGAAAAGAGGCACCAGCAGACAGAAGCCAGAAGTCAGAAGTCAGGAGTTTGATGGCAGCCGCAGGCTTCAGCCTGCGCAGGCAGCAGACAAATGAAGAATAATCCAATCAATCGAAAAACCATCTTCTCCAGATCCCGGCGGGTCGTGATCAAGGTCGGCAGCGCGGTCTTGACCTCGACCGAACAGGGACTCGACCAGAACCGCATTGAGCGGCTCGCGTCGGATATCTCCTCCATCATGGCCCAGGGACACGAAGTGGTCCTGGTGTCATCAGGAGCCATCGCGGCGGGACTGGCGAAGCTGGGATTGAAGAAGACAAAGGGCATGCCCCTTTCACTCAAGCAGGCAGCGGCGGCCATCGGACAGTCCGGTCTCATGTGGATGTATGAAAAGACCTTCGACACACATGGGAAAAAGGTCGCGCAGGTGCTGCTCACGCGCGAGGACCTTTCGAACCGGACCAGATTTCTGAATGCCCGGAACACGCTCCAGACCCTTTTGGATCACGGCGTCGTCCCGATCATCAACGAGAACGATACGGTCTCGGTGGATGAGATCAAGTTCGGCGACAATGACAACCTCTCCGGCATGGTGGTTCATCTTACTGATGCTGACCTGCTGATCATCCTTTCGGACATTGAGGGCCTCTATACCGCGGATCCCAAAAAAGACGCCTCAGCAGTGCTGATCCCTCTCGTGAAAAAGATCACCACCGAGATCGAACGCTATGCAGGCGATTCCCATTCGTCCATAGGCACGGGGGGCATGTGTTCCAAACTGATGACCGCGAGGAAGGTTGGTGCTTACGGCGCGCCCATGGTGATCGTGAACGGGAAAAAGAATGGTGTGCTTCGGGCATTATTCGAAGGAGCGGAAGTAGGCACACTGTTTTTGCCGAAGCCGGACAAGCAGGACAGCCGGAAGCACTGGATCGCGTTCACGGTCTGCTCCAACGGCAGGGTCACGGTGGACGATGGCGCGCACGAAGCCCTGATGAGCAAGGGCAGGAGTCTGCTGCCCGGCGGCATCGTAAAAGTGGAGGGGGACTTCAAGGTCGGGGACTGTGTAACCTGCATTGACCGGCATGAAAGCGCTTTCGCCCGGGGTCTGGTCAAATATTCCTCAGCCGACCTGGACCGGATCAAGGGGCTCAAGACGTCGGAGATAGAATCCGTGCTCGGACACAAGGACTATGATGAAGTAATCCACCGGGATGATCTGGTGATACTGTGAGAAAATGGAAATTGGAAATTTGAAAATCAATAAAATCATACTCACTGCGTTAGCGATATTTTTGTTTTCAACAGAGGCTTTTGCAGCGCTCAAGACGAATGATACCGCTCCGGCCTTTACTCTCAGGGACGCCGAAGGGAAGGATTTTATTCTGAGCGACTATGTGGGTGCAACGAGAAAAGAGAGCGGCAACGGCATTGTTCTGGGCTTTTTCGCCTCATGGTGCGGAGGATGCAGGGATGAACTGCCGCTCATCAACTCGCTCGTCGATGAACTGAAAGTCAAAGGCGTCAAGGTCGTGATCGTGGATGTCAAAGAGGATTTTGACACGATTCGCGAGTTTCTTGCCGGGCTGAAGGTGGACAAACCTGTTGTTTTAAGCGATCGCTACGGCAAGACAGCTGAACAGTACGGTGTCCGGTTCCTGCCGGTGACGCTATTCATAGGCACCGATGGCAAGGTGAAACATGCTATTTTCGGCGAGATCGATGATGCAAAGAAATTTCGTGATGGTGTCGGGAAGCTATTACCGTAAGCCATATTTATGACCAGGAGGCCGTATGGACGTCAAACAGTACGTTTCCGATAAAGCAAGAAAGGCCAAGACCGCTTCGCGGGTGCTCGCGAACATCTCGACAGAGATAAAGAACAACGCGCTTTTCAAGATGGCCGCGGGCCTGGAGAAAGAATCGAAGGCATTGATCGCAGAGAACAAAAAGGACCTTGTTGAAGCTGAACGGAAGGGCCTGTCGAATGCCATGATCGACCGCCTGACTTTGAACCCTGAGCGCATCATGGCCATGGCGGACGGACTTCGTGAGGTTGCGGCTCTTCCCGATCCGGTCGGCGAAGTGCTCGGCATTCGGCGGAGACCGAACGGCATGGAAGTAGGCAAGATGCGCGTGCCGATAGGGCTCATCGGAATCATCTACGAATCGCGTCCCAACGTGACCGCTGATACGGCGGCACTCTGTCTTAAATCGGGCAACGGGGTCATTCTTCGCGGCGGCTCCGAGGCGGTGTATTCGAACACCGCTATCGTCGAAATACTTTCGAGGGCCGGCGCCGAGGCGGGTATTCCAGAAGGGGCAATATCATTCATTGAGAACCCGGACCGCGCGTGCGTCATGGAGATGCTGAAACTAACCGGCATTATCGATCTTATCATCCCGCGCGGCGGCGAAGGATTGATCCGCATGGTATCGGAGAACTCGACCATTCCGGTGATCAAGCATGACAAGGGCATCTGTCACGTGTACGTGGACAGCAAGGCCGACCTCGCCATGGCGGAGGAGATATGTTTTAATGCAAAAGTCCAGCGTCCGGGTACCTGTAATGCCATGGAGACCATGCTCGTCCATCAGGACGTAGCAAAAACGTTCCTGCCCGCGATCATCAACAGGATGAAGAAGGCCGGCGTTGAGATCCGCGGCAGCGCAAAGACCAGGGCCCTCGTCCCTGATATCAAAGAGGCAACGGACAAGGATTGGGATACGGAGTACAACGAACTGATCGTGAATGTGAAGACCGTCGGAAGCATGGAAGAGGCCATGGAACACATCGCTGCCCACGGTTCGCAGCATTCCGAGGCCATCGTTACGAACGACTACCGGAACGCCCACCGGTTCCAGCGTGAGGTTGACGCCTCAGCTGTCTTTGTGAATGCATCAACGCGGCTGAATGACGGATTTGAGTTCGGGCTCGGGGCGGAAATCGGTATTTCCACGACCAGGATCCATGCACGCGGCCCAATGGGTCTGGAAGAACTCACCTCCACCAAGTTTATCGTGTACGGAAACGGGCAGATAAGGAAATAAGCTGATCGGTCTGATCGGTCTGATCGGTCGGATAAGAACACATCGGAGGTTATTTGTCGCAACGACTCGGCATCCTCGGAGGAACATTCAATCCCATCCACAACGGACACCTTGCCGCGGCTGAAGAGGTCCGGGGAAGGTTGAAACTCGACCGTATACTCGTGGTCCCTTCTTATCTCCCGCCGCATAAATTTGAAGAAGCGGTTCCGTCCGCCGTTCAGCGGCTGGAGATGGTGCGGCTCGCGACCAAAGACAATCCATTCCTTGAACCCTCCGGGATAGAGATCGATCGTGGCGGAAGATCCTATACCATTGATACGGTCGAGGCGCTCCGGCGGCTGTTTCCCGGCACGGAACTTTTCTTCATCACCGGCCTTGATTCGTTCCTCGAGATCCAGACCTGGCACCAGTGGGAGCGGCTTTTGACACTTTGCAATTTTGTCGTGATCTCAAGACCGGGATATCATTTTGGAGATCTCGCGAAGATCAGTTTCATGAAAAGCGCTTCACGCGAACTGGAACGGCTGGACCAGGGAGGCCTGCAGCAGGCAACGGTCCGGTCGGGCGCATTCACCATCTGTCTGGAGATGATTCCGCTTTTCGACATATCATCCACTGATATCCGCAACAGGGTGAAAGCGGGCGCCAGCACCAAATATCTCTTGCCTGATGGAATCGAAACCTATATAATTGCACATAAGTTATATGCTTAATTCAATGGAATCCGCGCAGCTTTGCGCCCGGGCTGCGGACAGCAAAAAGGCCTTTGAAATCCTGGTCCTCGATCTCAGCAAACTTACCTCTATCTGCGATTATTTTGTCATTTGTTCGGGGAGCAATTCCACACAGGTGGGGGCAATCGCCGAGGGGATCGGCCGGGAACTTGCGACCGCCGGTGTCCATCCTTCACACGTGGAAGGGGCGACCGGGGCGAACTGGGTGCTCATGGACTATGGCGATGTAGTGGTGCATATTTTTGAAGAACAGACCAGGGCGTATTTCTGTCTTGAAAAGCTTTGGGGCGAAGCCCCGCGGATATCCCTTGCCGCAGGGCCCATGACGCTTTCCGGCGCCTCAAGATGAAATTGACCGTCATCTGCATGGGAAAGACAAAAGAACGGTTTATTCGGGATGGGATAGCCAAGTATTCCGGATATCTGAAACATTATGCGGATGGTGAGATCAAGGAGCTAAAGGAAGAGAAGATCCATGACCTCAAGGACGCTCCGCATATCAGGAAGAAAGAGGCGGAAAGGATCTTTGCTTCAGTCCCGGTGAACGCGTTCCTTGTGGCGCTGGACGAGCGCGGGCAGGAATTCAACTCTCACGAGTTCGCGGAGTTCCTCAACAAAACGCTCGAGTCGGGCGTCAGGGATATCGTGTTCGTGATCGGCGGCGCCATGGGCCTGGATGAGAGCGTGACCGGGCGCGCAAACAAGGCAATAGCCATGTCTCGATGGACGCTTACCCACGAGATGGCGCGGCTGGTGCTGCTTGAGCAGCTGTACCGGGCGTTCACGATCATAAAAGGAAAGACTTATCATTACTAGAATTAAGAACGAGGCGCAAACGCTTGATACCATATTCCCGATAGAAGCACCGGGGATGACCGATAATCGCCGGAATCATTGTCACGCCCGACGTTTTAATCGGGTCCGTTTTCAGAGGATACGCCGCATCAGGCCTCGTCACATGCATTCCGCTCATTGATTTTTTGAGAAAGGACCGGGGATGAGATTCATTGTCACGCTTCTGTTGATCGCAGCAGTCATTTTCGTAATGCTTCTGAGGGAGTTAAATCAGGGGATCATTACGGTCAACCTTCTTCCTTCCAAATCCTACGAGATCTCCAAATCCACTTTTTTCCTTTTGTCCATGGCTGCCGGCGCCGGTTTGGTGTTTCTTGTCTATCTCTTGCGGGATGTCAGGCGGTTCCTGAGCGGGCTTCGGGTCCAGCGTGAACAGAAAAAACGACTCAAGGTCCAGGACCTTTATACCAAGGGGCTGAATTCCCTGCTTGCCAAGCGGAACCCGGAGGCGATCAGCTTTTTTCAGAAAGTGCTCGCTATTGACCCTAACCATGTGGACACGCTCCTTCGCATGGGGATCAGCCAGCTCCGTGAGAAGAACCCGCAGGAGGCCATCCTGCTCCACCAGAAGGCGCTGAGTCTGGATGACGACAACCAGGAGGTCATGTTCTCGCTTGCCACGGATTACGAGGATGTAAAACGCTACGACGACGCGCTCGGAATGTACCAGAAAATCCTCTCCAAGGACTCGTCAAACCTGACGGCACTGATCAAAATGCGCGACCTTTACCAGAAGCTGAACTACTGGGATAATTTATACGAGACGCAGCGCAAGCTGGTTGCCAGCCCCCTCACCGCATCGGAGCAGGAGGTCGAGCATCGCAGACTTGTCGGCTTCAAGTATGAGCTGGGCCGCTCGCTGCTCGAAGCCGGTGATCTTGAGCGGGGGAAAAAGATATTCCGCGGCGTGATCAAGCTCGACAAGGATTTTATCCCGGCGTACCTCGGCCTGGGCGAGATATACCTTGATGAGGGCAAGGTCAAGGACGCGGCCGAGCTGTGGGAAAAGGCCTATAAAATGACATCATCGGTACTGCTCCTATACCGTCTCGAGGATCTTTACCTGAAGCAGGGGGAGCCAGGCAAGGCCATAGAGCTTTATACGCAGGCGGTGAGCTGGAAACCCCAGGACATCATGATCAAATTCTTCCTCGGGAAACTTTTCTACCGCCTTGAGATGATCGATGAGGCCTTTGACATCCTCTCCACCGTGGACTGGGGGGACAAAGAGTTCCGGGACGTTCACAAACTGCTCGGCAATATCTATCTGCGCCGCGGCTCCCTCGGTCTTGCCGCTTCAGAATTCAAAAAAGCCCTTGGATTCAAGAAGCAGATCATCATACCCTACGTCTGCTCGAACTGCGATCTCCGCACCGTTGACTGGTCCGGCCGGTGCCCGAACTGCGGCAGATGGAACACCTTCGGGGTCAATCTCGAAAAAAACTGTTGAACGACAGAAGTCAGTAGTTAGAAGCCAGGAGTCAGGAGAATGCAGATCGTTTCATTTGTCTTCTGAATTCTGGCTTCTGTATTCTTAATGGAGTCTACATGTCAAGCAAGCGAGTGGTTCTGTTGGTCCTCGACGGCTGGGGAATCAACATGAGCAGGGACGGTAACGCCATTGTCTCGGCAAAAACGCCGGTCTATACCAGGATGATGAGCATCTGCCCGCATGCAGTGCTTCAGGCATCGGGAGAGGCAGTCGGTCTTCCTGATGGACAGATGGGGAATTCAGAGGTGGGGCACCTGAACCTCGGCGCCGGCAGGATCGTGTACCAGGACTCGACGCGGATCAGCAAGGCGATCAGGGATGGTGAGTTCTTTCACAACCCGGTTCTCGTTACTGCAATGGAGACCGTAAAAAAATCCGGGAGGGATCTTCATCTGATGGGGCTCCTTTCTGATGGCGGTGTCCATAGCCGGATGGACCATATTTTCGCGATGTTCGATATGGCAAAGGCCCAGGGGATCGCGAACGTTTACTTCCACGCATTTCTGGACGGCAGGGACACCCCGCCTTCGAGCGCCATTCAATACATCACTCAACTGGAAGAATATCTTGCCAGGACCGGCATCGGTAGGATCGCATCGGTTTCAGGAAGATATTATGCCATGGACCGCGATAAGCGATGGGAGAGGATTCAGAAGGCGTATGAGGTGCTGGTCATGGGCGAGGGGATAAGAAAATATTCGGCCCTCGACGCGGTCCGGCAGAGCTATGATCACCACAAGACAGACGAGTTCGTGCTCCCGACGGTACTGCTCGACAAAAAAACGAACAAGAGCATTGCCGCGATCCGGGACAATGACGCGGTCATCTTCTGTAATTTCAGGTCCGACAGGGCCCGGGAGATCACCCGTGCTCTCACAGACCCGGAATTCGAGGCTTTCAAACGGAGCCGGCGTCCGAAGCTTTCATCCTTTGTTTGTCTGACGACCTATGACGAGGAATTTAAGCTGCCGGTGGCTTTTGGGCCCGTGCGGCTCGTCAATATTCTGGGGGAAGTGCTGAGCCTGCACGGGATACGTCAGCTCCGTATTGCCGAGACCGAGAAATACGCCCACGTCACTTTTTTTTTCAACGGCGGAGAAGAGCGTCCATTCCCTCTCGAAGAGCGGGTGCTGGTGCCATCGCCGCGCGATGTCTCCACCTATGATAAAAAGCCGGAGATGAGCGCGCGGGAGATCACTGATAAACTCGTTGAGCGCATCGCGTCGCGACAGTATGGTTTTATTCTCGCGAATTATGCTAATCCGGATATGGTCGGCCATACGGGGGTGATCGATGCCGCGGTCAAAGCAGTGGAAGTGATCGACGAATGCCTTGGCCGCGTTCTGGCTGCGGCGAAGCAAGAGGGGATGGTGGTATTCGTCACCGCGGACCACGGCAATTGCGAGACCATGTTCGATCCCTCGACCGGTCAGCCGCACACAGCGCATACGATCGATCCGGTTCCTTTTGTGATCGCCCAAAAAACCGTCCAGATCAGGGACGCCGGGATCCTTGCCGATGTTGCGCCGACCGTGCTTGATCTCATGGGCATCGACATTCCTGCTGAAATGACCGGCAAAAGCCTCATTGTATCGTGAGGCAAATACAATCTGTCATCCCCGAATGCTTCCATCGGGGATACGGTTCTGAACTTTAAACCAGATTCCCGCTCAGAATCAGTGCGGGAATGACATGGTCGGGATTTCCGCAAGAGCATCGTTTGATATTTGGAGAGTGTTATTTCGTATTTTGAGGGTTCATGCGCTTCTTCAGACGTGTTCTGGATTTTATTCTTCCTACCTCCTGTTCCTTCTGCAATGGTCCGGTTGGTGATTCCAACATCCCTTTTTTCTGTTCCACCTGCTGGGCTGATTTCGCACCGATACAAGGGCCGGTCTGCCCGCTCTGCGGCAGGCCCTTCGATTCGCCCGAGACGCTCACTCACAGTCCCGATCATACGTGCCTTCCGTGCAGGCGGAAGCCTCCCCTGTTCGATCAGGCATTGTCGGTCGGATATTTCGAGGGTCCATTACGCGAGGCCGTGCACCAGTTCAAATACCGGCCATGCAGGACCCTGGGGCCGCCGCTGGGCGAATGGATGGCGGCAAATGTCCGTTTGGTCATGGATATCGACCTCATTATGCCGGTGCCGCTCCATGTGAGCAGGCTGAAAGAGCGGGGGTTCAATCAGTCTCTCCTTCTTGCGCACAGGATGAGCGAAACGCACCATATCCCGTTCTCCTGGGACAACCTTTGCCGGACAAGACCTACCAGACCGCAGGTGGAGCTGACAGGAGTGGAACGATTACGGAATGTTGCCGGAGCTTTTGCGCTTCGACAGCCGGAAAGCGTGGTGGACAGGAGCGTTGTTCTCGTCGATGATGTTTATACCACCGGCGCGACCATGAACGAATGCGCTTCGGTTCTTAAACAGGCGGGGGCGGCGCACGTGACGGCGTTCACGCTTGCAAGAGCACTATAACCAGTCGATAATCTTGACAATTTATTTGTGGTTGGGTATAGTTTGACGTACGTAAATATTCTGCAGCACGTATCTTGTTTTTGCCATGCCGCATATGATATGCGTATTGACTTGTCGATAAAGACCATGCCTTCATGTTCACTTTCACCGGCAGTGAACATATCACCGGGATCCGACGGTCGGATCAAATTAGCTTCCCGGATCAATCCATTTTTAAAATTAACCGGAGGAGGGATACCATGCTCGTAAAAAGATCCGCAGCTTTCGTAATAAACTTTTTAACTGTGTGCGCCTTTTTTTTGGCGGGAAACGCCTCAGCGCAGATCATGGGCACGATCAAGGACGTCGAGCAGCCGGTGAGTTTTTCGGGAAAGGTGGACTGGACCACGGGAGTGCTGACGGCGGTCGGCATCGGCGCTCCGCCGGCACAACCCGCCAACGCAGCACAGGCAAGGGCTATGGTAGAACGTGCGGCACAGGCCGTTGCGTACCGGAACCTGCTCGAGGCCTTAAAGGGTGTACGGGTCGATTCCACTGCCACGGTCGAGAACTGCATCAGCTCGAGCGAGCTCATCAGGGCCGAGGTGAACGGCATTATTCAGGGGGCAACGATCATGGACAAAAAGTATCTGTCCGACGGCTCTGTGGAGGTGACCCTGGGCATGAGGCTTACAGGCGCGCTTACTGAGGCCCTTCTCCCGAAGACACTGCCAACACCAGCTACCGGGCTCACCGGAACCGCCTCACCCGCCTCTCCAGGTAAACTGTATACCGGTCTGATCGTGGACGCGCGGGGACTCGACGTAAAACCTGCCATTGCCCCGAAGATCCTGAACGAAGATGGTAAGGAAATCTACTGCTCCTCCTGTATCAGCAGGGATTACGCCGTACGCGAGGGCATGGTCAGCTATTTCAAAGACCCTGTTCAGGCACAGACGAACCCCCGGGTAGCGGATAAGCCCCTCATGGTAAAGGCAATCAAGCTTGCGGGAGACAACAGGGTGGACACGGTGATCAGCAATACGGACGCAGCCATCCTGCACAGTGCCTCGGAAAATCTGAGCATGCTCCAGAAATGCAGGGTCATAATTCTGGTTGATTAAAATCAGCTTTGGCAAACGGCATAGTCCGGGCTTTCCGGATGCAGGTATGCCCCGCTTTTCAAAATCTTTAAACGAACGCTGGTTGATAATGTCTAATCGCATTAACCGCCGATCTTGAAAAGGAGCAGCGAATGGTCAGGTGTCTGAAATATGCTTTGCTATTTGTGCTGCTGATATTTTTTGCGGGCTGCGTTGCATATCACGCTCCGCTTCCGTACGATCCCCGCAACCCTTTGAAGAGAATCGCTGTTCTTCCCATGAAGAATGAGACAGACGATGTTGATGGGCCTGCTGTGTTGAGAAAGAGGATGGTAGAGGCGCTGGTGAATCGTTCCTATGTAGTCCAGGACGTGAAGGAAACAGACCGGATCCTTCGCGATCGCATGGGTATCACGCTCGGCGGCCAGCTTGACCTGACGACGCCCCTGAAACTCGGCGAAACTCTTGGTGTTGAGGGGGTCCTGTATGGAACACTTATGAATTTTAACGAGCTGACGACCGGCGCGATCAATGTGAAGAAGGTCAGGGCCAGGTTCAAGCTCGTTGATTCCATGACCGGCGATATTGTCTGGGAACGGGGCCTCGGTGTGCGCAGCGAATTGATCATGCAGAGTCAATACGGCGCAGCCGCGGCGCTGGCGGCGCGGGCTGCGGATTCCCGGGACAAGGATGTTCCCTGGGTGACCATCGAGAGCTTGACTACGGGAAGCCAGAAGCTCGGGGAGTCCCTTGTCATCGGTCTCGGGACGAAGCTGTTTTCCGAGGCCATCGGGCGACATTTAGACTATGAGTCAGCGGAACTGGCCAGGAGGATCACGGATAACCTTCCCTGGGGGCCTGGTCCCGGGGCCGTCGAAACGATGCCTGCGCCGAAGAACGGGACGCCTGAGATCAAGCTGCCCGAACCACCGTCCTTCGGCTACATGGACTGGGAGGGGACGAGGGATTTTTCGGCGGTCGTACATTCAGAATCGTTCGATAAAAACCGGAACGAATCTTTTTCCATGGAAATTCCGATCGCGGTCGATTCCGACAATATGCGGTTGGACATGGATATGTCGATGATGATCAAAGGCGGCGCTTCTTCGCCGTTCGGCAAAATGATCGTGATCAACCGAGGAGGCAAAAAGGTTAGTTACACAC
>JBARBN010000100.1:0-11868 GCA_049793155.1 Nitrospirota bacterium
TTGCAGCCACGGCGCGTAAAATGGGCGCAGTCGTTGCGACCAATAATCTAAAAGACTTTCTCAGAATTCAAGAATATATTGATTTCAAAATTTATTGACTAAGCTGTCGGCCAAGTCATACCAAAAACCTATTTGAATCATGGATTTTATAGTGATGTTTTCTTTTGCAAAAACTTACTGAAGTCCACGACAGTTGAAAGTATCCAGGCACTAGCTAATCTCACTATCCCCATTTCTGTTCGATTTGTTATCGCCGAACATGTTTCCCCTATTTAATTGGGAGGAGAGTTTATGCCAGCTTAATCTTAAGCTGTTTCCCCAAGGCACTGGCTGCCCTTTCAAGAGTCTGAAGAGTAACCGAAACGTTGGAGGGGTCGAGGAGTCTGTCCAAAGCGGAGCGGCTGGTTCGCATTCTTGCGGTCAGTTCTGACTTGGTTATTTTTGTTTTCTTCATTTCTATTTCGATCTGGTAAGCAATAGCCCTCTTGATCGCAACCGCTTCCGCACCGGACCGGAGCCCTTCCTGCTCAAGAAAATCATCAAAACTGCTACCTCTATGCACATTTTTCATTTGGCACCTCTTCTATATTTGCCGAGACGCGCTAAAGCTGTCTCAATCTCATGCTTGGGAATCTTTTGTGATTTCTTTATGAAGCAGTGTAATAAAACCATATAGTTGCCGTCCACGGTAAAAAGAACCCGTGCGATACCATTTTTCAATTTTGTGCGCACTTCCCATAAATTTGCGCCGATCTTCTCGATCAGCGGCATTCCCAACGGCCAGCCGATTTGTGCTGTTTTAATATCTTCGCCGATAAGCTTCTTGTCGTCGCGGGGAAGGTCCTTTAACCATTCACGGACCGGCTCAGTGCCAGACTCGGAACGATAAAAAACGACATTTAGCACAAAGGAGATATTGACCATGTATGACCCATTGTACCATATTTGGTACGTCTGTCAAGAATCAATTATTCCCCGCTTCGCTTTGACTTTTTCACTGCCTCGGACTAGCCTCCCTTCCCGTTGAGATCACAAGGCGAAAGTGGTATCGCCTAATTAATGTACAATTCAACCTGTATTAAACATCACCAACGAGGACGGATATTCGGCAAGTTCACCTACTATCTTGCAGCCGTGTTGACGGAACATCAATGCAGAATACTACTTGAAAAGTGTATATGAAAGCGCGGGTGAGCCGCACGCTTTTCATGCCGAATTGTTGTAGACAGTGTCGGCCGCATCCCTTTTTTTATTCGGAGCAATCCCCGTATTGCCTCTTAAAGGTCCAGGGCCTTCTCCTGGCAGTGCATACACCCGTTTTCTTTATTTGAGGTTTTCTTCCAGCAGTTCGGCAATGTGCTTTGCCTTGATCTTCGACCCCGCTTTGTCGAGTCCGCCGCAGAGTTGAATGAGACATCCCGGGCACTCTGCAGAAACGAAATCTGCTCCGGTGTCTTCGATGTTTTTCAGTTTTCTTTTCAGAATCTGCATCGAGATCTCCGGACGCTTCACCGTGTAGGAGCCGCCCATGCCACAGCAGGTGTCACACTCAAACATCTCCTTCAGCTCATACCCTGCAGCCATGAGGGCTTCACGCGGCTCTTTGGATATCCCGACATGCCGTACCGCATGGCAGGAATCATGATAGGTCAGCTTCCTGAGCTTCAGACCGTCCTTCGGCAGGAGCCTCTTTTCGCGGATAAGCGTGTTCACCAACTCGGAGAACATCAGGGTTTTTGCAGCGACCTGCTCTGCCAGCGGGACGAGGGCGTCCATGTTCGCATCTTTTAACACATGCGGCCATTCTTTTTTCAGGGCTGTTGCGCAGGTTGCACAGGCCACGATAATGTATTTCACGTCGTCCGCCAGGAGCGGTTTGACATTGTGGGCTGCTGCCAGGGCAGCCATATCAGAGGCGCCGCTGCTCCAATGCGGTATGCCGCAGCACGACTGGCCTTCCGGAAAGACCACTTCGATATCGGCCTTGTTTAGGACCCTTACCACCGACTCTCCGACATGAGGGTACACAAACTCAATTGCACAGCCGGAGAAGAACGCAGCCTTTATCGTGCTCCTGGGCTGCCTGATCTTCCTGAAAACATCACGGAACGGTACGGGCGCAATGGACGGAAGACTCCGGTACTCGGAAAGTCCGGACAGGAACATGGGCATATGCCTGATGAATCCTTCCTTGACAAATGGTTGTTGCGCGGCAGAGGCGGCCCGGAGCATTTGATGGAACACCTTGCGGTTATTAATGATCGACAGGGCAGTCTTCTGTATAAAGGGGAGCCCCTGCCTGGCTGCCAGGCGGCGGCGAAGCTCAAGGATCAGCTCAGGGATATCGATCTTGCCCGGGCAGACTTCCTTGCATTTGCCGCAGCCGATGCAGAGGCCCTGTATCTCCTCTGATTTCTTTAGTTCACTGAACCATGCCGTTAGAATGGTGCCGATTCCGCCGGTATAGATGTGGCCGAACACATGACCGCCGACCAGGCGATAGACCGGGCAGACATTGAGGCATGAAGCGCAGCGGATACATTGCAATGCCTGCCTGAACTTCGGATCAGCGGCCATTTCCGTGCGCTTATTGTCCATCAGGATGATATGAAGGTCCTTCCGTGAGCCGTCAATGTTTTCCGCCGGACCGGAGATCAGTGAAACATAACTGGTGATGATTTGACTGGTTGCACTCTTGGGGAGGGCATTAATGATCGGTTCTGCGTCAGTGTAGTTCGCCACGAGCTTTTCAAGGCCGACAATGGCGACATGGATCCCCGGGAGGGTCGTGACGAGACGTGCATTGCCTTCATTCGTGCAAATAACGAGCGTGCCGGTCTCTGCAATGGCGATGTTTGCGCCCGTAATGCCCATATCAGCAGCAAAGAATTTATCCCGCAGCTCTTTGCGGGCGACCTTGACGAGCGCCTGAATATCGGTTGACTGCCGCACCCTGGTCTCTTTGGTAAAGAGGTCGGACACCTCTTCCTTGGTCAGATGCAGGGCGGGCAGGACCATGTGCGACGGTGTCTGATGAGCAAGCTGAATGATCCACTCTCCGAGGTCTGTCTCGTCCACCTGAATACCGTGTGCGGCAAGGTGTTGATTCAGATGGATCTCTTCGCTTGCCATGGATTTGGACTTGACGATCTTTTTGACGCCCTTGTCGCTGCAGAGCTTCGTCACATAGTCCTTTACCGCCTGCGGGCTGTTTGCCCGAAAGACCCTGGCGCCGCGGGCTTGCGCCGCTTTTGTAAATTGCTCAGCCAGTTCATCGAGATGGCCGGCAGCGCTGCCTTTGATTTCGGCGATTGTAGCCCTCAGGATTTCAAAATCAATGCCTTCGTATGCCTTGGCGCGGGTGGCCGGATAATTCCAGCGGTCAAGGATCCCGGCAAGATTCTGATTTTTTAGCGCCTTGTGAATGGATGCTGTAAATTTTTGTTTCATCAGTTCGTCCCGAACAAATCGTCAACGCATAAGATGACAACACGTTCGGGGCCATGAACGCCAATGGCGAGCACACGTTCAATATCAGCTGTTTTGCTCGGCCCGGTGATCAGGGCGATATATGTGTTTTTGTTGGGATGCATTTTGGTCATAAGCGCCCGCATGTCGGCCACAATGGAGTTTGTTCCTAATATTGCAAGATGAATCCACGGCAGGGCAGAGGCCATCCGCTGGTCGGCCTTGGTGGAGTCCTGCGCCAATGTGCCGGTGTTGGCAATTCCCCAATCCATCTGGGTAATACCGATTTTTGCATTTTTTGCCAGTTCTAGAGTTACCCCGACTTTCATTCCTGGAACCCTGGCCGCGAGTGCACTGGTATCGACGCCGGTGAGGATCGGGCTGTCGGCCCAGACCGCCCAGGAACCGGCAACATCATTTATTCCCTCTTTCTTGAGGAGCTCGACAATGAAATCGAGTGCATCAGCCTTTGTTGCAACCCGATGTACTGCGGTGTTTCCTGCTGCTTCAGCTTTTGCCTTGAATGTGTCAAACACGTGCATCTTCCTTTTCATTCATGTAGTTCGGTTGACTCCTTTTTCCACAGGAACAGTCCCGTGTCGCTATCGAATACTCTCACGAACGGCTTATCTTCAAAAGGAATTACCTCAAATTCAAAGGCATAAACAGTGCCGGAGAAGAGATGTCCTCCGACAGCCGCAAAATCCCTTCCTGACAGGACGACATGGAGATGGGGAAATATCTCATTATCTTTGAAAGAGATATTACCTTTCAATGAAACAATTTCCATGTTCTCCTGAAGAGACTTCTTTTCGTACGACTTTGTTTCAGCATTGAAATAACCAATCTGTGCCTCTGAGACAGCGCCAATCCCCGAAACCATCCCAGCGGTGATAGCATGTGTCTTCATGACATGAGCTAATCCACTAACTATGTCCGTCCCCTTATTGAGACTCCCCTGGTAAACAGGGCCTGTCTTAAATTCTTTCAGCACCATTTGAATTTCTCCTTTTCCTAACAGCTTCAATCACCGAAGGGCTGGGCCCGTTTCCCGCGATTCGGTGCATTGACTGTTTAGACATCCTCTTTCGGATTATTTATATTTTCGATTATTTAAATAATTTGTATATTGCCGAAAAATCTTCCTGCTCTATGCCCTCTTCAAATGTCCTCGCGTAAAGTTCTTTTATCACGGCACCGGTGAAGAGGGTTTTTTTATGCTCATACGCCAGGTCCTGAAGACAATGCAGATCCTTATAAATCAATGCGCTTGAAAAGTGAACCGAGAAATCCTCTTCCAGCAATTTTTTCTTCTTTGCATTCAGCACCAGCGAGTTTCCACCGCCCACGGACAGAATTTCCAGGATCTCTTTCTTCTCCAGCCCGACGGCTTCACCGATCGACAAGGCCTCCGCAATGGTTGCCATGAAACTGCCCAGCGTAAGATTATTGATCAGTTTCATTTTCGTGGCAAGTCCCGGCTCCTCAAGATAGAACAGATGATTGCCGATGTTTTCCAAGACCGGTTTGACCCTTGCATACGCTGTTTTATCGCCGCTGATCAGAACGGTAAGGGCGCCTTGTGACGCGGGAACAAGACTGCCCAATACGGGTGTTTCCAGATACAGTGCGCCTGAGCTCCCGCAAAGATCATGAAAGACCGATGCCTCTTTGAAATGGTTCGTGGACAGGTCCACGATAATTTTCCCGGAAATGTTGCCGGCTAAAAGCCCCTCTTCGCCGCTCAGAATAGAACGGACGGCATTGCTGTCGAACAGGCATAAAAAAATAATTTCTACCTTATTTGTTACCGCATGCGGAGAAGAAACCGCTTCGACCTGCATGCCCTCTGCTTTAGAGGGTGTTCTGTTCCAAACAGTGAGGGTATGGCCACAGTCCATGAGTCTGCCGGCAATTGCCTTGCCAAGATGCCCAAGTCCGATAAATCCTAAATGCATTTCACGTACCTCGCTGAATTAATTTTTGGGGCCGATAAAAAGAACACACATGGTAATTACATCATACCTTTTCATCCCTTTTCCTGCTAAATTATTTCCGGAATTTCCGGGACCGGAAGCTCTTTGAGGCTGGGCTTCTTTTCCGTACACCGGTCCACGAGATAGACGATCGACTGGTAATCTATTCCGCCATGCAGGGAGAGCCCGATCTCGCAGGTCCGGCTATTTGAATACCCCGATCCGCAATCCGCGGGCAGCGATGGCCTCAATTCAGAAAGTGCGGATGCATTCAGTTCGGGATAGGTAAAGCCCCTGTCCCCGGCAAAGCCGCAGCATCCCACCTTCATGGGGATCACGACCTTTTCCGCACACGCCCGTGCGACAGTCTTGAATTTCTCGTTCAGCCCCATCTTTGTGGAACTGCAGGTCACATGCACCGCGACCGTCCCGGGTGTTTTTTTGAATTCCAGCCGGTCCCGGAGGAAATCATGGATGAACTCCACCGGCTCATAGAGTCTCAGGCCGGAATTAAGTTTTCTCCTCATCCGGTAGAGACAGGGGCTCGTATCACAAAGGATCGGGTATTTCCCGGCCCTGCTGATGAGAAAGAGTTCCTCCTCAAGCTCCCCGGACTTCTGGTCAGCCTGCTCGACAAAACCTTTGCTTTCATACGTTATCCCGCAGCACAGGTCCTCCATGTTCCTGGGAAAGAGCACGTCGTACCCGGCCTTCTCAAGGACCGAAAGCATCGCGTCGAATACGGGCCTTTGCTCTTTGTCTCCCCTAGCCGGCCCCATGGTCCTTACGACGCAGCTCGGGAAATAGACCACTTTGAGATCCGAACCTTTCGCAATATCCCTGAATCTTGGTGCAGAGAGTCCCTTCGGCATATAAGGATTCCATTGAGGAATTTTATTTCTTAGCAGGGTTCTCATCCCTCTGGAAATTCCACTCATAAGTGATGTGCCAAGGAGCGAGTGTGACATGTTGACGGCGCTGAGACCGGCCCTGACGCCTGAAGAGACTGCGGAATAATGGTTCGCCGTCCACTGCGCCACTGCAACGCTCAAAGTGCTCTTATTCAGTGATCGTAAATATTTGGTGAGGTCTCCGGTGTTTATCGAAACGGGACAGGCGGTAGCGCAGAGCCCGTCGGCTGCGCAGGTCTGCTCGCCGGGATAAACGTAATCTCCCTGAAGTCTTTCGAGCCGCGCGAGCCTTTCACCGTTTTCCCGCGATGCCGTAAGCCTCGCGATCTCCCTCTGGATGACGATACGCTGCCTCGGTGTCATGGTGAGATCCTTCGACGGGCATTTTACTTCGCAAAAACCGCATTCGATGCATTTGTCCACGATCTCATGGGTCCGCGGCAGCGGTTTGAGGTTCTCGAGATAGACATGGGGGTTGTTATTTATGATGACCCCGGGGTTTAAAAGGTTCTCGGGATCGAAGGCCTTCTTTATGCGTTTCATCAGTTCGTAGGCTTTAGCCCCCCACTCCAGCTCCACGAAGGGCGCCATATTTCTCCCCGTTCCATGCTCGCCCTTCAATGACCCGTCATACTTTTCGACGACCATGGCGGTGACATCTTCCATAAGTCTCCGGTAGCGGAGGACTTCTTCGGGGAAACTGAAGTCCTGGGTGAATACGAAGTGTAGGTTCCCCTCCAGGGCATGGCCGAAAATGATCCCCTCATCATAGCCGTGACGGCTCATCAGTTTCTCGAGCCCGACGGTCGCATCAGCCAGCTTTTCGATGGGAAATGCCACGTCCTCTATGATCACGGTAGTGCCGATCTTCCTCGCGCCGCCCACCGCCGGGAACAGCCCCTTTCTCACCTTCCAGAGATTCTCATATTCTTGTTTAACATCAGTGAATGAGACGGGGTATGCCGTTGGGATAGAAACAAGAGAGTTTTTGATCGCCTCCACCTGCCGGGCGAGCGACGCGGGATCGCCGGCCCTTGTCTCCACTAAAAGAGCGGCGACATCCTCCCCCAAAGACCTTAGATACGAAGGCAGGCCTTCCTTATTTTCGACTGACCGGATGGATGCCCGGTCCATCAACTCCACCGCTGATACGGGTTCCTTTTTCAGTATGATCGTTGCGTTGCACGCATTCTCTATATCGGGGAAGAAGATGAGGGCGCTTGCCTTGTGAGCATGCTCGACGACGGTTGTATAGGTGATCTCGGCGTTGAACCCGAGGGTCCCTTCCGAGCCTATCATGAGGTGGAGGATGATATCGATGGGATCATGGAAATCCACGAAGGCATTGAGGCTGTATCCCGTTGTGTTCTTTATCCTGTATTTCTCCCTGATCCTTCTGCTCAGTGTCGCATCACTGCGTATCCCATCCCGTATGGCCTCTATTTCCCTGATCAATGCTTTGTGGGATCCCGCAAAAGACCGCTTTGATTCCGGGTCCCTGGTGTCGAGCACGGCGCCGTCATGGACAATTATCTTCATTCCCTCCACGGTCCGGTAACTGTTCTGCGCGGTCCCGCAGCACATGCCGCTGGCATTATTTGCCGCGATCCCGCCGATCATGCAACTGTCTATGGAAGCGGGGTCAGGCCCTATCTTTCTGCCGAACTGACAGAGATAGCTGTTGGCATGGGCCCCGATGACGCCCGGCTCCAGGGTTATCCGTTTACCATTATCGTGTATCGAATAGTTCTGCCACGCTCCAGCCAGTAAAAGAAGGACGGAGTCGGTGATCGCCTGTCCCGAGAGGCTTGTGCCGGCAGCCCTGAAGGTCACCGGGATCTTGAGCCTGTTTGCGATCCTCAATATCTTCGAGACTTCTTCGGGTGTTTCGATCTTGATGACGATCTTCGGGATGAGCCGGTAAAAACTCGCGTCGGTGCCGAATGCCAGCGTCCTGAGAGGGTCGCAGAAGCGCCTTGATTCGGAAATGAAGACGGCTGCTTCGTCATAGAACGTTCTGTAGTTGACAGAGAGGCTATGGTAATCGCTTGTGCTCTTCCTGTTGCGCATTATTCCTCCTCTCCAAAAACCGGTCCTTTCCCCGTCCGCTCCCCCTCGGTCACTTTATATGCCAAAGCGACTTAATGAAACCGTTAGAGGAAGCGGAATGCCCTTACTCTCATCCCGCTTTCTCCTGGTATTTCAGAAGCACATGCTCATTTGGCAACTGCCGCAACTACGGGAATTATCCACTGGAACACATGGGCCTGCAGGAAAACAACAACGCCGACCAAACAGGCTAACGCAAGGCTGTGCCAGAAAACACCGCGCAGTATTTCCCCCTCATGCCCCTGCTGTCCTGTCGCGACACCCGCCACAACGATACTCTGGGCGTCGATCATCTTGCCCATGACTCCGCCGCTGCTGTTGGCTGCGCAGGAAAGGATAGGATTGATGCCAAGTTGCTCGGCGCTGATTTTCTGAAGCCCCCCGAAGAGAACGTTCGATGAAGTATCGCTGCCGGTGAGCGCCACACCGAGCCAGCCAAGGAGCGGCGAGAAGAATGCGAAAAGGAATCCGGTTGACGCAAATGCAAGTCCCATGGATGCGTCGAGACCTGAATATCGGGTCGAGAAACCGAGAGCAAGCATCGCGGCGATCGTCAGGAGCGATATCCGGATCCTTTTCAACGTATTCAGGAACGTCTTGACCAGTTCGCCGAATGAGAGCCTCAGGAGGATACCGCTCACGATACCTACTAATATGAGGCTCGTTCCGGTTGCGGACAGCCAGTTGAAAACATAGACCGCGCCTTCGGCTGTCTCTTTGGCCACGACCGGCGGAACCTTTAAGACTGCCTTGTCAAGAAATGGAATCGGGAAACTTAGAACGGAGATCCCCTTCAGGAAGTTCTCGCTGCCCTTGGCGCCTCCATTCAGGAAGGTCTTGAACTCCGGGTAACCCCATGCGAACACGAACACGCACAGCAGCGCCCACGGCATCCAGGCTTTAGCGACCTGACCTACGGATTGATCCGGTCGCGCATCAGCATCGGCTTGGCGCCCTTCCTTCGTTTCATGTTCGAAGTGCCAGCTGGTTTTAGGTTTCCAGAATTTCAGCAGGATAAGAGTCGCTCCCATCGAAACTACTGAACCAATGATGTCCACCAGGGACGGTCCCATGAAGTTGCTCACGATAAACTGGGTGATGGCAAAACTGAGCCCGCACGTCAGACAGGCGGGCCAGACTTCCATCATCTTCTTCCGGCCGGCCATGGCCCAGATAAGCCAGAAAGGAACGATGAGGGAGAATATCGGCAGCTGCCTTCCCACCATCTGGCTGAGGGCCATTTCATCAAGCCCCGTTACCTTCGAAAGGGTGATGACCGGGATCCCAAGGGCGCCGTAGGCGACAGGGGCCGTGTTTCCGATAAGGGCCAGGATTGCGGCCTGGAGAGGACGGAACCCTAGTCCGATGAGCATCGCCCCGGAGATGGCCACCGGCGTGCCGAAGCCCGCAGCGCCCTCGATGAAAGCGCCGAAACTGAAACCGATCAGGAGCAGCTGAATGCGGCGGTCATCCGAGATGCCTGAGATCGAATGTTTGACCACCTCAAAATCTCCTGTTTTCACCGTGATGTCGTACACGAAGATCGCACCAAGAATGATCCATCCGATCGGCAGGAGCCCGAAGGCCGCACCGTTACCAGCTGCAGCGAGCGCAAGCTGCGCAGGCATTCCGTAAACCGCAATCGCGATGGTTAGCGACGATAAAAGCCCTAATATCGCTGCCCAGTGCGCCTTCACATGGCCGAAGCCGAGTACTCCCAAAAGAACAATCACGGGTATAGCTGCAACGAGAGCTGAGAGAAAGATGTTTCCAAAGACAGGCGTATACACTTGTGTCCACGTTAACATTTTAACCTCCTTGTTTGTTGAATAGTTACCGGCTTTATGCCAATATTAATGCGCCCGGTGAGGACAGGAAGGTAATTCCTATTTTCAGGGCATAATTCTTTCCTCCTTTATTATAAATGGGATCATCATTCCCGCTTGCGCGGGAATGCATTGAGCTCACATGCAGACAGCTGATCACTGATGTATTGACGGAGAGGGAAATATCAATCTGTCTGCAGTGTAAAGGAATTAGCAATAAGAAAATATCGGTGTTCGTCTGAATTTATGCATCGGTGTTTGTCCTATGCAATACATTGCAACTACTAGGAAGAAGACAGGGAGGTAAGTGATCTAAGCCCGGATGGTGTGATCTCCGGATATATATCAGTCGGTAAGGGAAACCAGGTTCTGCTTGAGGGCGTAATTGGTCAGTTCCGCGTTCGTCTTCATCTTCATCTTTTCCAGGATATGCACCCGGTGGGTGCTCACGGTCTTGACGCTCAAGGCCAGTTGATCAGCGATCTCTCCCACGGTCCTGCCTGACGCGATCAGGCAGAGGACCTGGTACTCCCGGTCGGAGAGCAGTTCGTGCAGCGGATGGCCCAAATCGGGTTCGAGGTCCGAAAGCAGTTTGTCGGCGACCGACGACGTGATGTGCTTGCCGCCCGACAACACCTTCCTGATGGCACCCAGCAGCTCCTCGGACGCACTCGCCTTCGTGATATAACCCGACGCCCCTGCCTTGATCGCCCGGACCGCGTACTGCTCCTCGGGATACATGCTCAGGATCAGCACCTTCAGTTTCGGCCTCCGGCCCTTGATGAGCTTCAGCGTTTCGAGCCCGCTCAGGCCCGGCATGGCGATGTCGAGCAGGATGAGATCATAATCGTTCTTCTCGATCTTGTCCAGGACGTCCTGCCCGCGGCTCGCTTCATCCACCACCTGCAGGTCCTCGACATCCTCCAGGATCTGCCGAAGGCCTTCCCTAAATATCGCATGGTCGTCTGCTATGAGTATGCGCGTCATAAACTCACCTCAAGAATCGTCTGTCGACGGGATCACGGTGACTGCAGATTACAAGAATAAAGCACCCTGAAGGGTTCGGCTACCACAGAAAGATCACACGCTGACGTTTCGGTAGCCGCAGGCTTCAGCCTGCGCAACGGTTATTTCCCACCCAGCGGTACCCGCGCCAGGACCGTGGTCCCCTTGCCCGGCTCACTGGAGACGATCACCTTCCCGCCGAGATACCGCGCGCGTTCACGCATGCTCATGATCCCGAACGAGGCGGGATTTGCGATCGTATCCTTCATGAGGCCCACGCCGTTGTCCCGGATCTCAAGTGTAAGATCGCCGTTCCCAAGCTTCAGCTCAACATCGACACGGGTTGCCTTTGCATGGCGGATAATGTTCGTGAGCGTTTCCTGAAATATCCTGAAGAACGCGGTGGAAACGTCCTTGTCCTCCACCACGAGATCAGGGGCTATCGCGGCAATGCACGCGGTGCCGGTCCGCTCCTGGAACTCCGCTGCCTGCCATTCTATTGCCGCCGCTAACCCGAGATGATCCAGCACACCGGGCCTCAGTTCGGACGAGACCTTCTGCACGGTCCTGATC
>JBARBN010000101.1:0-52948 GCA_049793155.1 Nitrospirota bacterium
GAGGTCTTTGTCGAACCCGACAGGTCCGCGTCCAGCACCACCACATCATCCCGCTTTTTTCCGAGGGCCACCAGCGCGTCCCCGTATGCATCTCGTGTCGCTATCTTCGTCACGTTTCCTCCAAATATTATATAGAATGCATGGGACGCAGATTTACGCAGATTACGCAGATCTCAATCCAATTTTTTTGCGTTCATCTGCGTCCAATATAATCCTTTGACTTACTTACAAACGGTTTCTTCAGACAGCTCCTTCATCGCGATCTCAAGCTCTTCCTTCGTCGGCGTGGTTCCGTGGAACTCCACCTTGCCTTCGAACTGCTTCGAGCCTTTGCCCTTGACCGTGCGGCAGACGATCATGGTCGGCTTCCCTTTTATTGTTTCAGCCTTGTCGAGCGCTGACGCGATAGCAGCCAGGTCGTGACCGTTGATGTCAAGTACCTCCCAGCCAAAGGCGCGCCACTTGTCCGTGATCGGCTCCACGCCCATTACCCGGGCAACAGGACCATCGATCTGGAGGCCGTTGTTGTCCACGAGCGCGCAGAGATTATCGAGCTTGTAGTGGGCTGCGGTCATGGCAGCTTCCCAGACCTGGCCTTCCTGAAGTTCTCCGTCGCCGAGCAGGGCGTACACCCGGTTCGGCGCCTTGTCGAGCTTGTGCGCGAGCGCGATCCCGTTGGCCACCGACAGGCCCTGGCCCAGTGAACCCGTGGATATCTCGACTCCCGGCACATACTTGCTGTCGGGATGACCCTGGAGGCGCGATCCGAGCTTCCGGAGCGTACAAAGTTCTGCATGCGCGATGAACCCTGCATGCGCGAGCACCGTGTACAGAAGCGGCGCGGCATGACCCTTCGAGAGGATGAAATGGTCCCGTCCCTTCCAGTCCGGTTTCTTGGCATCATACTTCATCTTATAGAAGTAGAGCGCAGTCGCGATGTCAGCCGCGGAAAGGCTACCGCCGGTGTGGCCCGATCCGCACTCGGTCAGCATCTTCAGGATGTCGATCCGGACTCTTCTGGCCTTGTCCGTTAATGTTTTCAACTGCTCTTTTGATGCCGCCATGCGCCTGTCCTCCCGCGTGGATCATAGTAGGGTAATAAGCAACAACGAATTTAGGTTATATTTACAAAGATAGGCTCTCACTGTTTTTACCCGCACCGAAAAAAAATATTTCCGCGGCGCCAGGTGTTTCAAAACGACTTCTTCTGGTCCCTGTCCTGCTGTTCTTGGGCAAGAAAGTCCAGGATAACAGTGTCGAGGTCCTTTTCTTTCGCATCTGCCTTCGGTGGAGTCGGAGATGGAGGAGATGGTTTTTCCTTAGCCGGCGCGGGCACGGACGCAGTTGTCGGCGTGTACGTGGATTCGTGCGGGGCGTTTTTCAGGTCCAGCTTTCCATGCATCAGGTCGCGGATCATCTGCTTATGCTGTTCCATCATCAGCTCTCGCACCACGCCGTCAAGACAATCAGCCTTGAGAATGTCGGCGTAGCTGGTCTTGCGCGAGGCAAGGATCGCACCCTGAAGATATAAAAGGGACGTTACATAAGGACTATTGACCCCGCCGTCCTCGGTCTGACAGTGGTAGATCTTCCCCTGAAATTTGAAATCGGTATTGTAGCCCGTGAGCATGGTTCGGTATTATACAAAGCCGGGCAGGAAGTTGCAAGCATTTTTACCCCGCTGAGGTCGCGGGCTGTGTTCCTCATCAAAAGCATGGGGAGATTTTACCAACACCTCCGTTGCTGAAGAAAAAAACATGACGGACGATCTCTAACGGGGCTTTCGGACAGCTTTTTACTTGACACCATAGGGGGGTTAGTGTAACTTTCATCGCGTGCCGGTGTGGTGAAATTGGTAGACGCAGAGGACTCAAAATCCTCCGTTCGCAAGGACATGTCGGTTCGATTCCGACCACCGGCACCAATAAAAAGATCGGGAAGTCTGCCGATCTTTTTTGTTTTACAGCGAGAGGAATCGAACCAAAGGGGTTTGGGGGAAAATCCTATCGAGTACACAGTAGTGTTTCCGTTTACTATTTCTGAATGATGTATGCCTATAACTCAATCTTTAAGTCTGATAATCATATGAAGGCACCTCGCATACCAGAGCGCCTCGGCGCTCTGGTATGCTTCAAGGGAAGAGTCCAATCCAACCTTGGAGGTGCTATATGAAATTGTACACTGGATTAGATCTGCATTCAAGCAACAGTTATCTCGGCATCTTCGAAGAAACCGGCAAAAGGGTGTAATCCGCTCCACCCAATACTATAGAGTGGTGGGCTTTTTCACTTGACAGGGAGCCTTCAAATGGGTGACCCCATTTATTCCTTGAAAGGCATTTGTGAAGGATCGAGATAATGAACCTCAGGTAAACCCGATCAAAGGCTCCAATCAACAATTTTTAGATTCTCGATTTGCTTGAATTCTTTTGTATTATTGGTAACGAGGGTCGCGCCAAGTGCGTGAGCGTGCGCTCCGATCAGCATGTCCATAGACCCGATGGGTTTTCCCGCTCTTTCAAGCTCTGCCCGGATCGCGCCGTATTCCTGAGCAGCTTTTTCATCGAAGTCCGCGATTTCAAGGGGGAGAATGAACTCATCGAGGGCTTGCTGGTTCTTCTCAACGTGCTGGCTCTTTGATACGCCGTAGCGAAGTTCCGCAAGGGTAATGGAAGAAATGCCGATATCGCCGATAGCATGAGATTTGAAATGCTTGAGCACTTTGGCGGGATTTTGTTTGATGAGATAAATGCAGATGTTCGTATCCAGCATGTACTTCATCAAAAGTCCTTCCGTTTTTGCATCTTCGGCTGTTTTCTTTCAACCATGAAATCATCGGAGAATTTATCGAGGCTCTGGATCAGGGTATCCCATGAGTTCTTTGTCGGGATCAGCACCACGACGTTTCCTGATTTTTTGACGAACACATGGTCGTCCTCGAACCGGAATTCCTTGGGCAAACGGACAGCCTGGCTTTGCCCGTTCTGGAACAGTTTTGCGGTCTTCATTGCGCACCTCCATTTAATCTATACCATTAATATAGACTAAGGGGCTTCGGATTGCAAGGGTTTTTCTGGTAAGACATCAAAAAAGAGAAAAGTCAAGCCGCAAGACCCTCTATGTTCTTTAAGGAATGCTTGCTTGTCACAACAACCTGGCAGTTCGATACTGTAATTGTGATTTATGTTTCTCTATCCATGAGTCAAGATCCGCAATATTTGCCCAAGATCCCATTCCAGTTTATTCGGATGCTTGACGTGATCACCTTTTGAATGCATGTGCACTCCTTCTTTCGTACTCTTGCTTAGCGCTAGGAAGAGCCACCTCAGAGACGACGCGCGAAACATCGCTTTTATCATGCAAAGAGATATGTGCTGTCAAGACGCAAGACTTGACCCTAAGATGCTGGACCAACTCGCGATTGACTGCCCGTGCGGCTGAGGTACGGGCATGGAGGATGCGTGACTTCAGCTCCGTGAGGAAGGCGGGGTAATCCGGGGGTATGAGTATCTTTACTGAAGATCAGCCTCATTGACGATATTGTAGCGGTCGATTGATGTTGTTGTAAGGCGCCACAAGAAGAGCAGATCCTCCTCCGGATATAAGGCAAATGACGAGGGTCTTTTTGTCCGCTTCTTTGAGCATCCTCACAATTTCCCTTGCCGCCTTCAGTCCGTTTTCATCAGGCAGCGGAAGTGATTTATTGAATATCTCTCGAATGATAATCCTAGGGTCTTTTCCTGCCATTGTCATGAACACCATTTTTAGGACCCGGGCGCAAACAGCGGAATCACATAAGGACCTTCGGGAATGACGGCCACACGGCGATCACCCTGTGCTTTCACGCTCTCCATGACCGCGGCCAATGTCGATTTGACCACGGTAACTCCTGTAAGTGCCTGCTGGTCTTTCGTCAAGCCTTCGGTGTAGAGAAAGATATTGACCCTTTTCATGGCCTTGACCTGCATCTCTGTCTGCCACTCATCAATAGCCGCGTATTTTTTCTCAATGATTCCCCTGAGAAACTTTTCAGGACCCTTGTCGATCAGGCACAGTTGCGCCTCGGCATAGTCGGGCGATCCCATTCCCTCCGAACATGCAGAAACGATGATGAGGTTTCCGCCCGATTCCAGTATGTCGAGGGGACCCACCATCCCCTTGACTGTCTGGTAATAGGTCTTATCCAGCGGGTATCCCGCGGAACTGGTCAAGACGGTCTTGAACTTTGTTTTAAGGCGGACCTCTGCGTAGGGGCGCACGAACGAAACCGCTTGAAGGTGGCTCTCTACGATTTCGCCGAAATTGACAAAGGATATCCGGCGGTCCTCATCGTTGACCGTATTGACAGCCAGACACCTTCCCACCATGTGCACAACCTCCATCTGGGCAGTGTGCAGCGGGTTGCCGTCGAGAATACAGTTTGCAGACCGGTAATCCTCCAGTACCCGCGCGCAATGGAACGAACGTATCGTCTTTTCATGCGCAACGCCCGGGGCAACAATTTTTCGTCCGCCGGAGTAGCCGGCCATGAAATGGGGCTCCACCAGCCCAACGACAATGCGGAGATCAGCCTTGACAAAGCGGCGGTCGAGTCTGATCTCTATGCCGCTTGATGTCGTTCCCAGGTATTCATGATCATCATCCCGCCGCGCAAAATGGTTGGCGACTTTCACGTTGTTGAGGACCCAGTCGCTCCCGACAAGTTCACTGAGCTCGTCCCCTTCGTTCGGCCTGTGAAGACCTGTTGCAACAAGAACCGTGATAGCGTCAGAGGCCATCCCTGCCGCAATCAGCTCTTTTATCAGTTGGGGGAGAATAAGGCCGTTCGGTACAGGCCGGGTGATATCGCAGATGAGGATGCAGCAGCTGCGGCAGCCCTTCGCCTCATCGCGGAGCGCTTTGGAGTTCACCGGATTCGCAAAGGCAGCCTTGACAGCTCCCTCAGGGTCTTTGAGGACAGGCATGGCATTCTTTTGGATCAGTGTCACGTCAAGATCCACGGGTAGATCAAGCGGCAGTCCGGTTTTGCCGTATTTCATATTAATATTCATCCTCTGGTCCTCCGTTCACATACCGAGGTAGGCCTCTCGAACTTGGTCGCTCTTCAGCAAGTCCTGCCCTTGTCCTTCCATGACGATGCGGCCTGTTTGAAGAACGTAGGCGCGTGCGCAAATATCAAGGGCTTCATAGACATTCTGTTCAACAAGCAAGACAGTGACGCCCCGGTCATTGATCTCTTTGACGATCCGGAAAATGTCCGAGACCAGTTTCGGCCCCAGCCCCAGCGAAGGTTCATCCAGTATGAGCAGCGACGGGTTGGACATAAGTCCCCGTGCAATAGCCAGTTCCTGCTGCTCTCCGCCGCTGAATGTATCGGCGCGCTGCTCCCGCCGTTCCTTCAATATGGGAAACAGATTGAATACGCTTTGTAGATTCTTTTCGATGTCAGCCCTGGACTGGACGGTATAGGCCCCTAACAAAAGATTGTCCTGTACGGACAGGCGGCCAAAGAGCTTCCTGCCCTCGGGAATCATGGAGATGCCCTTTGTTACGATATTAAAAGGCGGGACCTGATGGATTGGGGCATTCTTGAAGAGAATTTCCCCTTTCCAGGGATGAATAAGACCCGCAATGGTTTTGACGATGGTGGATTTTCCGGCGCCGTTGGAACCGATAAGGCTGACGATCTCTCCTTCGTTGATCCTGAAGGAAATGTCCTGAACAGCTATGAGTCCCTTGTAGCCAACGGAAATATTATTTAACGATAGCACCGTACTTATCCCCCAAATATGCTTGAATGACTTCCCGGTTCGAGCATACTTCCTTTGGTGTGCCTTCCATGATTTTTTTACCCGTGTTCAGGACAACGACACGGTCGGAGATCTGCATGACGGCCTCCATCACATGCTCGACGACGATCAGGGTCATACCTTTGTCCCTGATTTTCCTGATGAGCTCAATGATCTCCCGCAACTCGACCTTCGTGAGTCCGGCCATGGATTCGTCCAGCATGAGCAATCGCGGCTGAGTAGCCAGCGCCATAGAGACTTCCAGCCTTTTTTTATCCGCAATAGTCAGTTCTGTTCCGAGGAAATCCCTCTTCTCATAGAGACCGGTGAATGCCAGTATTTCGCAGGCCTTTTCCATGGCAGGCTTTATCCGGTGATACCGCAGCAGAACACCCGTAGTAACGTTTTCGAGAACCGTCATTTCGCCGATCACCTCCACGATCTGGAAGGTGCGCGCGATGCCGAGGTTGCAGACCTTGTCGGGCCGCATGCCTGTAATGTCCCTGCCGTAGAAGGAAACATTGCCGTTGTCCGGTTTATAGAACCCGGTCACGCAATTGAACAGGGTGGATTTTCCGGCCCCGTTGGGACCGATAATGCTGACGATTTCCCCTTCCTCCACGGAGAAGTGGATATCGTTGTTTGCAGCCAGGCCGCCGAAACGCTTCGACAACCCCGAGACGTTCAAACAGATGGCTTTGTTCATTTCATTTTCCTGCCTATCCTGGCTAAAAGCTTCCAGACACCTTCGGGGTAATACATGGAAATGAGCGTGATCAACAACCCGTATATCACCATATCTATGCCTGTTCCCCGGTAACCGAGCGTGACACGCGTGTATTCCGATGCAGGTATCAGTATTGCCGCGCCGACCACCGGCCCCATGATGCTCCCCGCCCCTCCCAGCATCGCGATGAGAACGATCTGAATGGACGTTGCGAGAAGCATGACGCTCCCGGGATCTATGTAAAGAATATATTGCGCGTAAAAGGTGCCTGCCATGGCGCTCAGGAAGGCGCTTGTCATGATCGCGATGAGCCGGTACCAAACGACATTAACACCCAGGGACCCCGCAATTTGATGGCTTTCCTTGATCGCGCGGAAATAGTAGCCCATTTTGGAGGTGGCGACAAAATAAGAAACAACCAGAGAAATAAGAAGAAAGACGAGCATGATATAGTAATACGGCAGTTTTGAAGAGTTGAAGAGGAAGTTGGCAAAGGACTCGTTCTGCATGGACAACGTGAGGCCTTCCGCCGCGCCCACCGCTTTCCAGTTGTTGAAGACGATTCTGACGATCTCGGCAAATGCGATACTGGCGATCGCAAAATAGTGGCCCCTCAGTTTGGAACAGGGATACCCGATCGCCGCAGCCACCAGGGCAGCGGCGCACCCCCCTGCGATGAGTCCTATCCACGGGTTGACCCCGAAGACGGTAGACAAATAGGAGGAAGTATACGCGCCGATCCCGAAAAAGGCCGCCTGCCCGAAAGAATACATTCCGGCATAGCCGCCCATGATGTTCCATGCAACTCCGAGCATGGCGAACATGAACACAAGGATCATCACATGAATAAAAAAGGACTGGCGGACAACCAGGGGACAGAAAATGAGCAGCACGAGGACTGCAAGTCCCGCAATGATCTGCCGAACCGTGAAATTACGCATGCGCTACCACCCCCGGAGACCTTGCGGCCTTATCCAGATTGTGATGAGATATATAGAGAAGACAATGGCATACTTGTAAGACGGATCAAAGAAGAACCCGCCTAAGGTCTGCGCCAACCCTACCAGTATGCCGGCGATAAACGCACCCTCAATGCTGCCGAACCCGCCGAGGGCCACGACGCAAAAAGCAATGGTCCCGAACAGCCCCCCCACCTGGGGATAGATGTAGTAATACGTGGCTAAGAAGGCCCCCGCCACTCCGACGAGGGCCGAACCGATCCCGAAAGAAAGCGAGTTGATGCGATCGGTATTGATCCCCATGAGCAGGGCCGCCTCGCGGTCCATCTCGGTCGCCAGAATTGCCTTGCCGGTCTTCGTCCGTTTCAGGAATAAGAACACGCAGACAGACGCGATCACGCTCCCGAAGGAAGCGGCGACCTTGGGAACACTGAGGTTGACGCCGCCGATGTGCCACATACCCTGGAGTATCGTTGCCGGCAAAAGCCGGAAATCCGGCGTCCAGAAATAAACGGCAAGATTGGAGATGAAGATGCTCACACCAAAGGTCACCACCAGCTGGGCCAGCATGGGGCCCTTCATCACCTTGCTCACAATAAAGCGGTAGATCATCGTACCCAGGACAAACATACAGATAAAACTTATGGGAATGGAAAAAATGGGATCGATGCCGTACAGGGTAAAAAGCCAGAAGGACGTGAACATCCCGAGCATCAGGAAGTCGCCGTGGGCGAAATTCACGATGTTCATGACGCCCCAGATGAGCGTCAGCCCGATAGCGACCAATGAATACATCAGGCCGATCAATAAGCCGTCGGCGATCTGCTGAAGCACCTGATCAGGCATCGATCGATCCCCTCTACTTTCTGTCTTTCCATGCCGGGAACGGCCAGACTACCGGCTTCGAGGCCGATTCAAAAGGCCAGATAGTTACATATTCCTGATTGAGTATCTGAACAAGCGTTCCCCTGGCGTAGATGTTCTGGTTCGTTTGCGGGTCGAACTTGATCCCCTCCCATGGGTAGATGGTCTGGTCGCCGGGGATGTTGGTCTCATGGAGAGCTTTTACAATAGCATCGGCATTTGTGGACTTCGCCCGGTTGATGGCCTCGGCAAGGACAAAGGGGGCCATGAAGCTCCTGGCCGCGTTTTCGCTCATGTCTATGCCGTACTTTTTCTTGAAAAGCTCGTTGACCTTGCCCACAAGCGGTTTATTCTTGGCCAGATCGAGTGCAAAGGTCGACCGGACAATGATGAAGTTGCCGTCGGCTTTTATCGCAGCCAGGTAGCCCGGCTCAATATAACCCGCCATGGTCATAATGCCTTTGGGTTGAAAGCCCATATCTTTAAATGTCTTGGTAAAGAGAATGGCATCGGTGATATACGAGGCATGCATCAGTACGTCCGGTTTGCTCACGATGAGCTTGCCCACCTCGCTGGTCACGTCTGTTGCGTTGGCCGCATATGTTATATCGGCAACCACGTTATAACCGAATTCAGCGGCGTATTTCTTGTAGGCCCTGCCGGCATTGGAACCGAATTCCGTATTTTCGTAAAGTACAGCCACGTTCTTAACTTTCTGACCGGTCTTCTTTTCCAGGTCCTTCAGGAACTGGAACTGGTTCCGGGCAAAAATATCGTCGTGGGGACTGACCCTGAAAAAGTACTTGAATCCCCTGTCCGTCAGCGTGGGAGAAGAAGAATCCGAGCAGACATAGGGAATCATCAGCCTTTCGGTCATCTGACTGGCGGTTTTCGTCACGGCACTCTGATAGGCCCCGAGCATGGCGACGACCTTTTCCGAGGTTATCAGTCTTTCAGCCTCGGACATCCCGTTTTTCGGGTCCCCCTTGGTATCGGCATAGACGATCTCGATTTTTGCACCGCCCAGGTTCGGCAGCCCCTCACTCTTCGCCAGGGGGAGATCAAGATCGTATTTCCCGTTGATAATATCCACCGCGAGATCGACGCCCCTCTTGCAATCAATACCGGTCGAGGCGATATTGCCGGTCAGGGGATAGACTCCCCCTATTTTGATGACCTTCTGCTCTGCTTGCGCTGAAACGAAAAGCACCAGGACCAGCAACAACGATAATGATGCAACAGATAAAACTTTGATAAAATTTTTCGATTCCATCATGTTTTTCCTCCTGTCAGACTTTTGAATTCCCTACCAATGTCTCGTGCAGATGCTCCCCTGTCATTTCCGTTTTACCTCAATGCCAGCCAATTTTTCATAAAAGCGGACGATGCTTCCATGGTCCGCATCACCCAGGCCGTCGACCTTAAGGGCCTGCATAATTTCCATTACGGAAGCGGTAAGCTGCAATGGCACTCCGATTGAGTGCGAGGTCTCCAGGACGTTGCTGAGATCTTTAATATGCAGGTCGATCCGAAACCCCGGTTCGAATTTACGGTCCATCATAAGCGGGGCTTTGGCATCCAGGACAGCGCTGCCGGCAAGTCCTCCGCGGATGGCCTGATAGACAAGGTCCGGGTCCACACCGGCTTTAGCAGCCAGCACCAGGGCCTCGGACATTGCGGCGATATTGAGCGCAACGATGATCTGGTTCGCCAGTTTTGCGATATTGCCGGCTCCCGCGTTTCCTACAAGCACAACGGAACTTGCCATGGCCTTCATGACAGGGTAGCACTTGTCAAAAATCTCCTTGTTTCCACCCACCATCACGGCAAGAGTGCCCGCGATGGCCTTGGGCTCTCCGCCGCTCACAGGCGCATCAAGCATTTCCATGCCTTGTTCAGCCAACCTGGCTGCTATTTCACGGCTCACCAGCGGAGCAATAGAGCTCATATCTATGACAACAGAACCTTTCCCAGCGCCTTCGATAATACCGGCTTCTCCCAAAACCACGTCCCTGACGTGGGGAGAATTGGGCAGCATCGTGATGACGATTTCCGCCTGCTTCGCCACTTCCCGGGGATTCGCCGCAGCGCTTGCCCCGGCAGCGACAAGTTCATTCACCGCACCCTTGCTTCTATTGAAAACGACAAGCTGATAGCCAGCTTTCAGCAAATTCTTGCTCATGGGTTTTCCCATGATTCCAAGACCTATAAAACCGATTTTCATATTTTACCTGCTTCCTCAATGATGGATTAAAACGAAAAGGCAGTTACAGTCCAAGTCAAAGCTTGTAGCCGAATTCTGTTACCCAGGCAAGAGAAGACCTGCTGTCGGGAAGAGGCACATACTCGAGGCCGACGTGTCCCCGGTATCCTGATGCATCGATTTCTTTAAAAATAAAGGGATAATTTATTTCCCCGGTGCCGGGCTGATGGCGGCCAGGATTATCGGCTATCTGGATATGGCCGATTTTATCGATATGTTTGCGCAATGTAGCTACCAGGTCACCTTCTTCCCTTTGAGCATGGTAGACATCATACTGCAGAAAAATATTGGGCATCCCCGCTTCGTCAATAAGCTTCAGAGCCTGTTCGGTCCGGTTGAGAAAAAAACCGGGAACATCGAAGTGATTAATCGGTTCAACCATCAGCCGCAAACCCTTTTCCTGCAATGCTTTCGCCGCATAGCGCACATTCCCGACCAGAGTTGACCAGTGCTTGTCGTCATTATAACCAGGTATTCTCTTACCGGCCAGGCAATTCAGCCCGCCCACACCGAGTTCAAGAGCGTACTCCAATGCTTTTACAACTCCGGCACGAAACTCCTCGACTCGTTCAGGATTTGCTGCAATTCCCCGCTCACCTTCCTCCCATTTACCGGCGGGGAGATTAAACAAAACTTGTGTTAACCTGTATTGCCGTAGCTTTGCTTTTAGTTCGCCCACTTCGAATTCATAGGGAAATAAAAATTCGATGGTTGAAAATCCTGCGTTCCGTGCCGAGGCAAAGCGCTCCATAAATGGGACTTCGGTAAAGAGCATCGTCAAATTCGCTGAAAACTTCGGCATTATTCCTTCCTTTTATGAAGGCAAGCTTATCCTAAAGCGACTTCCTTGTTATTATATCATAGCTAGTCTCCCTACGCGGTATTAAACAAGACTTGCCTCTTTGGAGCATGCGACCGCGATGCTCAACTATAGCCCGCGGCCGTGGTCTCGTCTCAGGATAGAACATGGAAAGTTTTAATCTCGACGAGCATTGCTCTTACCAGCTTAACTCCTGGTCTTGTTTATGTGATGCCATACCGATGCCGTCGCTCACGAGATTGTGCCCGTCAGTGCGGGATAAGTCTCTCCTGCGCTTCTTTGCAGAGGGATACGCTCTTCTCCTGCCTCTTCGTACGTCAGCCCTTTCACCATAAGGAAAGATAAAACTGTTCTTGACTTTGAATATCGTATATCAGTATACTTGAAATATATGAAATTATGCAATTTGTCAACTGCCCTAAGAGGTGCTCATTCTTCCTGAAGTACTCGCGCTTTAAAGAGCCGGCAATTTCATTCTAATGATGATCATTGAAAATGATGCTTCGTTATTAAATGTTCCTTTCTTGATGTGATCCACTTGTTACAGCTGCTAGGAGCGAATTGATAATGCAGGACAAGAGACAGCATAAGAGATACAATCTGGATTTAATTGAAGTAAACGGCAAGATGAGCATGACCGACAAAGTCGAACTCCTCGACATTAGTCTCGGCGGAGTAGCCCTGAAAGCAGACCGGAGACTTAATATCGGCAAAGAGTATATGATCAAGCTGCAGGAAAAAGGGAAAACTCTCGATGTAAAGGGCATTGTGGTTCGTTCAGAGTTAAGCGGAATAGAAGATAGAGGCCACGGGGAAAGAGCCTCCATATACACGGCAGGATTGGTATTTAAAGCCGGCTACGCGGATAAGATGGCCGATTTTCTCAAACCGATCGAGCAAAAGAGAAAGAAAGAATCGCCGGCCGCGATTGATGATCGGCGGCTCAATGTCAGGTTTAGCATCACCACGCCGCGGGAAGAGATCCTGAGCTATCCTGTTCAGTTCAAGGTAAGAACGATCAGTCAGGGTGGTATGCTCATCCAAACCCATCAATCCGTTGAGATCAACAGTACCATCCCCATGGAGCTGTCCCTGCATGCCGACAAAGCCGTTACGTTTACCGGAAGAGTTGCGTCATGCGATAAGATGGACAACGCTGACCTGACGTTCTATAATATCGGCGTTCAATTCACCAATCTGACGGACAAGGACAAGGCACTGCTCAAGACATTCATAGATTATCTGGCGGGACTGGAAGCCAAAGACGCGGCCAAAAAATAAGCAGCCCATTATCGCAATCACCGTTGAATCAGATTCCCTTCTTCAGTCCTCTTCTGTTTTATGTTCCCTTCCGCATCCTCATTACCGAAATTACCGAATCCCCATGAATCTCTTTTTTTAACCGACTACAGTTTTTCCATCTCTGACCCAAAAAATCCGAAGGCCTCCTTGTCAGCTATGCAAAACTCGACAAGTTCAAGTGAGGCCGTCGGCACGTCTTTCAAGAATGCCGCGGTTTCACTAACCAGTATCTTCGCACACCGGTTCCTGGGAAAACCGAATATCCCCGCGCTGATGGCGGGTATTGAGATGCTCCTGAGCTCTTTCTCCACGGCAAGTGCAAGCACACTCTTGATCGCCTTTTTTAATTTGTTGTCCTCGTCCCCGTCACCCATCCTCGGCCCAACCGCATGAATGACGTACCGCGCCTTCAGCTTCCCGCCTGTGGTAATCACTGCGCTCCCCACAGGGACATAGCCGATCTTGTCGCTCTCATCCTGAATGACCTGTCCGCCTCTTCTCACGATCGCCCCCGCGACGCCGCCGCCATGTTGCAGCCGGCTGTTTGCCGCGTTCACGATCGCGTCAACGTCACGCTCGGTGAGGTCTGCCGACACAAGCCGGATGGTCGTCTTGTTGATCTTTCTTTCGATAGTATCCATGAAGCGCCTCCCGATCTGGAAAAACCAGAACCAATTTTACCACGAAGACACGAAGGCACGAAGAAACACAAATGTAATTTTAAATCTTGATTAACTTTATAACTTAAAGGGTTTTCTTTGTGTCTTAGTGCCTTTGTGGTGAAATCTTCTCTCCATTACAGTCATGAAGATCTCGAAGAAAATCTCTTTCTCTCACGGTCCTCAAATATTGTTACCTTCCCGAACTCGCCATCATACCCCGGCGAAATATTGACATTCCCCGCGCGCATGCGTGCCACAGCCTCCCGGATGAGCGGCGAACTTGCGCGCTCGATATCATCGAGCGGAGAGTCCAGGAGTATCTTGAACTCGTTGCCGAGCCGATGGAGCAAAGGCAGATAAACGTCGTTCACTTTTTTGGTGTTCACTCCGCATTCCAAACCTTCTGCAATGATCTCCGGCAGGGGGATGATAGAGGCAAAGGAAGGCGCACCCGCAAGTCTGAATCCTTCTTTTCGGTCAGCAAGCCTTTCGACGCGGTGCATCACGCCCACGGTCACATTCCTGCCGCATGCGGGACAGAGAGAATCATTATCTATGGTCTCTTTCGGCGTAAGGCTGACCCCACAATCTCGGTGGCCGTCATAATGATATTTTCCTTGCTCGGGAAAAAACTCGATGGTGCCGAGAAATCCTTTTCGCGTCTTGATGGCCTGCATCATCGCAGCATAGGCGATGTCAGTGTCGAGGATATTCGCCTCGCGCCCGATCTTTGCCGCAGAGTGGGCGTCCGAGTTCGAGACGAGCGTGACCGCATCAAGAGCGGAAATCCTCCAGTTCATGGGCGGATCCGATGACAGCCCCGTCTCAACGGCGTGTATATGCGGCGTAAGCTCCTCATAGCACTCTTCCAGTGAATCGAAGCCCGATGCCGCGCCGAGTACGGAGAAGTGCGGCGTCCAGATATGCGCCGGGATGAGCAGGGCTTCGGGCGAAACGTCAAGGGTGATCCGGAGCAGTTTCATTGCATCGAGCCCGAGGATCGGCCTGCCGTCCGACTTGAGATTGCCGATCTTCGAAAGGACAAGGCTCAATCGCTCGGCAGACGCGATGTCCGGCATGAGGACGACCGAATGGACCTTCCGCGTCTTGCCGTTCTTGCGGTAGATGCTGCTGATTTCGGCTGAGAGGATGAACGAAACCTCCGCCGTGCACGTCCCGGGAACGTCATCGGTCATATATTTTTTCTTGAGCGTGAACAAACCGTTGCCCGCTGGATCGAGCTTCTTCTTCAGTTCTTTGATCCATTGGGGATGGGTAAAGTCTCCGGTCCCGATGACATTGATGCCCTTAAGCTGCGCCCATTTCCAGATGCCTTCCGGGCACATGTCCGGGCTCGTGGCGCGTGAATAGTGGGAATGAACGTGGAGGTCGGCGATGAAACGCATGCGGGATTATAGCATGAAAATATTTTTTTTCCACGGATTTGCACGATTGCGCATAGATAATGTCAACTTATCGTACTGGTATTAATCTTCTCTTACGCGCAGCTTGCGGTCATATAAAGTGGGCCGTCAACTTGTTTGATCCCGTTGTAAAAAGTATTTTTAGCCACAAAAGTCACAAAAGACTCAAAAAAAATCTTTCGTTTATTAAGGTATTCCTCTGTGCTTTTTGTGCGTTCTGTGGCAAATCTTGACTTATTACGATTCATCTTGTTTGGATAAGATCGGCTCCTCACGAGGTCTCCTTCTTCAGGACCTTCATATACTCCTCGATCCGTCGCGCGTTCGCGCCCACGTCACTTAGACCCACGCGCGAATGCGACCGCACGTCCACGCGGCTCCCTTCGGCCACTGCGCGCACCCGCACCACAATGTCGTCAGTGAACACGAACCAGAAGGTGGTATCCGAGGCCTCGATGCGGCCTTCGTTCGGATTCGCATCGACGATCCGCCAACCCATCTTTTTTGCCGCGGCAAGTGCCAGGGCGAAGGCCTTGTCAGGCGGCAGGGAGAAAACAGCGGGCCTCACTTCCGGATAAGCGCGGATCTGCTGGGCTGCTATCTTCGGCCCGCCGTATTCCGCGGGGCTTGTCGCGTCCTTCCGTAATGGGAGGATAGAGACGAACTGGGGAGGGTTTTCAGTGTCTGTGGTAATGTCGTTGATCCGGGGCAAACGTTGCGCGGTCTTAAGCCAGTCCAGGGGAATCCCCGCTACCACGAGGCCGACAATAAGCGCTGCAGCGGCCAGAACGAGATGCTTTTGCACACGGCCCCTGAAAAAAAGGAACCCGAGAACAATGGCCAGCGATGCTGCTATCCCGCCTATTGCCGCCCACTTAAGGATCACAAAACCGGTCATAAAGCTCCACCATTCCCAGCGGGTGCCGAAACCCGCGAGCGCAGCAGCAAGCCCGGAAACGGTCGCAACAGTGAAACCCGCGAGGGCAATAGAGATGGATTCACGAAATGTCTTAGAGGTTTCCATAAGCGCCTCACAAAAAATGTTCTTCTCTCATTATTATAGAACAAATGTAGTGGATATGACCAGGTGACCATGACAAGATTACCAAAAGATCCCGAGATTGATCCTTTTGCCGGCCAACTAACCGATAACAAACAACTTATAGCCCTCTAACCACTCTCTATTACACGCCAGTCTTACCGTGTATTTTAAAGCTTTGCAGACCTTTTGACAGTTATGCCTGACGGTGGTATGATTTTACTATCAAACGGGAGGGATTATATCCTGAATGCAGTCTCGAGCCGGAGCAATACGGAAGGGTTCGGACTTTAAAGGAGGTTACCTATGGCACGGTATATAATAGAATCACCTCACAAACCCGAAGAGTGCCTGAAGGCACTTGACGAGGAATTGGAAAAGGGAAGGGACATACTGGGGAAATTCGATTTCGGGTGCAAGGCCGGTGACCACACCGCCTATGCCATCGTCGATGCAAACACCAAGAATGATGCCCTTAAATTAGTCCCAGCCTTCCTCCGGGACAGCGCGAGGATCGGAGAGGTTGGGAAAATGACCCCAGACATGATCCGCTCGTTCCATGCGAAAAAAGCGGCATAGCAGAATCAGCAGTCGGGTAAGATGATTTGGGGGAGCATGAGACAAATGATGCTCCCCTCTTTTTGACAGCTCCAGCGGAGGATGACTAAATATGATTGTCTCGTAAAAAGTCGTCATACCCGCGAATGCGGGTATCCAGGGGTCAAGAGTCTGACTGAAAAGACTGGATTCCCGTTTGCACGGGAATGACGGAGGATACAAGCTTTCGACTTTTTACGAGTGCATCAAATATAAATTATGGGCCCGTCTTACGTAGCTTTGCGGGAGATGCAAAAAGATGATCTTCACTAAATTGAACCAGGATGTCAAAACATCAGAACAGTTGATCAGTGAGCCGCTTACGCCGGTGGTCGCCACGAGCGACACGTCGCGTATGGCCGTCGGGGAGCCCGGTGTCCCGCGCGAATTTCTGTGGCGCGGCCAAACCATTCGGATCAGGGTCGTTATGCGCACCTGGCGCGAGACCGGGAAATGTCACCACGGAAGCCCTGAGTTGTATGTTCGCAAACACTGGTACGAGGTAGAAACCGAATCCGGCGGCACGATGAAGATCTATTTCGACCGGCAGGCCCGCAAGGGGCGCAAAGACGCACGGTGGTGGCTGTTCAGTATTGCCAGACCGGAAGAAAAGGCCCAAGGCTGAACGCAGCTCTTGATTTCGCCTTAACCGCAGTTTTCTCATGACGATAACAGGCCATCTATCAGAAAAAGACAGGGACATGACAGATCAAAAACCAAAAGATCCCCTTCACGGGGTCACTCTTGAAATGATCCTTACCCGACTGGTGGAACAGTATGGCTGGGATGAAATGGGGAAGGCCGTCAAGATCAAATGCTTTACTAACGACCCGAGCATCAAATCCAGTCTGCAATTTCTGAGGAGAACTCCATGGGCGAGAAAGAAAGTTGAAGCTTTCTATTTGAGGGATAAAAGGGAGGCCAGGAAATAGCTGGATCTCGTTCCAGCAATCTGCGGGGATAACAGACTTGCAATATCCGGGCGGAATCGTTTTTTTTTGACGGCGTAGAGCGTCTCGAAAGCATTTTCTGTACTTTTACGTATCATGACGCCTTTGCCTTTGCCGCTCTCATGTGCCCCATCGATCGTTAAAGCAGATCTCATCAAGAGGCTTCCTCTTCGGACCGTCCTTCTTTTCCTCGGTCGGATATCCTAGGGGCAGAAGCCCGATGATCCTGACTGAAGCCGGGATATTCAAAAGTTTTTTCACCTTCTCTTCGTCATAGACGCCCACAAAGACCGTACCGAGACCCTGGCTTCTTGCCGCAAGCATCAGGTTCTGGGCGGCAATGCCGGCATCCACGAGATAGTAGTCCTGGTCCCAGAGCACCCCGGACTGGGCCGGGTCCGCACAGAGCACGATCACCACCGGCGCGGCGGCAAGGGCCTTCTTCGAGGGGTTGGACTTGTAGCCTTTGGGCGAGAAGTAGGACTCCACGTAAGACAGGTCGCTGATCTTTTCCCGCGCAGCCTTGTCCTTCACCACCACCATTCGCCAGCACTGCATGTTCGCCCACGACGGCGCCATGCGAACGGCATCCAGCACGGCCTGGAGCTTCTCGTCTTCAACGGGTTTATCCTGATACGTTCGGACGCTCCTCCGGGTCTTTATTGCTTCGAATAGTTCCATTTGTGGACCTCCTTCTGAACAATTATCGGTGAAAAGGAAACAACCGCTTAATAAATGAGGTCATTCTCCCCTCTGCAGCCTCAATGCTTTCGAGCAGCCTGAACTGCACGCGGGCGCGGTGGAGATTGTGGGTCGGATATTTTATCTTGAAATAGGCGTCGCCCCGCAGATAATCGGTGAGGAACCTGAGACCGAGCTCAAAGGTGATGACTTTTACCGACTGGGGCAGGAGTGCGAGCTCCGTTTTCGTAAGGAACACTCCTGCCTCGCGAAGGTAACCTTCCGCTATTGCCTCAAACAGGACCATGTCGATGCCGATCGATTCGAGGTCCTTCGCGTTCTCTCCGGCAGGGTTCGCGGCGGAGCGCACACAGTCGCCGAAATCGAAGTGAACGATCCCGGGCTTCACCGTGTCCAGATCAAGCATGCACAGGGCTTCCCCGCTCTCCTTTTGGACCATGATGTTGTTCACCTTGGGGTCGTTGTGTACGACCCGAAGCGGGAGCTCTTTCGAGGCAATGAGATCGGTCAGGGTCGGCGCAATGCGCCTTCTCTTAAACACGAATGTGTTCTCCGGCCCGATCCCCGCGACCCGGCCCGCGACATCCGCGTCTGCGGCATCATCATATGCCGCAAGATACTTCGGCGTGTAATGAAATCCCGGGAGCGTGTCATGCAACGCCGAGGGCGGCAGGTCCGAGACCAGCGCCTGGAATCGGCCGACGCCGCGGCCCACCTCGTAGGCATGTTTTCTGTTTTGCACCGTGTCAAAGACGATCCCGGTCTCTATGAAATGGAACACCCGCCAGTATGCGCCGTTATCATCGAGAAGGAATGATCGGCCGCCCCGGGTGCTGATCAGCGCGGGCGTCACTGCATAGGGTTCGGCCACCCGCTCTGTGCGCAGCCGCTTGACAATATGCGTCGTGACGGTCTCCACGTTCTGCATCACCTTTTCCGGGTGCGTGAACACAGACGCATTGATCCGTTGGAGGATGAATTTGCGGGGCTTTCCAGCGTCGTCGAACTCGCAGAGATAGGTGTCGTTGATCAGGCCGGAGCCGAACCGTCCGGACCTGACGAATGTGCCGGGGATGGAAAATCGAGAGATGATGGTTTTGAGCATGGTCCTTGAAATAAAATCATTCGACTGGATCGGGACTGACGATTATTCACTTCTTAGCAAGAATCAAAAACACCGAAAACTCTTTTTTCCCTTTTCCCTCCACGTCTTTTATCATCGTCGTTGCCGTAGTATCACGGACATCACGGAATCCGGCAGACAAAAGAAGTTTTTTCAGGTGTTGGCGGTCAAAACCCTGATGGAACACGCCGGTGTTGTCGCCATGGAACGATCCGTCTTCGGCATCAAGATCTGCAAAGCACAGGAGCCCTCCCGGCAGCAGGAGCTCATGCCATTGCTTGAACAGTCTTGCCGTGTCCGGCACATGGTGCAGGGTCATGCTGCTCACGAGCAGATGGTATCTGCCCTCAATGCGGCCGTTCTTCTCGAAATCCACGATAAGGGTCCGCGCATTCGCGATCCCCTGCGTCTTGATCTTTTCCTCCAGAACGCCGAGCATGCCCTGAGAACTGTCCACGCCCAGAATGTTCCTGACAAGAGGCTGCAGCCTGAGCATGACCAGGCCGGTCCCGCACCCGAAGTCCAGCACATCCATGTCGCGTGAAGGCTTCGCCTCTCTGATGATCGCATCGGCCACCTCGTTCGCGAGCTTCACGCGTCCCTGGTTTGCGTCCCACTTCGCCGCTTCCTTGTCAAAATCTCTTTTCTCTTTCGGCTGCATAAGTCGATTCTCCTCTGGCCATAAGTACTTCACGAGCTAACGAACGACGATCCGGGAACTGCCGTCTTCAGGGCTCACACACAATGTTCGAAAGCTCTTTTGAAAACGTTTCATAATTGGCTGAATAATCGATCGGACATTCGATAAGCACGACCGTTTTCAGCGAGAACGCCTTTCGCAGAAGTTCAGACAGGTTGTCCCCTTCCCCGACCTTCATCCCCACGGCCCCGTAGCTTTCCGCGTACTTCACGAAATCGGGGTTTGTATAATCCAGACCGAAGCTCGTATATCCCTTGGCCTGCTGCTCCCACTTGATGAACCCGAAGGCATTGTCATTCAGGACCAGGACGACCAGGGGAACGTTGTACCGCAGTGCGGTCTCAAGCTCCCGGGAGTTCATCATGAACCCGCCGTCCCCGGTGACCGCGAGGACATTCCGCTCGGGTCTGAGCATCTTGGCCGCGATCCCGGTGGGCAGCCCGGCGCCCATGGTCGCAAGGGCATTGTCCAGCAGGAAGGTATTCGGCCGATAGGTCTTATACAGACGAGAGAACCACAGCTTGTAGATCCCGTTGTCCAGCGTCAGGATATCGCTCTGGGAAAGCACCTCGCGCACATGCCGCACGACCTCCTGCGGCGTCAGAGGATACTTCTTCGTAAAATCGACCGAGAGCTTCTGGTCCAGGAATTCCCGGATGGATTTGAACAACTCCCCGTACTTTCCTGCGGTGATCATTTCCCCGAGCTGCTGAAGCGAGCAGGAAACGTCTCCGATGACCTCGATGTTCGGATTGTAATATTTATCAACCTCTGCCTCGGCAAAATCTATGTTGATGATCTTCTTGTCAAGGTTGTTGTTCCAGACATACGGAGGATATTCGACGATGTTGTACCCGATCGTAATGATCACATCGGCACGGTCTATGCCGCAGTTCACGTAATCGCGTTTGTGAATGCCGGTGGCGAAGAGGCTGTATTCAGAGTCGTCGCTCAGCACCCCCTTCCCCATCTGGGTGTGCACGGCATAGATGCCGGTCTTCTCAATGAATTGTTTCAACTGGCGGGCGATGAGATTTCTGTTCGCCCCTGATGACAAAAGGATGAGGGGGTTCGTCGCCTGGCTGATCATCCCGGCGGCAAGCACAAGTGATTTTAGATCGGCCACTGATCTGCGGACAAGGCCCCGTTTCTGCACCTTCGCATCCGTTTCAGTTGCAGCCACATCCTCGGGCAGTTCCAGATGCACAGCGCCCGGCCGCTCGGCCTGGGCAAGCTTGAAGGCATTGCGCAGCACCGTCGGGATGGTGCTCGGGTCCACAATGGAGACCGAGTCCTTGGTGATCGGCCTCATCAGGCTCACGATATCGATGAGCTGAAACCGGGCCTGCCAGTTCTGCCTGATGGCCTTCTGTCCCGAGATGGAGATGAGCGGTGCGCCGACGAGCTGCGCGTGGGCCACGCCGGTGACAAGGTTCGTCGCCCCCGGTCCCAGGGTCGAGAAGCATACGCCGGCTTTCCCGGTCAATCTGCCGTAGGTGGCGGCCATGAACGCAGCGGTCTGCTCGTGCCGCGTGAGGACAAACTTGATCCTTGACGTGCGGAGGGACTCCAGGAAATCGAGGTTTTCTTCGCCAGGCAGGCCGAAGATGTACTCTACGCCCTCTTCTTCAAGCTGCCTGACGAACAGATCGGATGCTTTCATTTTGTCTCCAGATAAAAATGCTGACGGACGATGGACGACCACTTGCTTCGCTCACTAAGACGACGGACGTGTAAAATTCCTGTCATTCCCGAATGCCTTTATCGGGAATACGGCGTGAAAAACAAAAACCAGATTCCCGATAGAACCGTTCGGAAATGACGGACTAGAGAAAATTCAAAGCAGCAAAGATTCAGGTAAACCTCTCGTCCATCGTCCCTCGTCTCTCGTGTTTCTTCCTTCGTCCCTCGTCTTCGCTACTCCCTCACCACGACGGTCTTGATGTTCACAAATTCCTTTATCCCGTGATGAGACATTTCCCTGCCGACCCCGGACTTTTTGATGCCGCCGAAGGGCAGCCGCGGGTCCGACTTCACCATGTCGTTGATCGTGACGGTCCCGGATTCTATCCGCCCTGCAAGCCGCTCTGCCCGTTCAAGGTCCCGGCTCCAGATGGCCGCGCCGAGTCCATAGGCCGTGTCGTTCGCCACCCTGATCGCCTCGTCCTCGTCCTTCACCGTGATGACCGGGGCGATGGGTCCGAAGACTTCCTCGGTCACGACTTTCATGTTCGGCTTGGTATTCAGAACGACGCAGGGCGTAAAGAAGAGCCCTTTGGTGAAAGTCTGGCCGCTGGTCAGCACCAGTGCGCCTTTTGCTTTCGCGTCCCGGAGTTGCTCCTTCAAACCGTCGAGGATGTCTTTCCTTGCCACGGTGCCGATGTCTGTGCCCTCGTCCATCGGGTCGCCCATCTTCAGCTCCTTGAGCCGGGCGAGGAAGTGCTTCGTGAACTCCTCAGCGACCGTGTCCATGACGATGAAGCGCTTTGCGGCAATACAGCTCTGACCTGTGTTGATCATTCGCGCGTTGGCCGCCATCCTGCCCGCTTTCGTGACATCCGCGTCATCCAGCACGACAAACGGGTCCGAGCCCCCGAGTTCGAGCACGACCTTCTTGATCTTCCTGCCTGCATGGGCCCCGATGTCCTCGCCTGCCCGGTTGCTGCCCGTGAGCGACACAGCGTCCACCAGGTCGTCGTCAATGAGGCCAAGTGTTTGCGGCACATCGATCAGCAGGGTCTTGAACACACTGTCCGGGAAGCCGGCCTTGGTAAAGGCCTCCTCGATTGCCAGTGCGGTCATGGGGACGTTCGACGCGTGCTTCAGCAGCGCCACGTTCCCTGCGGCGACCGCGGGCACGCCGAAGCGAAAGGCCTGCCAGAACGGGAAGTTCCAGGGCATGACTGCCAGTACAATGCCCAGAGGCTGGTACATGACGTAGCTCTTCTTCGCTTCAGTCTTGATTTCCTCGGGCTTCAGGAACTCCACCGTGTTCGCTGCATAGTAGTCCGCGAGCACAGCGCACTTCTCGACCTCCGCAAGCGCTTCTCTGATCGGCTTTCCCATCTCTTTGGTGATAAGCTCGGCATATGTCCGCTTTTCCGCGCGCAGTACTATTGCCAGCTTCTTCAGCATTGCCGCCCGGTCCGCGACAGGGACGTCACGCCACTTGACAAAAGCTGCGCGAGACTCGCCCACCTGTCCGTTCAGTTCCGCCATACTCATGAGCGGGTACTTTTTCATCACCTCATCGGTGTAAGGATTGATCGAGAGGATCCGGGTCGGTCTCTGCGCTGTTTTCTGTTTGAGCGTCGCTGTCTTCTTGTTTTTCACCCCATCTTTTTCTTTCGGGGGAACAAGATTTTTAGTTCGGGAACGTAATGTTCCCAGCCTCCGCTTCTCAACCTTTTCTCTTTTCCCTGCCATGGCGTCCTCCGTAAACTGTCAAAACTCCGCACCCTGGACTCACTTACTTCCTCGTCTCCAGCGGCTCGTACACACACCCTGTCTTGCCGCAATAATTGCCGTTATATTCAGACGACGGCCGGTAGAGCGCCGGCTTTCCCTGGGCATCGCCGAACTTCTCCTCGATGATATGGGACGTCCAGCCCGCGATCCGCGCCACGGCGAAGATCGGCGTCATCAGGTCTCCCGAAAATCCCATCATGTGGTACACCGGCGCGCTGAAGAAATCGACGTTGGGCTTGATCGTGTTCTTGCCCCGCTTCTCGAACTCGGACACAGCGCTCTTCTCGATCAGACCGGACAGTCTGCACCAATGCTCCTGGCCAAGCTTCCTGCCCAGTTGAAAGCACATTTCCTTCAGGAACTGCGCCCTCGGGTCGGTCGTTTTATACACCGCATGCCCCATGCCCATGATCTTCATTCCGCCGTCCAACTGCCTCTTCACCCAACCCGGAATGTCCTTCTCCTCCTTCAGGTCCATGAGCATCTTCATCACCTGAGCGTTCGCGCCGCCGTGCAGGCTTCCGGACAGGGCGCCGACACCGGCTGCCACAGCCGCATACATGTGCGCCTTCGTGGAAGCGACCTCGCGGCACGCAAAGGTCGATGCGTTGAACGAGTGGTCCGCGTGCAGCACGAGCGCGGTATCAAGGTCCTTCGCTGTTTCCGGGTCAGGCTTTTCGCCCGTCAACTGCCACAAAAAATTACCGGCATGGGACAACGACTCATCGCTCGGCAACGGCTCCTTGTCATGCCTGATCCTCTGCCAGGCAGCCACCATGGTCGCGACCCGGGCAATGAGCATGACGGCCCTGGCGGTGTTCGCTTCCCGCGAATCATCGTTGAGATCGGGATCGGCCATGGCCAGGAGCGGGACCGCGGCCTGCAGCGCGTCCATGGGATGAGCACCGTGCGGCAGGCTTTTCATGGTGTTCAGAAGAAAGCTAGGCACCTGCCGGGCCCGCAGGAGCTGTCGATTGAAATCCTCCAGCCGGCTTCTATCAGGCAGCTCGTCGTGCAGGAGCAGGTACGACGTCTCCTCGAATGTCGAGTTTTTTGCGAGGTCTTCGATGCGGTAACCGCGGTAGATCAGGATTCCGTTCTCGCCGTCGACATGGCTGATCTTCGTGTCAGCCACCTTCACACCGCGGAGACCAATGTTCTTTGTTGTTGCGGGCTCAGCCATGACGACCTCCATGATTCCTTGACACGGATCAATGCGGATAAAAACCCTTGATAACTGCGGATACGTCAGCATCTCCATGTTCCAGATTTATCCGCCGTTATCGAACTACAAATCCGCCTCTTCAGTGTCAAAGGTTCTTCTGTTTGTTTCCCAGTTCCTGTTTCACATAATTCAAAGTCCCGCCCGCCAGAAGATGTTTCCTCTGCCGGTCGGAGACGTCCAGGATTGCCATGATCGTCCTGCCGCCCACCTCAACGGGAATTTCCGTGTCACCCCGTTCGATCCGCTTCCGTACCTCGGGAAACACCGCGGTCGCGCCCTTGTCAAGTGTATCATACTCTCTCGGGTCTTTGAACGTGAGCGGGAGAATGCCGAAGTTGCAAAGATTCGACTTATGGATGCGGGCAAAGCTCTTCACGATCTTCGCTCGTACTCCCAGATAGCGCGGCGCAAGCGCGGCATGCTCGCGGCTTGATCCCTGGCCGTAGTTCTCACCCCCGAGGATCACCACTGTGCCCATGTCCCTGGCTTCCTTTGCAAAGGCCGGATCAAACTGGGTATAGACAAACTCGCTGATCGCCTCGATGTTCGAGCGAAGGGGAAGGATCCTGTTCCCCGCCGGCATGATAGCATCCGTCGAGATATTGTCTCCCACCTTCAACGCGATCTTTGCGATAAGCGTGTCCGGCAGCGGTTCCAGGACCGGCAGGGGTTTGATGTTCGGCCCGCGAACGATTATGGTCTTTCTCAGTTCGTCCGACGGGAAAACGATCGACTTCTCTTCTACGATATTCTTCGCAGGTTCCTCGATCCGCGGATAGATCATCTCCCTGGCAAGGTCGCGAGGGTCAATAATGACCCCTTTCAGCGCGGCCGCAGTCGCGGTTTCCGGTGAACAGAGGTAAACCTTGTCGTCCTTGGTCCCTGACCTGCCCGGGAAATTCCGCGGAAACGTACGCAGGCTCACCTCTCCCGTTCCAGGCGCCTGGCCCATGCCGATGCATCCCTGGCACCCGGGTTCGTGCACGCGCGCGCCTCCAGAGAAGAACCACTGGAGCCCGCCTTGCTGCGCCACGTTCTCGATCACCTCACGGCTCCCGGGATTCACGTGAAAACTGGTCTCCGGGTGAACGCGTCTTCCCTCGAGCATCCGCGCCGATATCATAAGGTCACGATAGGACGAGTTCACGCTGCTGCCTACGATGACCTGGTCCACCCTGATGCCCGCTACTTCCCTGACCGGTACGACGTTCCCCGGCGACGACGGCCTGGCGATCAGAGGCTCGAGCTTCGAGAGATCGATCTCTTCCTGTTCGTCATACTGCGCTCCGTCATCAGCCGCAAGCGGTACCCATGCGACACCCCTGCCCTGCGCAATGAGATATTCCCGTGTACGGTCATCGGATGGAAAGATCGAGGAAGTTGCCCCGGTCTCGGTGCCCATGTTGCCGATGGTCTCGCGGTCCGTTGCGGACAGGGACCGTACGCCCGGACCGTAATATTCTATAATTTTGCCCAGGCAGCCCTTGACGTCATGACGCCTGAGCATCTCCAGGATCACATCCTTGGCGCTTACCCAGTCAGGCAAACTGCCAACAAGGTTCACCCCGAGCACCCTGGGACAGGGGAGGTGATAGGGATATCCGGCCATGGCCAGCGCGACATCCAGTCCGCCGGCGCCCATGCCGAGCATGGACACGCCTGCCGCGCCCGGCGTGTGGCTGTCCGCGCCAAGAAGTGTCTTGCCCGGCACGCCGAAGCGTTCCATGTGCACCTGATGCGAAACGCCGTTGCCCGGTCTGCTGAAATGCACACCGAATTTCGCAGCAGCCGTCTGAAGGAACCGGTGGTCGTCCGCGTTCTTGTTGTCTGTCTGAAGCAGGTTGTGATCGACGTACTGCGCGGCGAGTTCGACCTTCACGCGCTCGAGACCCAGCGCCTCGAACTCGAGCATCGCGAGCGTGCCCGTCGCGTCCTGCAGCAGGGTGTGGTCGACCCTGATGCCGATCTCTTTGCCGGGGACAAGTTCCCCCTCGAGAAGATGGGACTCCAGGATCTTGTGCGTGAGATTTTTTTTCATGATCATCCGACCCGGAAATGATGCAACTGAAGCGTTTTTAAAAAAGGTTCCCGTTAATCCTGTCATCCTGGCAAAGACTTTATCCTCTCCATCTGTCTTTCTCTATCCCGTACAAAGTCCTATTCAGGACAGAACGACTCCCTTTTATTGCACCTTCCCTCTTATCATTTTACCACCTTTTTATATGAACTGTGCTGGTATCATCCCTCTTCAGACAGCTCCGTGCGCACAAGGGCGAGGATCGCTGAATGGGGAACAATCAGATATTTCTTTTCCTCGAACTCGATCTCCATCGACTGATCTTTGAGGAAGATGGCATAATCACCATCGGCGGCCTGCAGCGGAAGATACCTTATGTCCTTCTTGCCTGTTCTCCAGGACTCATCGGGTGTATTGTCCGGAATGGGATACCCCGGCCCGGTCTTTACCACGTGGCCGCCCATGATCTTTTCCTTCTCCTTGACCGTCGGGGGAAGATAGAGCCCCGAAGGCGTCTTGTCCATCCGTTCGTCAGGATCGATGAGGACCCGGTCTCCGACGATGATAAGGTTCTTCTTGGTTTTCATGCATCACCTCGACAAGGTCTCAAGCAATGTTTGTCTAAAGTACCTCAGATATGACCAATATATCATATCGGACAGTTTATTATTATATCAAAATATGCAGCCGATAATCCTCTTCTTTTTACGAGTTGCCAATAGAGCCCTTTCGCGATACACTACACTCATGCACACGTATGAACTCACACCTTAAGCAGGGTCCTCGTCCTCGGGGATTGCGCATCCCCTCATCGAAGGGTTGCGGAACGAGGCGGTCTGCAAAGACAACGAGATAGAAAAATACGTTCCGATCTCGAAGATTTGCTTTGCAGACGCCGTCATGCAGGCGCACGGCGAGGAAAAGAAAGGCCCGGGCGTCACGGGGTTCTGACATGGTCATTGAAGAATCGATCCTCATCAAAGCCGATATCAAAAAGATCTGGAAGACCTTCACAGACCTTACATGCTGGGCCGAATGGAATACCGTGGCCCGCAACGCGGTATCGGACTCGGGCCTTCTCGGGAAGGGAGAACGGTTCGCGTTCTGTCTCCGGCCCTTCTCCGTGCCGATCACGCTGCAACCGAAGATCGAGGAGTTTGTCCCCGCGCAACGCGTTGTCTGGTGCGGATCCAAATTCGGCATTTTCTCGCGCCACGAGTTCCTGTTCCAGCAGATCGACGACAGCGTGCTGGTCATGAGCAGCGAGACCTTCCACGGTCTGCCGCTTCTCTTCGGAGGGAAGCACCTTACTGAAAGCACGGTCCGCAAACTGACCATCGCAATGCTGAACGACCTGAAAAAAGAATGTGAACTGGGAAAGACATGAATAAGATCAAACTCGGCATCAGTTCCTGCCTGCTCGGCAATCCGGTCCGCTATGACGGCGGCCACAAACTCGACAGTTTCCTGACCGATACCCTCGGCCGGTATGTGGACTGGTTGCCGGTCTGTCCCGAGGCCGAGTGCGGCCTGCCTGTCCCGCGCGAGGCCATGCGCCTGGTCGGCGAGCAGGAGGATCCCCGGCTTGTCACGATCCAGACCAGGGTGGACCACTCGGCCCGCATGAAAAACTGGGCGAAGAAAAAAGTCGCTGAGCTGGCGAAAGAGGACCTCTGCGGCTTCGTGTTCAAAAGCAGATCGCCCAGTTCGGGTATGCGGGGGGTCAAGATCTATACCGAGGCCGGCCTGCCGAACGCCACCGGCTCCGGTCTCTTTGCCAAGGCATTCATGGACAAGTTTCCCCTCTTGCCGATAGAGGACGAAGGCAGGCTGCACGACCCGGGGCTGCGGGAGAACTTCATTGAACGCATATTTGTCTATCGACGCTGGCAGGAATACATCAAAGAAGACGGTTCTCTCGGAGGGCTGGTCTCATTTCACACGGAGCACAAGCTCCTGGTGATGTCCCACAGTCAGAAACACTACACCGGACTGGGAAAACTCGTGGCCGCCCCGAAAAAGGTCAGCAGAGAAGAGCTGCACAGCCGTTATCTCAGGACGCTGCTGGAGGGTCTCGGATTCCTGGCCACGGTAAAGAAGAACACCAACGTGCTGCAGCACATGGCCGGGTACTTCAAGGACAAGCTCTCGGCGGATGAAAAGAAGGAGCTGCAGGAAGTGATCACGAACTACCACCGGGAACTGGTGCCGCTCGTCGTACCGATCACCCTGCTGCAGCATCATGTCCGCAGGTACAGCGTGGAATATCTCATGCAGCAGGCCTACCTGAACCCCCATCCGCTGGAGCTCATGCTCCGGAACCATGTATAGAAGAAGCGTGCATAATGCGCCAATAGGTCGGGCAGGATATCAAAAAACCGGAAGAGATGATGAGAAGTCATCTAAGCGCTCAAATCGAATATTATCCTGCCGAACAAACGGAATCAAAATAATATTTTGGCCAGATTAATGCTGTCATGGAAAAAGTCACTGACATATATAACTATCGTACGGTGGACAGTAAGTTGTCTACCTCCGGTCAGCCCACGGAAGAACAGCTCGCCTCGGCGGCAGAGGAAGGATTCGAGGTTGTCATAAATCTGGCGCTCCATGACGATCCCCGCTACTCCCTTCGCGACGAGCCGGGGCTGGTCAATTCTTTGGGCATGGAGTACATCCATATTCCTGTGCAGTTCGGTGCTCCTGCAGAAACTGATCTGCTTGCATTCTTCGCCGTAATGATGCAGTATCAAGACAGGCGGATCTTATTGCACTGTGCGGCCAATAAGCGGGTTACGGCTTTTCTCGGGTTGTACCGCGTTCTCAAAGAGGGACATCCCCCGGAGGAAGCCTTTGCCTTAATGAGGTCGGTGTGGGAACCTGATTCAACATGGTCATCCTTCATTTCCGCCATGCTTGACAAATATCACGGCTAAGTCCCGATAAGGACAGCGCAGTCCCGATCCACGTTTAACCTCGCTGCCGCACTAATCCTTCCTCAAGTTGTTCCAGCATATAGGCCGCGATGACCTCCCTGTCCTCACTTCCGATGTTCATGAACTTCAGTCCCATGCCGTGCTCCCTGAACGACCCCTCTTCGAACCTCGCGGTGTAAAGGACAACTGCCTCGAGCTTGATCTGCCGTCCCTTGATTTCGAGGACCACCGGGATGCGCGAATGGACCTGTCGGGGTTCCAGAGTCCGGAAGAACATCCCGTACTCCGACAGCTCCGTTGCAAAACCCTCACTCACGCGTGGCCCGTCATCCAGTCTCACGTTCAGGTGAGTCGCAATTCTGAGGTTTCTCCGCGATCCCTTCTCGATGACCGTTTGAATAGCCCGATAGAATTCCTCCACCTTGAGCGGCTTTCCCAGATGAGCGGCGTACTCTTCCCTCCGGGCCCTTGCTTCCGAATCAGCACTCGACAGCGGAGAAAGAAGGATGAGCGGGACATCCAGAAAGCGGGGGTCCTTCGTCATCCAGGACAGGAGGGTCGTACCGCCCGAACCGGCGTCGGCCACGACCGCGGACGGCTTTGCTGCGGTCATATAGCCGATCGCCTCCTGTGCGGTATGCGTGGTGAAGGTATAGTAGCCGAACCGCTGAAGCAGCATGCTGGTGTAAAACAGGTCTTCAGCGTTGGAATCAAGGACGAGGACATACCGTTTACTTTTCTCGGCAGTGTTCATTCAATTCATTCTCCCCTCTCCAAAAAGCGGAAAGACCGCGTTTTCACAAATTACCGCGCAGTTTCTCCACGTTCAAGATCCGTTTCACCGCCAGTTCGTAGGCGGCCTTCCGCATCCGGCACTTTGCTTCGCGGCAGTGGTCATGGACGTCATTGAACGCCGTGGCCATGATCAGTTTCAGTTGTTCAAGTACTTTTTCTTCCGGCCAGGCCTGGTTGCTCAAATTCTGACTCCACTCAAAATAGCTCACCACTACGCCGCCTGCGTTGGCAAGAATATCGGGGATGACCAGAATGTCCCTGTTGAAAAGGATGTCATCGGCCTGTGCGGTAAGCGGCGCATTCGCGAGCTCGAGGACGATCTTCGCCTTCACGTCATGGGCATTATTCCCGTCGATCTGGTTCGAGAGGGCGGCCGGTATCAGAATTTCACAGTCAGCGGCAAGGAGCTCGGCCTGGGAAATGTTTATTGCTTTTTCAAAGCCCGCGACACTGCCGGTCTTGGTCTTGTGATGTCTGAGTGCAGAGATATCGAGCCCCTCCGGGTCCATGATGGCGCCGTTCACGTCGCTCACGGCCACGACAGTGTAGCCCCAGTGATGGAGCATGCGCGCAACATTTCCGCCCGCGTTGCCGAACCCCTGGATCGCAACGCGGCTCCCCTGAGCTTTCATGCCGTGTTCCTTCATGGCCTGCTCAAGCACATGGACGCCGCCCAGCGCCGTCGAGTATCTGCGCGCCTTGATGCCGCCCAGTGCGGGGGGTTTTCCCGTGACCACGGCGGGAACATGCTCACGCTTGATCCGCTCGTACTCATCCAGCACCCACGCCATGATCTGCTCATCGGTGTACACGTCGGGCGCGGGAATATCTTTGAACGGGCCGATATAGTCCGCGATGGCACGGATATACCCGCGCGTTACCAGCTCAAGATCGCGCTTCGAAAGCTCCATGGGATTGACCGCGACGCCGCCCTTTGCGCCGCCGAAGGGGATGTTCACCACCGCGCACTTGAGCGCCATGAGCAAGGCCAGTTCGCTCGCGTGCTCTTCGTCCATCCCGGGATGGAAGCGAATGCCGCCCTTGGCCGGGCCGCGCGCGTCATTATATTGCACGCGGTAACCCGTGTACATCTGGGTCCTGCCCGTCGTCATCTTCACCGGAAAGCTCACGGTAAAGGACCGCCGCGGAGCGGAAAGGAGGTCCAGTTCCTCCTGGGTGAGACCGAGGTCGGCGTAGATTGCCTGCAGCTCGGCCATCGCGAGACTGCGGAGGTCTTTTTCGTCACGGTGGAGACGGTCGTCATTACGGTTCATGAAGCCCCTCAAAAAGCATATCAACGGCAGGCGGCAGAGACAAAAACCGATCTGCCTGCCGGTTTACCACACCCCTTGTTTCCCGACCATTGACCATTTATTTTATTTCTTCGCCAATCCCGTCTTCCTCGCTGTCGCGGCCACGGCAGCAGCCACGGACGCAACTACGGTGCGATCGAAAAGGCTCGGGATGATATAGTCCTCGTGCAGCTCCCCGATCTTGACCGTGTGGGCAATGGCTTTGGCAGCGGCGATCTTCACCGCCTCGTTCACTCCCTGTGCGCGGACATCGAGCAGTCCCCGGAACATGCCGGGGAAACAGAGCATATTGTTGATCTGGTTCGGGTAGTCCGACCGTCCTGTGGCCATGACGCGTACCAGCGGCAGGGCCTCCTCCGGCGCGATCTCGGAATTAGGATTGGCGAGGGCAAAAACGATCGGGTCTTTAGCCATCTTCCGGATATCATTTGCAGAGATCACATTCGGTGCCGACAGGCCGATGAAGACGTGCGCCCCCTTCATGGCGTCGGATATGCTTCCCTTCACCTTCCGCGGGTTCGTGGCTGCTGCCAGCAGGCTTTTATTGGGGTCCATTCCCTGTTTTCTGCCCGGGTAAAGCGCACCTGCCTTGTCGCATACAATAATGTCCCTGACCCCCGAGGACAGGAGGATCCTCGTGGTTGCCGATCCGGCGGCGCCTGAACCGACGACCACGACCTTGAACTTCTTCAGATCGCGTCTCAGCAGCCTCGAAACATTGATGAGCGCGGCAAGCACAACCACCGCCGTGCCGTGCTGGTCGTCATGAAACACCGGGATGTCAAGCATTTTTCGCAGCCGGGCCTCCACCTCAAAACAGCGCGGTGCTGAAATGTCCTCGAGATTGATCCCGCCGAATGCCGGCGCGATGTTCTTGACCGTGGCAATGATCTCTTCCACGTCCTTCGTCGCCAGCACAAGGGGGAAGGCGTTGATGTTAGCGAACTCCTTAAAGATCATTGCCTTGCCTTCCATGACCGGCAGCGCTGCCTCGGGCCCGATGTTGCCCAGACCCAGCACCGCCGTCCCGTCGCTTACCACGGCAACGGAATTGCCTTTCATGGTGTAGCGATAGGTGTGCTGCCTGTTCCGATGGATGTCCATGCAAACCCGTGCAACACCCGGCGTATAGACCTTGGACAGATCGTTCCGGTCTCGTACGGGAAGCTTGTTTTTGATCTCGATCTTGCCGCCCTCGTGGGCCGTGAATGTGCGGTCCGTGGACCTGAGAACATCCACACCCGGCACGGTCGTGATGGCCATCACGATGGCCTGCTCGTGCGCCTCGTCACGGGCGTTCACGGTAACGTCCCGGATGATCGTGCCCTTTCCGACACCCACGATGTCAACAGCGCCCATGTCGCCGCCGACACCGCTGATGGCCGTGGCGATCCTTGCGAACATTCCGATGCGGTTCTCGATCTCAACTCGTATCGTAATGCTGTAGCTGGGACTTGGATTGGATATGAAGTTCTTCATGACACGATCTCCTTTGTTCTCTATTATAGAGGCTATTTCTCCGATGGTCAACCGCGGAATAGAGTATGAGGGGTTGGCATCCCCGGGGTCGGCCTTTTCAGAAAAATCAGCGTGCAAAATCCGTAAAAGCGAGTATAATTGGTTTCATAATTCCATTAATTCTCGTTCAGCCCCCCGCACTCCCGAAAACAGTCTCAGGCTTGATAGTATCATGCCTCCGAACTTTGCGATCTGTGCATTGCTGCGAGAACCTCGGAACCTATGACCGACTACCGCATTGAAAAAGACTCCCTGGGTGAAGTAAAAGTCCCCCTGGACGCGCTCTACGGTGCGCAGACCCAGCGCGCCGTCCTGAACTTTCCGGTGAGCAACATACGCTTCCCCCGCGTTTTCCTCCGCGCACTCGGGCTCCTAAAAGCGGTTGCCGCTGAAGTGAACGCGGGGCTGGGGCTGCTCGATGCGAATAGAGCCCAGGCAGTTCATCTGGCCGCCCTCGAGGTAGCAGACGGTAAATGGGACGATCATTTCCCGCTTGATATCTTCCAGACCGGCTCAGGCACTTCAACGAACATGAATGCTAACGAGGTGATCGCCAGCCGGGCTACGCAACTCCTCGGCCCTTCGGCAAAACCTGTCCACCCGAACAACGACGTGAATATGGGCCAATCGTCCAACGACGTCATCCCCGCTGCCATCCATGTCAGCGCTTATCTCGAAGTACACGAAGTGCTGCTGCCGTCGCTCCAGCATCTTCATACGACACTCAGGAAGCGGGAAGCGGAATTTATCGATATCGTAAAGACCGGCCGTACCCATTTGATGGATGCAATGCCGATAAGGCTCAGCCAGGAGATCAGCGGCTGGGCATTTCAGGTCCAGCAGGGCAGCGAACGTATCGAATCCGTGCTCCCGCGTCTCGCAAAACTCGCGATCGGCGGTACTGCGGTGGGAACGGGCATCAACACGACGAAGGACTTCGGAACGATCGTCTCCAAAAGACTTGCCGGGCGAACAAAACTTCCCTTTCTTGAAACGGACAACCATTACGCGGCACAGGGGACCATGGACACGGCCGTTGAACTTTCCGGGCAGCTCAAGGCAATAGCATCGTCCTTCATGAAGATGTCCAACGATCTCCGCTGGATGAACAGCGGGCCGGTCGCAGGCCTGGGAGAGATCTCGTTGCCCGCGCTCCAGCCGGGGTCGAGCATCATGCCCGGCAAGGTGAATCCCGTGATGTGTGAGATGATGATGATGGTCTGCGCCCAGGTCACGGGAAATGATACGGCGATCACCATCTCGAACCAGCAGGGCAATTTCGAACTGAACGTCATGCTGCCGGTCATCGCCCACAACCTGCTGCAGTCGATCACGCTGCTGGGGAACGCTTCGCGGCTCCTGGCGGACAAGGCTGTCGCGGGCTTTACGGTCAATGGAGACCGGATCGCGTCACTGGTGGACAAGAACCCGATCCTGGTAACGGCACTGAACCCGGTCATCGGGTACGATAAGGCGGCGGCAATCGCGAAAAAGGCCTATGCCGGCGGCCGGTCATTGAAGGACGTGGCAGCGGAGATGACCGATCTATCAACCGAAGAACTCAACCGCCTGCTTGATCCGAGACCCATGACCGAGGGCGGGATCGCGAAAGAGTAAGTCTAAGCAACCACGTATCGTCACGTGCGGATGCGGAGGTTCCACGGGATAATGGATCACCCCTGTCGGTCCATGGATATTCGTTGCTCATAAGGTTGTTTTGATTTTTTCCTTTCCTCCGTATCATTGTGCTAAACTGGCCTATTATCATTAAGGATCGTCACATGTCGCTACCCGCATCCACTATCGCCAGAAAGCTCATCATGACCATCACCGGCCAGATGATGATACTCTTCGTCATCGTTCACGTGCTCGGAAACTCCACCATCTATTTCAACAAGCTCAATGCTTACGCCGCCGGACTGCACGCTTTGCCCCTGCTTGTATGGATGTTCCGTCTCTTCATGGCCGCGATGCTCGGCACCCATGTCTTCTATGGCATCGTGTTGACGCTTGAGAACTGGAAGGCAAAACCGCAGGCCTATGCCAAAAGGGTGTATCTGAGCGCCACGTTCGCGGGCAGGTACATGATATGGACAGGATCGATGATCGCCGCGTTTCTCGTGTACCATCTTCTCCATTTCACGGTGCAGGCCATTTATCCCCAGCTCTCCGCGATAAGGCACCCTGATGCTTTGGGACGCCCTGATGTATTTTTCATGGTGGTTGGGAGTTTCCAGCGCCTGTCCGTATCATTGCTCTATATCATAGGCCTGGGCGCGCTGCTGCTCCATCTCTCCCACGGGATACAGAGCTCGTTCCAGACCTGGGGTTTGAATAACGAAAGAACTTTTCCGGTCATCACCAAGGGCGGGACGATCGCGGCGACGGTCCTGTTCCTCGGGTATGCTGCAATACCGATTGTGATTGTCACAGGCATATTGAAAGGATAAAATCGGGTTTCTCGCAAAGACGCCAAGCTCGCAAAGAAATTCAAATCCTTTTGGGTTTAAATCTTTGCGTCCTTTGCGTCTTGGCGAGAGATGATTTCAGGTTTACATTTATGATCCTCGACGGCAAAATACCATCCGGCCCACTGCATGAGAAATGGGACAGGCGTCTCGCTGACATCAAGATGGTGTCGCCTGCGAACAAGCGCAAATACCGCATCATCGTGGTCGGGACCGGTCTCGCCGGGGCGTCAGCCGCTGCGACCCTGGGCGAACTCGGCTATCAGGTGGATTCGTTCTGTTTCCAGGACACGCCGCGCCGCGGCCACAGCATAGCGGCCCAGGGCGGGATCAACGCTGCCAAGAACTACCCCAATGACGGCGACAGCATCCAGCGTCTGTTCCTCGACACGATCAAAGGCGGCGATTTCCGCTCACGGGAGGCCAATGTTTACCGCCTGGCGCAGGTGAGCAACGCCATCATCGATCAGGCGGTTGCCCAGGGCGTTCCGTTCGCGCGCGACTATGCGGGATATCTCGACAACCGCTCCTTCGGCGGAGCCCTGGTGTCTCGCACGTTTTACGCGCGCGGCCAGACAGGCCAGCAGCTCCTGCTCGGCGCATACGGAAGCATGATGCGCCAGATCAAGGCAGGCGCGGTCACGCTCCATCCCCGCACGGAAATGCTCGATCTCGTGGTTGTCGACGGCCATGCAAAGGGAATCACGGTGCGCGATCTGGTGACGGGGAAGATCGAATCGTACGCCGGTGACGCGGTCTGCCTAGCAACCGGCGGGTATGCCAACGTCTTTTACCTTTCCACGAATGCCATGGGATCGAACGTCACCGCGGCGTACCGCGCGTACAAAAAAGGCGCCCTGTTCGCCAATCCCTGCTTCACGCAGATCCATCCGACCTGTATCCCGGTCACCGGCGACCACCAGTCCAAGCTCACGCTGATGTCCGAGTCGCTCAGGAATGACGGCCGCATATGGGCGCCGAAGAATAAGGGTGACAAGAGGAAAGCGGAAGAGATCCCCGAATCCGACCGCGATTACTTTCTCGAGCGAAAATATCCCGCTTACGGCAATCTTGCCCCACGAGACATCTCCTCCCGCGCCGCAAAAGAGGTCTGTGATGAAGGCAGGGGCGTGGGTCCCGGCGGCCGCGGCGTGTACCTTGATTTCGCCGACTCCATCGAGCGACTCGGGGAGGACACGATCCGCGAGCGCTATGGCAATCTGTTCGAGATGTATGAGCGGATCACGGCCGAAAACGCCTATAAGGAGCCGATGCGCATCTACCCGGCGCCGCACTACACCATGGGCGGGCTGTGGGTGGATTACAATCTGGAAAGCAATCTCCCCGGGCTCTTCGTGCTCGGCGAGGCAAACTTCTCCGACCATGGGGCGAACCGTCTCGGTGCAAGCGCGCTCATGCAGGGTCTGGCTGACGGATATTTCGTTATTCCCTACACCATCGCAGACTATCTCTCCCGGACAACTCCCGGAGCAGTCAAGCCTGATCACGATGCATTCAGCAAGTCGCGTACTGAGGTTGACCTGACCACGAAGAAGCTCCTTTCAATCCAAGGTAAGAAGACCATCACCGAATTCCACCGGGAGCTCGGCAAGATCATGTGGAACAGCGTCGGCATGTCGAGGAGCGAGGCAAGCCTGAAGCAGGCTTTGAAAGCCATTCCGGAACTTCGTGCCGAGTTCTGGAAGAACGTGAAGGTCCCGGGGGCAGGTGTTGACCTGAACCAGGAACTGGAGCGTGCCGGCAGGGTCGCGGATTTTCTCGACTTCGCCGAGCTTTTGGCCATGGACGCCTTGCAGAGAAATGAATCCTGCGGCGCACATCTCCGCGTGGAATACCAGACACCGGATGGCGAGGCCCTGCGCGATGATGAACACTTCAGCTATGTTTCGGCCTGGGAGCACAAGGGCGTTGACAAGGCGCCGGAGCTTCACAGGGAACCGCTCACGTTTGAGAATGTGCATCTGGCGGTCCGCAGTTATAAATAGAACTGGATGGTAAGAGGGTAGGATGGTAAGAAGTTAGGCAGAGGCGACTCAAAGGCCTGTCCTCCTGCCTTCCTACCTTCTTACCTTCATGTTTTCATCGAGGAATCCATGGATCTTACACTCTACGTCTGGCGTCAAAAAGGTCCCCATGAAAAGGGCCGTCTGGTCCAGTATGAGGCAAAGGACATCTCACCTGACATGTCCTTCCTCGAAATGCTGGACGTGGTGAATCAACGATTGATCGTGAAAGGCGACGTGCCGATCGCCTTTGACAGTGATTGCCGCGAGGGGATCTGCGGCATGTGCGGCCAGGTGGTCAACGGCGTCCCTCACGGTCCCCAGGAAAAGACCACCGTGTGCCAGCTCCACATGCGCCACTTCAAGGACGGAGACTCCATCTACATCGAACCCTTCCGCGCGAAGGCCTTCCCTGTGGTCAAGGACCTAGTCGTGGACCGGAGCGCCTTTGACAGGATCATCCAGGCCGGAGGTTATATCTCCGTCCACACGGGCGGCGTGCCCGACGGCAATGCCACCCTGGTTCCCAAGCACGACGCGGACATTGCCATGGATGCCGCCGAGTGCATCGGCTGCGGGGCCTGCGTTGCGGCGTGCCCCAATGGCTCGGCCATGCTTTTCACCTCGGCAAAGGTGACGCAACTCGCCATGCTGCCGCAGGGACGGACCGAGGCCGCGCGGCGTGTCTGCGTCATGACCGAGGAGATGTTGAGCCAGGGTTTCGGCAACTGCACCAATCATTACGAATGTCAGGCCGCCTGTCCAAAAGGCATCAAGGTGCAGTTCATCGCCAAGCTGAACCGGGAATTCATCAAGGCGCAGATGCCCGGTACAAGTGTCAAGTAGTCGATCTTCAGGACCAGAGGAAAGCGCCGGCCGGTTTTTCAAGCATCACGGTAAGGGGCCTGATAAAATTATTGTCATCGAACATGCGATTGTGTACAATAAGCTGCTTCACGAATACGCGCGTTAATAAATCTTGATAAAGAGGAGGAGGAAAGGTCATGAAAAAAGTACTGGCGTTCATATTGGTTGCAGCAGCACTGTTTCTTGTTCCAGCCTTCGCATCAGCCGCGGCTGTTAAACTGGGTTTCATTAATTCGATAACCGGTTCGGAAGCTCCCATTGGTGAAAACCTGTCGAACGGCGTAACTCTCGCGATCGAAGATCTAAAGAAAAAAGGGATCGATGTTGACCTGGTTAAGGAAGATGATACGGGAAAACCCGACAAGTCGCTTGCCGCATTCGAAAAACTCGCCACCCGTGATAACGTCACAGGCATTGTAGGCCCCTACACGTCGGCTACAGCCAACGCCGATGCCAAGATGGCCGAACGCTACAAAGTTCCGTTGATCGTACCGGCAGCCTCGAAGGAGGAAATAACACGGCAAGGCCTCAAGTGGACCTTCCGCGTTTCAGGCACGACCGGCGACTACGCGGGCGTGCTGCTCGACCTCGCCACGACGCTCGGCAAACCCAAGACCATAGCCATCCTAAATGAAAATACCGATTTCGGCGTTTCAGCGGCAAAGAGCGCCAAAGCCATCGCTGAGAAAAAGGGCATCAAGGTGGTTTTCGAAGAAGCCTATTCCAAAGGATCTCCCGACTACCGCTCCACTCTGGCCAAAGTAAAAGCCGCGAACCCGGACATCGTGTTCATGGTTTCCTATGTTGCCGATGCCATCCTGCTCATGCGCCAATCGCGCGAGATCGGGGTCACGCCCATGTGTTTCCTCGGTGCGGGCGCGGGATTCTCGGTGGCGCAATTCGCAAAAGAGAAGGAAATCAGCAACGGTGTCTTTTCATCCACGCAATGGACGGAAGACGCTCCCTGGGACAGCTCAAAGGCATGGTTCAAACGCTATGAAAAACAATTCGGCAAGCCGCCTACCTACCACGCTGCCTGCGCTTACGAGTCCATGATGATCATGGGTCAGGCAGCCGCATCCGTGGGCGGAGACCGGGAGAAACTGCGCGAAGCCCTGCATACAGGCAAGTGGAACGGCCTGCTGGGTGAAGTCAGCTTCCAGGACTTCGAAGGCTACCAGAACCAGCGCAAAGCCGAAATGCTCGTCGAGCAGGTGCAGAACGGCCAGCATGAGACCGTTTGGCCGCTCAAAGAAGCCGTGAAAAAACCCATCTGGCCCTTCCCGGGATGGAAAAAGTAAAAAACTGCTTCGAAGCAACTGATGCGAAGCCGGCCCGTTCCCTCGATGGGGGCGGGCCGGAGTATCTTGAGCGGAAACAGCAGAACGGAAATAAAAATCCTTGACACGGATGAACACGGCGAAGCCGGCAATAGACTGCAATCAATACACCCGTTAATCAGTGTCAGAGATTTTTCCTTCCAAAGCGGCAAAAATCCTATCTCTCTTTAGCTGAGGGGACATGGCTGTTTTTCTGCAATCATTGATCAGCGGCATACTGATCGGCGGCGTGTACGCGCTGATCGGCATCGGATTGACCATCATCTTCGGGGTCATGCGGGTCATCAACTTCGCCCATGGCGACCTTCTGATGCTCGGCATGTATGCGACCTATTTTCTCTTTACGCTCTTCCATATCGACCCTTTTGTTTCGATCGTGGTTACGATCCCCCTGATGTTCCTGTTCGGCGCATTCCTTCAAAAAACTTTCATCAACCGCATGCTCGGAGCTCTGCCGCAGAACCAGATCCTGCTCACCATCGGCATGGGCCTGGTCATGAGCAACTCGATGATGCTTGCCTTCACATCGGACTACAAGATCCTCTCCACGACCTATTCCTCCAGCAGCTTCAACATCCTCGGAATATCCATTTCCACTCCACTGCTCATCTCCTTCGGCATCACCGTCGTCATCACCGCGGCACTGTACTGGTTCCTGTACCGGACCGATACCGGCCAGGCAATACGCGCCACGGCCCAGGACCGTGAAGCCGCCCAACTCATGGGAATCAACGTCAAGCGCATGTCGATCATCGCGTTCGGCCTGGGTACCAGCCTGGCCGCCACTGCGGGCGCGCTCATAGCGCCCACCTATTATATCTTTCCCCAGGTAGGAAGCGTGTTCACGCTGAAAGCCTTCGTCATCACCGTGCTCGGCGGCATGGGAAGCATCGTGGGTGCCACCCTGGGAGGCGTACTCATCGGTATTGCCGAATCCGTGGGCGGCGTGTACCTCGGCTCGGGCTGGAAAGACGTGATCGTGTTCGTCCTGTTCCTGCTGGTGCTTCTGTTCAAGCCCTCGGGATTGCTGGGCACTTCAAAAGACTGACAAGGGCATATACGAGAATGAGACCACTGACTAACACCATGCGGGGCATCGCGGCCATACCGGTCTTGCTGGGAATCACCGCAATTGCCGCGCTCTTTTTGATCCCGCGATTCGTGCAGAGCACCTATGCGCTCCACATAATGATCCTGATCTTCATCAGCGTCATCATGGGCTCGGGCTGGAACCTGCTGGGAGGCTATACCGGCCAGTACTCCGTGGGCCATGCCGCCTACTTCGGCGTTGGCGCCTACACCACCATGATTTTGCTGCAATACCGCCATATCGCACCGTGGTACGGCGTTTGGGCCGGCGCTGTCATGGCTGTGATCGTCGCCCTGATCATCGGCTCCATCTGCTTCCGCCTCCGCGGCCCCTATTTTGTTCTCGCCTCGATCGCCGTTGCCGAAATTTTCCGAGTCTCCGCCCTGAATCTGACGGCCCTGACCAACGGCGCCGAGGGAATCCTGATCACCGAGATCCCGCCCTTCAAGATAGGCTCTGCCGTCATCACCAATTTCATGTCCAAGGTGCCGTTTTACTACACCGGGCTCGTTATGGCGCTGGCCGTCATTCTCGTTACCTGGCTCGTCCAAAATTCCAAGCTCGGCTATTATTTCCAGGCCATCAGGGAGGATCAGGACGCGGCCCACTCGCTCGGCATCAACCTCACCGCATATAAGAACGTCGCCCTCTCCCTTTCGGCGGTGTTCACCTCCCTGGCCGGCAGCCTGTACGGCCTTTACGTCGGGTTCATCGACCCCGGAACGGTCCTGGGTCTCGATCTGTCGGTCCAGATCGTCATGACCGTCATCATCGGCGGCATCGGGACCATCTTCGGACCCGTGATCGGCGCCCTGGTGCTCGTGCCCTTTTCCGAGGCACTGCGCAGCAACATGATCGCCCAGGCCTTGATCGATTCCGGACTGGTAAGGGAAGATTCGGGACTTGGTGTTTTCCTGAAAGAGCAGTTGTCGCATGCCCATGTGCTGATCTACGGCATTCTCCTCGTCATCGTCATCATGTACATGCCCGACGGCGTGATGGGTTTTATCAAGAAACTGGCGGCAAAAAGAAGAAAGGGGGCGGCCTGATGGCCATTCTCGAAATAAAGCGCGTCAGCAAATTCTTCGGCGGACTGGCTGCCAACTCGGAAGTCTCGTTCGAAATGGAACGGGGAATGATCATGGGCCTGATCGGGCCGAACGGCGCGGGCAAGACGACCCTGTTCAACTGCATCACCGGTTACTATCCTCCTTCCCGCGGGGAGGTCATTTTCAACGGGCTCCGCATGAACGGCCTGCATCCGGATGCGGTATGCAAACTCGGCATGGCCCGCACCTGGCAAAAGGTGCGGCCGCTGGCCAAGATGAGCGTGGTGGACAATGTCATGGTCGGCGCCTTGTGCCGCACCAATTCGCTTAAAAAAGCGCGTGAGCTTGCGATGGCACAGATCAGGGTTGTTCATCTGGAACAGCGGATGGACTTCCGCGCCGGCAGCCTGCCCATCGGCGAGCGCAAGAAACTGGAAGTTGCGCGCGTGCTGGCAACAAAGCCCGCCCTGCTGCTGCTCGACGAGGTCATGGGCGGGCTCAACCCGACTGAAAGCGAAGAGATCATTCAGTTGATCCTCGACATCAAAAAGCTCGGCATCACCCAGATGGTCATCGAGCACGATATGAAGGCGATCATGCGCATCTCCGACAGGATCGTGGTCCTGAACTCCGGCGAGAAGCTCGCCGAGGGCAGTCCGCAGGAGATCATCTCGAACAAGGCCGTGGTTGACGCCTATCTCGGAGCGAGCGATGCTTAAAATCGAGAACGTGAACTTCAGCTATGGCGACCTCAAGGTGTTGTGGGATGTGAACGTCGAGGTGCAAGAAGGCGAGATCGTAACGGTTGTCGGGGCCAACGGCGCCGGAAAGTCAACGCTCCTGAAAAACATATCGAGGCTCGTTCAACCCGGTTCCGGCAGCATCACGTTCGGCGGCCATGACCTGACGAAGCTTGCCGCGCACGAAGTGGTGGAGCTCGGCGTTGTTCAGGTGCCTGAAGGCAGGAAGATATTCCCCCAGATGACGGTCATCGAAAATCTGCGGATGGGGTCCTTCATCGGGAGTGCGCGAAAAAAACGCGACGTGAACATGGATAGGGTATTCGCCATGTTCCCGCGCATGAAGGAGAGGGAAAAACAGCTGGGCGGAACCCTGTCCGGCGGAGAGCAGCAGATGCTCGCAATCGCGCGAGGACTTATGGCGGACCCGAAGCTGTTGCTGCTCGACGAGCCGTCACTTGGCCTTTCACCGCTCCTGGTGAAATCCATCTTTGAGATCATCACGGGGATCAGGAAACTGGGCGTGACTATCATGCTGGTGGAGCAAAACGTGTTTCAGTCCCTCAAGATCGCGAACCGCGGCTATGTCCTCGAAACGGGCAGGGTCGTGCTCAAAGACCAGGGCGAGATGTTGCTGAACAACGAACACGTGAGAAAAGCGTATCTCGGAATATAGTTTAAGGATAAGTCCCAAGCCTCCCCGTGATGGGGCAGGCCGGGCTTGCCTGACCGACAACGGGAGGTTCAGCCATGTACGTTTCAGATTGGATGACGAAAAAAGTCTATGCCTTAGACCCTGATGATTATCTCTCCAGTGCCATCTCCCTAATGAAGGAGAAAGGCATCAAGCATGTCCCGGTTACCCGGAACGGAAAACTGAAAGGCGTCATTTCAGACCGTGACATCAAAGAGTACAGCCCCTCGCAGGCCACCACTCTCGATATTTACGAACTCCATTATATACTCGCGAACACGAAGATCAAGCAGCTCATCAAGACCAAGGTCATATCCACCGCACCCGAAACACCTATTGAAGAAGCGGCCATGCTCATGCTGGATGAGAAGATCGGATGCCTCCCTGTTCTTGAGAACGGGAACCTTGTTGGAATCATTTCCGACATGGACATCTTTCATGCCCTGGTGGATATCACCGGTGTCAGGCACGGCGGCAACCGGATCTGCGTGAACATCGAGGACCGGGCGGGATCCATCCGGGAAGTGGCTGATATCATCCGGAAGCACAACTTCCGCCTCCAGGGGATACTCACCTCGTATGAAGGGATGAAAGAGGGTTATCGGCGAGTGGTCATCAGAACTCAGGGCAAAGGTGATTTTTTCGGTCTGCGGGCGGAGATAGAAGGGGCCTTCAAGACCTGCCAGGTTAAAAAAGGGTAGCATCACCCACGAACTGCCCTTTCACCTTCACGATCCCAACATAAGGGGCCGGGGCAGATGACTGCCCGGCCTCTTTGTTTCCATGAGCGAAATTTGAGCCGCCTCCTTGATAATTGAATTGAGGAGTGCTCTCTGTCGGACATCTTTTATATCGGATTCAGCCTCTTGTCGATCACGGTCCTCGCCGCCACGAGCGGATCGATGAAGGCGCTGTCCATGTCCCTTTCGAGATCGCGTTTGTTCGACAGGAACGTAATGCGGTCCTGCATGCGGTTTCTGAGAAACTGGAGATAGTCGGGGTTTTTCGACGGCCTGAATCTTTTGTCGAAATCCGAGCCGAACAGTTCGACTCCGTTGGATGGGACCATGAGCCCCGGGAAAGACTTCCATTCCCGCCACTCGATCGTGCCGCGCACCATCTGGGTCACAATATTCAACGACAGGTCCTTCGGGACCTTGACCTCCTCGCCGGGCAAGCCGAAGTGGCCGGTGTTCATAATGTAGCACTCGGTGCCGAGCTTGAAGAGCTTCAGGAACTGTCGGCAGTCCTCCATGAGCGAATGGACCCGGAATGGATTTGCAAACGGCTCGATCACGAGCTTGGCCAGTTCCTCCCTGGGTACGTTCTCCACTCCTTTGGCCCGCAGGGTGCTGAGCGAGGCGCCCATGGCCACCGCGAGACCGATGTCCGAAACCTTCATGACCGGCGGCAGAGACTGGTCCTTCTGGAGCCAGATAAGCTGGCCGGGCCTGGCGCAGGAATCGGCAATATTGAACATGTCGCGGGACTTGATGCACCGGCCGTTGTCATTCCGGATATCCTCGCACACCATCTCGCGTTTTCCGTTGCCGAGATCGGTGACCGCAACGTTCTGTGCCGAGTAGAAATACCTGATGACGGGGTCCCGGAACGGGACCGCGTCGGTCTTGTCAAAGAGGCTCGGCTCAAGCGCCACGGTGAGGTTCTCGTCCAATGCGATGAGGAAGGCATCGTCATGGATCACGGTCACCTTCTCGCTCTTCTTGAGCGTGCCGCCGTGGTCATGGCTGTTCGTGATGGACGACTTGCCGGATCCGGAAAGGCCGAACACCGCAACCGGAGGATGGCTGCCGATCGTCTTGATGCCGCCGTGACAGGCCACCATGTTCTGGCGTACGCCGATGGTCCAGGCCAGGGTCAGGGTCCCCTTTTTGCGTTCGCCGAAATATCTGAGGCCGAGGATGGCGATGCAGTTCTCCTCCTCGTCGATGATCACAAGCCCGTTCGGGAACTCCGGGTCCGTCCAATCCGGATCGGTCAGCACCAGGATATCCGGCTCATCGAACTTCTTCGATCTCTTATATGCATCGCTCCAGGGCTTCATGAAGGGCGCGAAGTTAATACCCCAGTCGAGCATGTTCTTGGCATCCGTTTCAGGGCTCAGCAAATGCGCCTTGACCATGAAGTCCTTGTGCAGGCCGACCGTGGCCTCAAGCCACAGGCACGAACGCTTGGTCAGCTGGTAGGTGACCTCTCCCAGGATGCGAAGGTATTTGTCCCGGTCCTTGCCCATCTCTCGCACCAGTCTGCGCGCCCTGGCCGTCCTGCCGACAATGCCGCCGTCGTTCGAGATGAGCACCTTGGCGTCCTTCGGCAATCCGAATTGGGACGGTTTGTAAAAGGGATGCGATGTCGCCATCACCTCGGGCTGTTTTATAGCCAGCTTGTAGAGTGCGGCCATGGTGGTCTTGCGCACCGAATTGGCGTAGAAAGCGCCGTCGATCATCGCCCGCCAGGGCGACCTGGGTAATCTGTTCACTGATGCCATGGATCCTCCTCGATATCAACAACCCGCTCAGCGGTAATAAGTGTGGGGCGAATTATGCACGATTACGGGGAAAAAGTAAAGAGGCAGGTGAAAAAACAAAAGCCCCGCGAACATCACGGGGCTGATGGTTTCGGTCCTCATTCTCTGCGGAATCAGTGCTGGATGCTCGCCTTTTCCATGATCACCGTGTACTTGTATCCGGCGCCAAAGTCTTTATCTTTATAGATCGTGCCCTTCATCGTCACAACGTCCCCGACTGCCGGCAGGTCCTGTGATGTCGTGACCAGTTTGTTGGTTTGACTGGCGGCATCACCCGTGCCGTCCTGCAAATGGATCCAGTTCTTGCCCATGATCCCCTGGGATACCTTCACGACCTTCCCTTTGACCACCGCGGTCTTCTCGTTCAGCGTCGCTGCTTTTTCGTAGATTTCGCTCACCGTATAGGCATCGGGACCCGAGGCCTTCTTGACGCTGATTTTCTCATTCGACTGCGGAGCCGTGGCCGCTTTGCTGCTGTGCTGCGAACTTGACGGCTTATTGCCGGCTGCCGGCCCCGATTGAGAGATAAGACCACCGGAGAAGATGATGCTTTCAAATGTCCGATTGAGGGTTTTGCTCGTAAAGTTCCTCATCTCTGCACCGGGCTGGAACGTCACCTCCTGCCCGACTTTGACTTCGGTCGGCGGTATGGCGACCCAGGTCTTCTTCCCGTTCTTCTCAAAGGAGATATAGGTATACCCGCCCGCATTCATCGTCTCAACCACCTTGCCCGAGAGGGACGAGGAATTAAGAGAGGCCTCTGTTTTTTTCACTTTCATCTCCGGCGGTGGCACGGGTGAAGGCTTATCCGTCACCGCAAAAGCGGCGACAGCCGAAAAGACCACCGTGGGGATAATTACACCGGATATTGCTACTCCAAAAAATCGTTTCATTTTTCGCTCCCTGATATATTTGATTTGAATCAAACCGTTGCCGGGTGAGTCATTCTGTATTCGCACGACGTAACAAAATACCGCTTTTAGAGAAAATAATCAAGCGGGTATTTTTTCTCGCCTTGGCGGGTGTGGGATCATAGCTTATAACCGATCTTCCGCAGGAATTCCCTCCGCTGTGTCTTGTCAGCCTGCGTTTCCAGTCCCTTAGGAGAGAACCCGTCGATCACACCGAGTACGCCTCTGCCCTGGGGCGACACCGCAACCACCACCTCGAGCGGGTTCGCCGTGGCGCAAAAAATGCGGCAAACCTCGGGGCAGTTCTTGATCGGGGTAAGGACATTGACGGGAAATGCGTTCTTAAGATAGATGCAGAACACGTGGCCCGCACCGATCGATTGGAGCGTTTTCACGCAGGCACTGACGAGCCCCTCGTCGTTCCCCTCAGTGCGAATGAGGCAGGGGCCCGACGCCTCGGTAAAGGCAATGCCGAACTTCGCCTGGGGGACGGTCGTGGCGATGATCTCATAAAGGTCTTCGGCGGTCTTGATGAAGTGGGTCTGGCCGAGAATGACATTGCAGTCTTCAGGAATATCAACTTTTACGGTATACATGTCCATATGGCCTCCCCGCACGAATCGAAAGCAGGTTGATCATGATGCGAGAGCAGGAATTAACTCATCTTGGAAGAGGATCGAATTCGGAATCCTGCGGGCGATCAGAGCGGATTCTTGTTCAGCACCGCAGATTCGGTGCCGTTCTGGAGCAATTCGAGCATGCGGGCCAGGGATTCGTCGTGAAGTTCCCGAATGAGCTCCTTGTCCACTCCCCGCTTTCTCTTTTTATTCAGGAACGAGAGGAAGACCATGCTTTTGTAGATCCGCTTGTTGGTCTTGAAGGAAAAGATGTAGCTGTCAAGGGAGTTTTCGAGCAGCAGGTCGCTCCGTTTCCGGACCGTACTGCTGATCATGACGGTTTGGAGCCAGTAGGTCTTATCGATCAGGCTGTCAGCCTTCATCTCGACCCACGTATGTCCCATATTTCCCATCTCATCAGTCAGGGTCTCATGCGCCACGGTATCGGCGGCAAGATGGGACAGGTAGCCATAGGCAAAGGCCCGCTCGGGCCAGGTCTTTGCCTGGTCCAGCAGCTTCAGACCCACGTCCCAGGAGTGAGAGCTTTTGTTGTCCGGGAGATACTTTTTGCCGAGTATGATGTCGGCCATGAGGTTGCCGTAGAGGAAATCCTGACGATGTTTTTTGAGCAGTGCGAAGATGCCGGCGGGGAGGAGCGACGCACAGTTGAGCAGCTCATTGCCGAGATACATGTGGGTCAGGGGACCCCATGCAAAAGCAAAAGAAGGAATTAGAATGAAGCCGGCAGCAAGAAATAAAATGAATGACATGTGCCCTTTTTTCTGGCCCTGTAAAAAAATAGCCTAAACAACAAACTCAACTATGATACCCCTTCGGCACCCTCTTCGTCAATACAAAACTTGACCGGCAAATCTCACTTTTTGTCGTCAGGAAACAGGTCATCACCGTATCCGGGATATAACGGGCGGCTTCACCCGCAGGTAAATCGCAGCGACTCGAAAAAAGGCGGCTACCGGAATCGTGATCAGGAAGCGGCTACTTGCAACCCGCGCAGGACGATGATGAACAGCCACTGCAGCCGGAACTGCTGCCCGAGGACGCTGATGTCGAACTGTTTGAAGACCTGCCCATGCCGAAGCGGGACATGAGCTTCTCGGTCTTCTTTGAGCCGCACCTCTCGCAGGCGACTTCCGGATTCGATCCGAAGACGAGCTTCTCGAAATCGGTGTTGCAATCATTACAGTGATATTCGTAGATGGGCATTTTAATTTATTTCACCTTCCGAATGGAACGCCTGCCGTCGAATGTCTCTCTCGGGGGCAATCCGCGGTTGAAAGCGCCTCTTCCAGCAGTTGCAGCGGGTGCATCACTTCGATCCCGGAACCGCGCCGCCTCAGCGCATCTGATATCTGCATGCAACAGCCGGGACAACCCGTTGCAACCACCGCCGCGCGAGTTGCGATGATATTGTTCACCTTGTCCGCGGCAATGCCATCGGAAAGCTCCCGGTGGGTCATCCGCATCACCCCGCCAAACCCGCAGCAGCGATCCGGGTACCTCATCTCCACGAGCGTAAGGCCGGGGATGGTACGGAGCAGGGCTCGTACGGTCCCCGACAGTCCCTGACCTCTGTTGAGGTGACACGGGTCATGGACGGTCACGCTTTTGCTGACCGGCTTGAGCTTGATCCCTCCGGTCCGGCCCGCAAGAAATTCATGGATGTCGAGCACAACCGGCGCCTTCGCGCCGGGCCGAAGCAGCTTAGGGTAATCCTTTTTAAACGTCAGGCCGCAAGAGGCGCAGGAGGTGACAATTGCTTCCACCTCAAGTGCCTCGAAGAGCGCGGTGTTGTGCGCGGCAAGCTCTTCCGCCGCCTGTCGGTCGCCGAGCGAAAGGAGCGGTCTGCCGCAGCATTTCAGCCCGTCGGGCACGATCACGTCGTATCCGATAGCGTTCAGAACGCGTATCGTTGCGCCTCCGATGTCGGTCTGAATGTGCTCGACCGCGCACCCCGGGAAAAAAGCAACCGTCCCTCTGCTTCCTGTTTTCTCTGAACTTTGAACGAAGCCCGCCCCCGACCGTTTTAATCGGGGGAACCTTGCACTTGTTCCCCGCCCCCCTGCCCCCTGACCTTTTGAGTAATGGAGCATGACCGGGGCAAGCCATGCGGCAGCGTGCATCAGGGCGGGCTGCTTCAAGGCGCCGGCTATGACGCTGCTGATGATCCCCCTGCCGGATTCCGCAACCGCCTGCTCCTTTGCCGCCTGAAGGATCTCCGCTACAGGAACATTGCTCGGGCAGGCCGCCTCGCAGGCCAGACAGGTCGCACACGTAGCGAGGCGGTCTTTGTATATCCTGGAGACCTTGAGCCGTCCGTCCAATACGGCTTTGATGAGCGCCATCCTGCCGCGGGCCGAGAACGACTCATCGTGTTCATGCAGATAGGTTGGACAGACCGTGCTGCAGGAACCGCACTTTACGCAGCGGGCAATGTCCGTCTGGTGAAGCTCCAGTGCATTGGCGATTTTTGTTTGCTTATTTTTCATGGCTCATCATACCGGTTCATGGCAGGATCGTCACCGGAGTGCCGAGGGACACCACGCGGTACACTTCGTCAACATCGGCGTTGTCAAGTGCGATGCAGCCGTCGGTCCAGTTTATATCGACGGGCTGTCTACGCTCATCCCCGGCGCCGATCGTTCTGCCATGGATGCCCACGGCCCCGCCGAGCCGCGTCTCCCACGGGGGTGACAGCCGTTCTTGGATGGCCTTCCTGATCATCATATATTCAACGGGAGAGATCATCCCGGACTTGAGGCCGTATTCCGCGTTCTGCAGACCCGGGTAGCTGAGGCCCATGAACTTGTAGAACCGCTTGCTGCGGTTCATGGTGCAGATATAGAAGTCCCCTTCCGGCGTCCGTCGGTCGCCCATCCTTTGCTTGTCGCCTTCCCCGTAGCCCTTTCCGAAAACGGCATGGTATGTTTTGACGGCAGCCTCCCCCTTATAGAGGGTCATGGTATACTGCGATTTCCGGATAACGAGTCTTATCTTGCCGTCAAGTGAGGAGAGCAGGGTTTCCAAGGCGTCCGCATGGCGGGTGGGCGTCTCGGGCAGCGGCGAAAGGCAGGTCAACAGCAGGAACGCGGTAAAGAGCATGAGTGCAGGGATGCTTTTTCTCTGATTCGGCTCCATTCATCCACCCGCGATCACGCGCGGTACTTGTCCTCATATCGTCGGGCACAGGCATCGCTGCAGAAGTGAGTAAGCGTGCCCCGAATGCGTCGTGTTACGGCGCGGTCCTTTACCACGTAGGTATGGCATTCGGGATCAAGCACCATTTCATCTCCCATGATCTGCCTGCCGCGGCGTTGTTCATCATGGTGATAGGCCTTTACCGCGGACCGCACGACGGTCCTGAGCGCGGAATAGATCACAAAAATGACGAGGATAAACACCACGCCCCGGATCATGGAGTCTCCTTTTTGACCGCTTTTTTAAATTTCATGATCGTTAACCTCATTAAATCCGTCTGCCGGTGATCAGGGCAGGTTAAAAAGGCATTTTCGCGTCGGATCAATGTCTGAAATGCCGCATCCCGGTCATGACCATGGCGATCCCGTGCTCGTTCGCCGCCTTGATCACCTCTTCGTCCTTGAGCGACCCGCCGGGCTGGATAACCGCGGTGGTGCCGGCCTTCGCCGCCTCGTCGAGTCCGTCGCGAAAGGGGAAGAAGGCGTCCGATGCAAGCACGGTCCCCGTGAGCGGGAACTGCGCCTTCATCACGGCAAGACGCACCGAGTCAAGGCGGCTCATCTGTCCGGCCCCGATGCCGATGGTCCGGTCTTTTGTGGTAAAGATGATGGCATTCGACTTCACATGCTTGCAGACCTTCCAGGCGAAGGCAAGCGCCTCGTATTCGTCATCCGTGGGCTTCCGCGCGGTCGCGATTGCCAGTTTCCTGACGTCGCGGATCCGACCGAGGTCGCGGTCCTGATAGATAAGCCCGCCCACGAGTTTTTTCATATCCATGCCCTCGGGTGCGCCCTTCACGGTGGGCCCGATATCGAGCAGCCGCAGGTCCCTTTTCCGCCTGAGCTCCTCGAGCGCATCAGGCGCATACTCGGGCGCCACCACCACTTCCACGAATGTGGACGCGAGTTCCCTGGCGGTATCAAGATCCACCATCCGGTTGAAGGCGATCACCCCGCCGAAGGCCGAGACCGGGTCGCAGTCTCGCGCCTTGCCATAGGCCTCCACGAGCGTTGAGGCCGTGCCCACGCCGCAAGGGTTGTTGTGCTTCACGATGATCGCCGCGGTCTCGTCGTACTCCTTCGCGAGTTCGAGCGCGCTGTTCGCATCGAGGAAGTTGTTGAATGACATTTCTTTTCCCTGCAGCTGTCTCGCGTGGGCAACGCTCGGTTCTTTGCGCCCGAATTCCCTGTAGAATGCACCCTGCTGATGGGGGTTCTCGCCGTAGCGCAGGTTCTGCACTTTCTCAAACTGGAGCGTGAGGATATTGGGGAAGCGGGTCTTCTCGTCTGCCGGCACCTGGCTGTCGAGCCATGCGGAGATCGCACTGTCATAGCGGGCGGTATGGAGAAAGACCGTGCGGCAGAGCTCGAAACGCGTCTTTGCCGACACCTCGCCGTGCTTCTGAAGCTCTTCGAGCACGCGGCCGTAGTCGCGGGGCGACACCACCACGGCAACGTCCGTGTAATTCTTGGCCGCGGAACGCAGCATGGTCGGGCCGCCGATATCGATGTTCTCGATCGCATCCTCGAGGGTGCACCCCGGTCTGGCCACGGTCTGCTCAAAGGGGTAGAGGTTCACGACCACCAGGTCGATGGGTTCGATGCCGTTCTGTTTCATCTGTCTCACATGCTCGGGATTGCCTCGCCTGCCGAGGATTCCACCATGCACCTTGGGGTGCAGGGTCTTGACCCTGCCATCGAGCATCTCGGGGAATCCCGTGAATTCCGACACATCCTTGACCTTGACGCCGGCATCGCGAAGCATCTTTGCCGTTCCGCCCGTGGACAGGATCTCAATGCCGAGTTTCTCGATGCCCTTGGCGAAATCGAGAATACCTTCCTTGTGTGAAACACTGATGAGTGCCCGCGTCACTTTGGCCACAGGGTGAACCTCCAGGAAAAAATTGATAGGAAACCACAGCAGAACGTGAAGAATTGTAACCGATGGGACGGCGAAAGTCAATTTATGACGTGCTCTTAAAAAAGCGGGCTTTCACCACAGAGGCGCAGGGGACACGGCGAATAAATCGCTCGCATTAAAATGCCATGCCTCCGTGTCTCCGTGTCTCTGCGGTCTTTTTGAATTTTTATAACGGATTATAGCTATTTAGCCAGACCCGCACGGAAGGCATCGAGCCACCTGATGTGGCTTTTCTCCTCGTTAATGATCTCGTCGACTACTTCCTTCTCTTT
>JBARBN010000102.1:0-14419 GCA_049793155.1 Nitrospirota bacterium
GGATACTTGTACGGCGCAGCCCGTCCCTTCACAAAATCCTGTATCTCGCGCGCGAGCTTTTCCGAAGCCGTATTCCCGGGCGCGAGCACGATAAAGGCCTTGATGATCTCGCCGCGCACGGAATCGGGGCTCGCGACCACCGCATTCTCCGCAACGGCCGGATGCTCCTGGATCACGCTCTCCACCTCAAAAGGACCGATGCGGTAGCCTGATGCCTTGATGATATCGTCCCCCCTGCCGACGAAGGTGTAAAAGCCTTCCTCATCCTTCATTGCCTTATCGCCCGTATTGTACCAGCCGTGCTGAAACACCTTGTTGTTCTCCTCCGGATCCTCGAGGTAACTCTCAAAGATTCCGACAGGTTTTTTGGCATCCATTCTCACGCAGATAAAACCGACTTCTCCGGCAGGGAGCGGATCGAAGTCCTCATTCAGAATATCGATGTCCAGGTCGGGAACCGGCTTTCCCATGGATCCCGGTTTGACCTCGGCAAACGGGAAATTGGCCACCAGGACGGTGGTCTCGGTCTGCCCGTAACCTTCGTGGATGGTCTTGCCCGTTGCCTCCTTCCAGACCTTGATCACCTCGGGATTGAGCGGTTCGCCTGCTGAGGTGAAATGTCTGATGCCTGAGAAGTTGTACGCAGAGAGGTCTTCGAGGACAAGCATGCGATAGACCGTGGGCGGTCCGCAGAAGGCAGTCACGCCCCTGGTCGTCAGCAGTTCGAGTGTGAGTTTGGCATTGAAACGACCCTCGGCGTTATGCACGAATAATCCCGCTCCGATGGTCCACTGGCCATAGAGGCCCCAGGCAGCTTTTGCCCAGCCTGTGTCCGATACGACCCAGATGAGATCGGCATCCGTAAGACCGTGCCAGAGCCCGGCAGTACGCAAGTGGCCGAGGGGATAAGAACAGACGTGATGCACCATCTTGGGATACCTCGTCGTGCCTGAGGTAAAATAGATGAGGAACGAATCATCCGCCCGGGTCTGTTCCACGTCAGTCCGCCTCAGCACGGGCGACGCGGTCTTTATCGCTGCTTCAAAACCATGCCATCCAGGGGCATTACCGTCCACCAGAAGCTTATGACGCAGAACGGGCGCGTCGATGCCGCGCAATGCCTCATCTACCTTGGCGCGATTTGCCGTGTTGGTGATCACCACCTTCGCACGGCCTTTCGCGATCCGGTGTTCAATGTCCGAAGGCGCGAGGATCACCGGCGCGGGCATGATCACGGCGCCGAGCTTGTGGCAGGCGACAAGGATGCAATACCATTCCGGCACCCTGCCGAGCATGATAAAGACCCGGTCCCCTTTCTTGACACCGATGCTCCTGAGCGCGTTCGCTGCCTGGTTCGAGAGACGAGAGATGTCACTGAAGGTATACACTTTCGCCACACCGCCCGTTGCGTCGGTCCAGACCAGGGCGCGTTTCCCCGCCTCCTCGGCATGCTTGTCGATCACGTCGAAGCCGAAGTTGAAATATTCAGGCACCGGTATCGCGAATGACCGTCTTGCCGAATCATAATCCGGAAAATCAAAGTTAAATGTCATTACTTCACCTCACCAACGGATAAAATAACCATCAGACGCTGCCCCTGCACACTGCCGAATGGCCCGCGCCGAAGTCTGGTCCCGAATTGCTCAATCGATCAGTGTATCAGTTTCCCGCAACCGCTCCGCCATTTCCCGCAGCATCTCAATAATGAATTCGGGATACTCGCTCATCAGCCTGTTGATGTTCTCCTTGCCGACCGCGACCAGCTCCACATCGTCGAGCGCCACGGCCGTGGCTACCCGGGGCGCTGACAGAAAATATGACATCTCGCCGAAGCATCTTCCCTCCGGGATCACGGCAAGCTCCTTCCCGCCCTTCATGATCGCCACCCTGCCTTTCAGCACGGAGTACATTTCCATCCCCCGCTCCCCTTCGCTGAAGATAACGCTTCCCTTTTCAAAATATTTGACATATTTACCGATGATGCGTAAAGGAACGTTCTTCGCCCCCTCCATCAGTTTCTTGATGAAGTCCGTTTCATCCCGTCCCAGGCTCGCGGCGATCTCTGCGCCCGCGAGGAACGCGACGAAAGAACAATAGATCCAGATGATCACGACAAAGAGCGACTTGAATGACCCGAAGGCAAAACCATAACCGGGGTTGTACAGAAGAAAGAGATTAAAGGCGGGCCGCATCGCGAACCAGAGGAGAGATGTCGCAAGGGCGCCGATCACGAGATGCACGATGCGGCGGCGATGCGAAAACACCAGATAGAGCAGAAAAACGACAACAGTGATGAACAGGAACGGCGTGACGCCCTCGAGGTAGCCCAGGGCCAGGTGCAGGTCCTTCCTCTTCTCGGCCAGGCTGAAAACAATGCCGGCCACTGCAATAGCGGTCAGTCCTACCAGGGCAACAATGCTTATTGCGATGTCGAACAGGATCTCCAAAAGGAAGGGACGTGCCTTTTTTTTCCGGAAGATGGCGCCCAGCGATACTCTCATTTCAGACACGAGCGGCGTCACGCTCCAAAGCAGCACCAGGGCATTCAAAAGACCGATAGTGCCCCGGTGTGATGAGATGGACCGCACCTCGCGCAGGATATCCTGGCTGTAGGCGGGGATCAGCTGATTGAGCAGTTCCTGCGTCCTGATCAGGGCCTCACTGGAAGACCCGATCACGGCGCCCAGCAGAAAGGTGAGCAGGAAGAGCGCGGGGATGAGCGCAAGGGCCGTTAAAAAGGCAAGCGAAGATGCGGTGGACAGGTCGTTGTTCTTCCGGAAGGAAAGAAGTGCCCCGGAAATAACGACCGTAACGTTCTTCCATGCATCCGATATCATCATCTGCCGCGGGTCCTTGACAAGCCGTTAATGGGAAAATGTGCCGGTGCGGCACGGGACGCTGAACGTTCAATGGCGATCATTATAGATGGTTGTCAGGGAAATATCAAGCAATGTTCGAAAATCAGCGTGTATCGCGGGAGAGGAGGAAGTCGGTCCAGGCAGCGAGGAGTATCATGAACGTCAAAAAGAAACGAGTCGTTCCGCCTCCGCAAGCCTTGCCCGCGCCTTCATTCAGACATCATCCGTTGAAGGTGAAATTGGAAAAAAGCATCCAATAAACGGTAATGAGGAGAAAAATCAAATAGAGGAGTGCCGAAACAAAGGCAAGCCTCGTCTGCGCCGCCGGCACGATCTTTTCCAGGCTTGGTATTTTTCTGAACGGCATGATGACCCCTACCGCCATGCCCGCGAGACCTCCACCGAGAAGGCTCAGGTACAGCGGATAACCGATATAATCATACTCGCGCTGCAAAATATCGAAGGGGCAATGATGCGAGGGCAGCTCGTAGATATACGGAGAGATGACCGATATCAGCGAGGCGATCGACAAGAGAAACGTCGCTGCTGAAACAAGGGAAAAGAGATATCTCCCCCTTCCCCGGAGGGCAACCACGAGCCCCAACGCGATGCTGAGACCCATGCCGAGAAAGAAGGCTATCTCCGTGGGGACGCGGGGCAGCGCGGCAAGCTCCGAGGCGAAGCCTTTTGTCTCAACGCTGAAGAGACTCCCGCAGCATGAGGTGATCACCTCAACATTCAGGCCCGCAATGAACTTTCCGAACACGTACGTTTCAACGATGATCAGGGGCGCCAGCAGGACCAGGAAGAGGTACTTTTTTCTGATCAGGGGGTAATCCGGGGCCTGGTTATCCACTGCGTTGATGATCAGCCAGAGGCCGAACAGAAAAAAGTTCACGAGCTTCAGGACAAGCGCGGGATAACCATAGGGGTTGACATTCAGAACCCCGGCGGCGCACATGGCTCCGGTAAAGTATATGTGGATCCGGTCCACGACAAAAATGAACAGGAAGAACGAAATGAGCTGGAGACCGGCGGCATGGGAAAGAAAGGTGGAAACAAGATAGGTACTTCGTTCAAGGCGAAGCTGCCGGGCGCTGCCGCTCTGAAGGTCCCATGATCTCACGATGCGTACGCCGTAAAGAGCGGAGAGAACGACGATGAGGCATATGATGCCCGAGGCAACCAGGAGGGCAAGGATGCCGGGGTGCAGGATCATTGCATCGCCTCCGGGTGAACGATCAACCCGTCCCTCATCTCCACGACGGAGTCGACGGACGGCCACTCATACACGATCGGGTCATGGCTCGCGATCACGACCGTCCTGCCCTGGGCCTTGATCAGCGACATGCTTTCCATGAACTCGCGGGACAGGACGGTATCGAGATGCGCGGTCGGTTCATCCGCGATGAGCACCGCCGGGTCATTGATCAGCGCCCGGCAGACGGCCGCACGCTGCGCCTCGCCGCCGGACAGCCACTGGACCTTCGCCTGTGCCTTGTCTTCGATGCCGAACAGGGAGAGGAGTTTGTGGGCCCGTTGGACAAGGCTGCTTCGGTCCACACCGGACGGATAGGCGGGAAGCATCACGTTTTCGAGAACGGATATTCCTTTAATGAGGTTGAAATGCTGGAAGATGAACCCGAAGGTCGTTCTTCTTATCATGGTGAGAAACCGTTCAGGCAAGCTGGTGATCTCCCGCCCGGACAAAAGGATCCTTCCGGCCGTCGGCCGGGCCATGCCCCCGATAATGCTGAGGAGGGTGGTTTTTCCCGAGCCGCTCGGTCCTTTCAGAACGGTCATTGTTCCGCGTGCAATATGCAGATGTATCCCGTTGACCGCGGTCATCTCATGCGCGGTGTCCTCGTTAAACACCTTGCGGATATTGTCCAGTTGTATCATGCCTACCTCATCACCGAGTCCGGATCCACCGTCGCGGCCCTCCATGTGGGAATGATAACAACGACGGAGTACGGGACCACGGCGAGAAAGAACAAAGTCGCCATTTCCGTTCCGTCGATGAACGGAGTGAGGGGGAAAGCGGGATACAAAACCGACCACCCCCGGAGAATGGGCCCAAAAAGAACGGCTGAAAAGAAAAAAACATGGGCGTACGCGAGCAGTATCCCGCTGAGAAAGGAGAAAAGTGATATGACCGCGCCCTTCCAGAACTCCATGACCAGCACGTCGGATGTTTCCCAGCCGATCGCCTTAAGGATCCCGATCTCCCTTTTTTCCTCCGCGCTGAGGTCCAACGACCTGTCCCATGCGAAGATCATGAACGCAAGGAACGCCCCGGCGATCAGCATCATGACCAGCGAGCTGCGCCAGCTGAAAATGGCGTCATAGGTGCGAAGAATCTCTTCCTTGAGAATGGGCCGCACGTCGGGCAGCAACTGGGCGGCCTTCTGCGCGACGGTGACCCTTTCCTTTTCGTTCGGCACGACGAGAACAATGTCGGTGCCATATCCGGCAGGGAACCCGAAGAGGTTTCTGATGTCCTGTTCGGACATCACGATCAGGTCTGACGATACCATTTCGGATTCGGCCGGCAGGATCCCGGCCACCGAAAAGAGGATTATATCACCCCGGGAGGCCCTCAGGGGGAGCATGTCGCCGCTCCGGACGAGCAGGCTTCGGGAAACCCCGTTTCCGATCACTACGGTACCTGCGGCCGGCGGATCATCGTGCGGGGCCAGGATGGTGTAATTTGCCCCGGATATCGGATGATAATAATAACCCCAGAACCGGAGCCGTGAACTGGCCACACCCCGGATCTTCGACAGAACGGAAACATACTTTTGGGAGATCAGGTCGTGCCTGCCGGCGATCAGACGCTGCACCACGATGTCGGGCGAATTATGAAGCACAAGGCCGGCCTCTCTTCTGATAGCGCTGGCATACAGCAGGACAGAACCGAGAATGAAGATGATAAGCGTATAGAGCGTCACCAGGGCGAAGACCTTCGCCTTTCTTCTGAGCAGCGAAGAGAGGGCGAAGTCGAGGATGCTGCGGTGCTTCTCGATCAGCCCTTTCATGGCAGGAGCCCCCTGGCATCTTTGGTCATCATGTTTCGTCCCGCCAAATTGTCCCTCAGCGCGAGGGGGGGCCCGACGAAAGAACCTGAGGGAAAATGTTCCAGCGACAGTGGATGGTCCTGAAACGGCGAGAACAGGTCCGCCTGGCTGACATGCCGCGTGTATCGGGCCTCGGTGAACAGGCAGAGATCGGTGAGCTCCAGTTGCTTCACCATGGTGCCGTTTCTCTCGTGTCGCGGCCTGTCCTGCTTCACCCATGAACCTGAAATGAAGAGAAGCGAGACCGCGATCAGCGACTGGACCCCGATGATGACAATAACCTGGGATGATTTTCTCATATCTTCCGCCTGTTCATGAGCTGCAGCCATGAAAGATTCCCTGAGCTCACCCGTCAGTCAAGCCCTTTGATCAGATCGCGGTCAAGCTCCGGGAAGGTGAGCATGCGCTTGCCCCGGTGATCGTTCATAAATCCGAGCGCATCCGGCCTGCTCTTGAACGGGACAAGTTCCCGGCCCATCGGGCCGTTCACCGTGCTCCCCTCCACAAAAAAGGCCTTTCTCGCATCGATCACATCAAGAGAATAGTAGTCTTTCACGAATATCGAATCGATACTCGAGGCATCCTGAGACGAGTTGTATTTCTTCATGTCGAAGAGATACTTCATCATGTCCTTGGTACCGTCGAAGGTCGCGTACGAACCGTCCTTGAATATGATCTGCGATGACCAATTGGGATACTTCGCCGTGAACATTCCGCAGACAGGACATTTGTCGGTCTTGGATGGGGTATGGGGTATCTGCCCGGCGGACAGGTCCGCGGCTGACATCCCTGCCAAACAGATGATGACCAATAAAAAAACCCGCGCAATCCTCAGCTCCTTCATTTCTCTCCCCTCATTTTTGATCCTACCTTTCCCATGTGCTGGGCAGCTCTGACGCGAGAGCCGCGCATAGCAATGCCGCACCGATCGTAGTTCCACGACCGCCCGGCCTGCAGTGACACCGTTGCCTGTTTCTTCCCCTGCCGGTTCCGAAAAGGTTTACGATGGTGCGTCCTTCTTGCATACGTCGGGTATCGGAACGCCGAGTGCGGCACAAAGCTTTTTGACCTCGTCGAACGAGCATCGGTCTGCGGATTCCAGAAGCGCCAGATGATCCGGATCGACACCTGCTTTCACCGCCACTGCATCGCTCGAAAGCCCCTGCTCTGCGATCGCTGCGAAGATCTTCGCCGTCGTCGGGCAGATATTGCATTGCTCCTCGTACTGTTTAAGGAACTCGGGGTCAGCGCACTTGTCCCTGAGATAGCCCCTGAAGCTCTTCATGATCTGTATTTCTCCAGGTCGCCGCGGCCAACGCGATGCAGGAATTTCTCGCGGTATTTGCGTGTTTCCCGGATGTATGCTTCGGGGACCTTGCTCGAATTCTTCCGGAGCGCGCGGTACACGACGATATAGGTCTCGAAGCAGAAAAAATAGAGTAAGCGCATATGGTTGCCGGAGAGACTGACCCTCAGTTCGTGAATACCGTCCTCAAGGAGGTCCGCATAGGGTCTGGGCAGCGTGGGACCCATCTCCTCCAGCAGCTCGAGGAAATGGAGCACCTTCACCTGATGCTCGGAACTGCACGAATCGAGAAAATCCGATACCGGGCAGGCTTTCATGAAGGGATCGCAAAAGAGGACGCTCCATTTTTTTGTCATGAGGAGAACTCCAGGACCAGGTCCTTTCAGGATGAGGTGAGCTCCGGAGGCTTCAGTTTCATGGTATTGTTCAGGGACGCCCCGGCAATGCATGTGAAAAAAAATAAGAGCGGCAGCTACCCGATGAACAGGTGCCGCCGCTCGAGGAGCAAGTCGAAACCGCTACTTCTTCTCCTTGTCACCGGACACAACTTCCGTCAGAGCGTCCTTGATCGCTCCCGGTGCGCTCATGATCGACATGAAGCTGTTGCTGCCCATCATGCTGAGGTCGGGGAAACTGATCGCGATGCGAAACTTGGCGAAGAGATGATATACGGTGTTCCCCGACACCAGTATCTCATAAGGAAGATGGGCCGTCGACTTGATATCGCCGAAATCGATATAGTCCATGATATATTTGTCCGCGCCTTTTCCCTTGGTCATCGCAACGCCGAAGACCGTCTCCTCCTTGCCCGGTATGTCAACGCGGTACACCTTGGTCACCCCCGCCTTGCCCGCGGCGAGGCCCGCTTCGACGGCGTTCACCGCCTCCTGGTGGGTCTTGAATTTGGCAAGCTCATGATCGCCAAGCGTGTCGAATTTGGCCATGCCCATCATGTAGTTATATTTTCTCAGCTGTTTTTCCGTGAGCCCCTTCTCGGAACCGAATTCCTTCTGCCTGCCCAGGGCCGCCTCCAGCTTCGCCTTCACGTCTTCCAGGTTACCCGTCAACCGAAAGGCCGCCGCCCAATAAGTAGGATTGGTATATGATACCTGGATCTTGTCCTTTACCTTGGTGACTGCCACGCGCTCAACAGCTCCATATCCGCCGAAATCGCTTTTTGACGCGTTGGTCTTCAATGCGTCGCTGGTCACGATGACCACGGTGGCACTTGGATAGGGTGAGTAGGCGCCTACCACTTCGAACCCCTGCGCCTGCAAGGCCGTCTTGACATCAGCAACCACCTGGGCCGGGTCGGTCTTCTGGGGTTCCGAGCCGAGGATGAAAGGCTTCAGTCCCTCTGCCCGGGCCAGGGATATGTTCGTGATGAGTACCACACTTGCCGCTGCCAGACCGATTACTGTACGCAGTTTCATAGGTTCCTCCTTATTTTTTGCTGACCTCTCCGGTCAGGTTTGAAATATCAGGCATCATTGTGGCGACTCCACAACAGATGCAGGAAGTCGTGATTGCCCATGCACCAAACATTATGACAATATCACAAAACGGCGTGAAATGAAAGATTATCTACTGCATTACTCGTGGAGGGTATTTTCCTTGTGTCGCGGGAATTCGCGGGTGTTTTATTTAGAGTCAAAAGAAAAAAAACGAGCTACAGCTTGCGCCGTAACTCTGTGCTTTGATGGCGTCCCCAAGGGGATTCGAACCCCTGTTATCGCCGTGAAAGGGCGGTGTCCGGGGCCAGGCTAGACGATGGGGACGCATATTGATGCGTTATTGAAAATTGGAAATTGGAAATTTAAAATTAAAAATTTTCAGACAGAAGTACCTTTCACTTTAAAATTCAAATACCATGGTAACTGGTGAGCCGGCTGGGACTCGAACCCAGGACACCCGCCTTAAAAGGGCGGTGCTCTACCAACTGAGCTACCGGCCCGCTCTCGCGGTATTCTTTAAAGCTGCGTATCATAACAAAGAACCGTCGTTGTTGTCAACAACATTTACGGCCTCCGGGGAATCCCAGATCACCGAAACCGGACAAGTCGGAACCAAATATGCCACAATGGCCAAGAAGAGGGCCACACTGAGACACCCCCGACAGAACCGTTCGAGGGCAGGCTCCGACGCGAAGAAATTCATGCGGATTGTTGATTCATTAATTCCTTAATTATTTGTGTTCTTTGGGTCTTGGCGCCTTCGTGGCTGAATTTTGTATTATATGCTGCTCGTAAATCTGCTGCTTATCTCTTTGCCATCGTCTTCTTGAACGGTTTTTCCAGAATGATCGTCTCATCCCTGCGCGCACCGGTCGAGATGATTGTCGGTTTGACCCCGCTGAGCTTGCAGAGCTTCTCCACGTACGCACGGGCCCTCTTGGGCAGGTCTTCGTATCTTGTGACGCCGACGGTGGTCTGGCGCCAACCCGGCATGGTGATATACTGCGGCTCGCCTTTTTCGAGCACCACGAGCTCGGACGGCATCTCATCGTAGATTTTTCCCCGGTACCGGTAGCCCACGCAGATCTTGATCTCGTCGAGCGTATCGAGCACGTCGAGCTTGGTAATGGCTGCACCCGTCATGCCGTTCACGCGCACGGCATGGCGGATGATGAGCGTATCCGCCCAGCCGCACCGCCTCGCCCTGCCCGTGGTGGCGCCATACTCCTTACCGCGGGCGCGGAGCAGTTCGCCCAACTCGTTCTCCTGCTCCGTGGGGAATGGTCCGCTGCCCACGCGGGTCGTATAGGCCTTCACAATACCGATCACCTCGGTGATCGTATTTGGTCCGATGCCGAGACCGGTGCAGGCGCCGCCCGCCGTGGGGCTCGATGAGGTCACAAAGGGATAGGTCCCGTGGTCCACGTCGAGGTGGGTTCCCTGCGCGCCTTCGGCAAGGACCTTTTTGTTCCTGCTGACGGCCTGGTTCAGGACCAGCGTGGTGTCGGCAATATATTTTTTCAGTCTCTTTGCATATCCCATGTACACTTCATATATCTGGTCCTGGTATACCGGCGGGGCGTTGTAAAAACGATCAAGCAGAAAGTTCGCCTCGCTCGCATTGGCCGCAAGCTTCTCGTGAAAGATCTTCGGATCGAGAAGGTCCGCCATTCTGATGCCCTTGCGATTTATCTTGTCCGCATACGCGGGACCGATCCCGCGGCCCGTGGTGCCTATCTTTTTATTCCCCTTGAGCTTCTCGCTCGCGACATCGAGCGCCCTGTGGTATGGCATGATCAAATGGGCGTTCTTGCTGATCAGCAGATTTGCATCGAACGAGATGCCTCGCTTTTTCAGGCCGTCCATCTCTTCGAGAAGCGCAGCAGGATCGATGACCACACCGTTTCCGATAATGCATTTTTTGCCCCGGTGCAGGATCCCTGAAGGGATCAGGTGCAGGATGAACTCTTCCTTCCCGACCACCACGGTGTGTCCCGCATTGTGTCCGCCCTGATAGCGTGCGACGATGTCCGCGTGCTCGGTCAGGAGATCAATGATCTTTCCCTTGCCTTCATCGCCCCACTGGGCGCCGACAACGATTAAAACTGGCATTGCTTCTCCTTTGGAAAATCCGCATTCCGCATTAATCCGACGGATCGGACTGATCGGTCAGATCTGCTATATCCGAATCTGCTTCGCCGACAGAACGTTCGCCATCTGCCTGATCTTCACCATGATCTCATCGGTCACGAAGCTGTCGATGCTCACGATCGACATCGCCATCCCGCCCTGCCTCTCGCGGCCGAACTGCATGCGCGCGATATTGATGCCGTTCTGGCCGAGCAGCGTCCCGATGCCTCCGATAACGCCCGGTTTGTCGTTGTTCATGAGAACGAGCATGTCGCCCTCGGGCACGGTCTCCATGGGGAAGTTGTCCACCTGGATGATGCGCGGCTCTTTTTTGCTGTTCAACGTCCCTGCGATGGACAGGTCCGTGCCGCCCGCCCTGACCCGCATCGTGATGAGGCTCGTATACTCGGTGGTGTCGGTAGACCGGGACACCTTGATCTCGATGCCGCGGTCCTTCGCAATGAGCGGCGCATTCACATAGTTCACGGTCTCGTTGAGGCTCGGCGTGAGCAGGCCTTTGAGCGCCGCAAGCGTGATCGGCTCAAGTTTCAGGTTCGATACTTCGCCGCTGTACTCCACCGTCACTTGCGTGAGGCCGCCCTCGCAGAGCTGCGCCTGGAAGAGGCCCATGCGCTCGGCAAGGTTAATGTAGGGTGAGAGCATCGGGAGCTGGTCCGCGGGCACCGACGGCACGTTCACGGCGTTCCGCACCGTCCCGGCGATGAGGTAGTCCACGACCTGCTCGGCAACGGCAACGGCAACGTTCTCCTGGGCCTCGTGGGTCGAGGCGCCGAGGTGCGGCGTGGCGATAAAATTGTCAAGGGTGAGGAGCGGATGGTTCTCCGGCGGCTCTTTTTCGAACACGTCGAATGCCGCCCCGCCGACCTTGCCGCTCTTCAATGCCTCGTAGAGGTCCTTCTCGTTCACGATCCCGCCCCTGGCGCAGTTGATGATGCGCACGCCGTCCTTCATCTTGCCGATCGTGTCCCTGTTGATCAGGTTCGCCGTCTCTTTGGTCTTCGGCGTGTGGACCGTTATAAAATCCGACCGCTTGTAGAGCGTCGGCAGGTCAACGAGCTCGAGCCCGAGGCTCTTTGCCTTTTCCGCGGAGATGAACGGGTCGAAAGCCAGCACCTTCATGCCGAGACCGAGCGCCCGGTTCGCGACCACGCCGCCGATGGCGCCCATCCCGATGATACCCAGGGTCTTGGCGTAAAGCTCCACTCCCTCGAACTTCTTCTTCTCCCACTTGCCTGCCTTCAGCGAGGCGTAGGACTGGGGGATCATCCGGGCCAAGGCGAAGATCATGCCGATGGTGTGCTCCGCGGTGGTGACCGTGTTGCCGCCCGGCGTGTTCATCACGACCACACCTTTCTTGGTGGCTGCCGGGATCTCCACGTTGTCCAGACCGCTGCCCGCACGGCCCACGACCTTGAGCTTCGTTGCCTTCTCAAGCAGCCCTGCGGTGACCCTGGTGGCCGAGCGGATGATGAGCGCGTCGTAGTCGCCGATGATCTTTTCGATCTCCTCGACCGAGGTCTTGTTCCGGGCGTCCACTTCAAGCCCGGCCTTTTTTAAGATCTCCACCCCGATGGGGGAGAGGTTGTCGCTGATCAGAACCTTCATCAAACCTCCTAAATACTGCAATAAATACAAATATCGAAATCCGAAATCCTAAACAATGTCTAAGATCAAATTCTCAAACGTTTTGAATTTGTTTAGCGCTTAGATATTCGGATTTAGCATTTGCCGCTATATTACTTCAGCAAAATTTCCTGCGCCGCGCCGACGCCCGTGCCGAGTTTCACCGGATGGCCCAGGTCTTTCAGCACCATCTCGATGCCTGCCACGGCAGTGATGACGTCGAAGGTGTCGGCATAGCCCAGATGCGCGATGCGGAAGATCTTGCCCTTCAGCTTGTCCTGGCCGCCCGCGCCGGTGATGCCGTACTTCTCCCGGAGGTTCTTGTAGATCGCCTGGCCATCCACTCCTGCCGGCGCCTCGATTGCCGTCAGCGCATTGCTCGGGCTTTCCTTGGGGAAGATCTTGAGGCCGAGCGCGGCCACGGCCGCACGGGTGGCCTTGGCAAGCCTGGCATGGCGCGCGAACGCGTTCTCGAGCCCCTCTGCCTGAAGCAGCTTGATGCAGGAGTTAAGACCGATGATAAGCGTCACTGCCGAGGTGAAGTTCGTCTGGTTCTTGGCCAGGTTCTCGCGCTCTTTCCTGAAGTTGAAATAGAACTTCGGGGTCTTTGCCGTCTCGGCCATCTTCCATGCCTTGTCGCTCACGGACACGAACGCGAGTCCCGGGGGCAGCATCACGCCCTTCTGGGAGCCGCCGATCATCACATCGATGCCCCACTCGTCGGCCTTGATATCGTGCGCCACGAGTGCCGAGATCGCATCAACGACCATGAGCGCATCGGTTTTCTTGACCACCGCGGCAACGGACTTTACGTCGTGGTACACCCCCGTTGACGTCTCGTTGGCCTGGACGAACACGGCCCTGATCCGGGGATTCTTCCTGAGCGCGGCCTCGACCTGCTCGGCCTTTACCGCATAGCCCCACTCCACGATGAGTTCCTCGACCTTCATGCCATAGGCCTGGCAGATCTTGGTCCAGCGTTCGCCGAACTTGCCGCCGTTGATCACCAGCACGTCGTCGCCCGGGCTCAGGAAGTTCGTCACCGAACCCTCCATCCCGCCGGTGCCGGTGGAGCACAGGATCAGTACATCGTTCCGGGTCTGATAGAGCCACTGCAGGCCTTTCTTCGCGGATTCGAGGATCGGGAGAAAATCCGGCGCGCGGTGGTGGATGATCGGCATAGCCATGGCCAGGAGCGCCTCGGGGGGAACCGGGGTCGGGCCGGGGGCTAAAAGATATTTCTTCTGCATAGGTATACCCTCCAAAAAATTTAGACAATACGTCCGTCAGTTTCTCTGTCGTACAATAACGCTATATCGTTAGCTGATGATTATGACAACGAAAATTAGTGCCCCGCCGGGACGGGACCTATGCCAGGGGTTGGCATGTCGCTGGGATATTGCGGGTGTCTGTGCTGTTTCAAAATCGTACGTGCCTCTCTTCATGATAATTCCCGTTCAAAACCCTCTGACAGTAGCATATGCCGCTGAAAATTGTCAAGAAAATAGTGAGGCCAGCCCCCCTTGAGCGCGAGCAGGCCCGCGAACGATATCCTGCTACTTCGGCATCATCTCCTTTGGCACCACATCCAGGTTCACTTCCACCGAAAGCACGGGCGTGACGCGGTCGTTGGAATAAATGCTGATGTGTTTCGAAACAGGCCCGTTGATGTTTGCCGTTGCAACCGTCGCCTTCACGCGTCCAATGGCCCCCGGATCCAGGTGATCGGAACTGATCACCGCCGCCGCACAGCCTCAGGAAGGCTGAACCTTTTCTATGACCAGTTGCGCATTGCCCACATTCCTGATCTCGAACACATATTCAGCCGGTGCCCCCTGGACGACCTTTCCGAAATCGTGCCGCATCTCTTTGATCTCGATCCTCGGCCCGTCGTTTTCAAGCGCCGCCAGTGATCCGGAGTACAGCAGGCCGGCCAACACCATGCACAGT
>JBARBN010000103.1:0-27590 GCA_049793155.1 Nitrospirota bacterium
CAAAGGATTCTTTTTACATGACGGCATCACGCATGGTCCCCTATAAAAAAATCGGTCTCATTGTTGAGGCTTTTTCAAAAATGACCGACAAAAGACTTGTTGTTATCGGCGACGGCCCCGATTTTGAGAAGATCCGATTGAAGGCCGGGAAGAACATCGAGTTGCTTGGCTATCAACCGACGGATGTCTTGAAAGAATACATGCAAAAAGCAAAGGCCTTTGTCTATGCTGCTGAAGAGGATTTTGGTATTGTAACGGTCGAGGCTCAATCGTGCGGCACACCCATCATTGCTTATGGGAAAGGGGGCTCATTGGAAACTGTGCTTGACGGCAAAACCGGAATCTTCTTCTATGAGCAAACGGTGCAAAGCATTCAGGATGCAGTGACGCGATTTGAAAGAAATCAAGAGCAATATACCCTGCGGGGTATGAGAGACCATGTAAAAAAGTTCAGCAGGGAAAGATTCAGGCAGGAATTTAAGGTTTTTGTCGACGAGATGCTGTCCCATAAAGTAAGTGATTGTGTCTTCATTCCGAACGGAATTGAGATAAGGCGGGAATCATAAAATTATGATGATGACCCTGCTATTTTAATCATGCGAGTAGTACTTGCGTTTGACAGCATATAGCGATGACGCCTCGATCTGTATTTACCATCCTGTTGTCACATAAGCGTATCAATCAATGTAGTATGATGAATGCAGGTTTTCACAAAAATGTTTAGATCGTAAAAGGGAGTCGTCATGAAGGGCAAGAACCATCATATGTTTGCAGTCATCATGGCTGGCGGTTCGGGCACGCGGTTCTGGCCGCTTTCCCGGGAGAAAATGCCGAAACAACTGCTCAAGATCGGCGCTGAGGATACGCTCATCCAGGAGACGGTGAAACGTATTTTGCCGTTAATCAAGCGAGAGGATATCTTTGTCGTTACGAATCATAGTTTAGCGGACGCTATCAACACGCAGCTTTCCGCAAAGTTCGGAGAAAACTGGGACATGAGCTTCATCCTCGAGCCTGAGGCAAAGAACACCGCTCCTGCATTGGGACTTGCTGCGCTCCATCTGAACAGAATAGACCCTGATGGGATTATGGTAGTGTTCTCCGCTGATCATTCCATTCGCAAGGCGGATGAATTTCTGAGGTTGCTTCATCAGGCGGGCAGTGCTGCTGTTGATAATTACCTGGTAACTCTCGGGATTAAACCGGACCGGCCGGAGACAGGATACGGGTACATCAAGACCGGTAAACCCTGCGCGGCGATAAATGACCAGAGCGGCGTATGTAAGGTGGAGGCATTCGTAGAGAAGCCGGACATCGAGACTGCCAGGGAATACCTCAAACAGGGAAAGTATTACTGGAACAGCGGGATCTTCATCTGGAAGACAAGTGCGCTCCTTCGTGAGATCGAGAAGCATGCGCCGGCACTCTATAAGGGCTTGATGGAGATCCAGAAGAACATTGGCACGGACAAAGAAACTGAAGTGATCAGACAGGTTTTTAAAAGGCTTGAATCCATTTCGATCGATTATGCCGTCATGGAAAAGACCGACCGGGCGGCTGTCATTCCCGCGGATATTGGCTGGTCGGACGTGGGAAGCTGGACAGCGCTGGACGATGTTTCGGAGCGCGATGCGTCGGGAAACGTCATTGCCGGCAATGTTATCGATATTGACAGCCACAATTCCATCATTTATGCTGAAAAACGACTGGTCGCTACGATCGGGTTGAATGATGTCGTTGTCGTGGATACCCCGGATGCGACGCTGGTTTGCAGTAAGGCCCGGGCGCAAGACGTTAAAAAAGTAGTTGAAGAACTAAAAAAACGCAAAACCGGCGAACATCTGATCCATCTTACCGTCCACCGACCCTGGGGTTCATATACGATCCTGGAAGAAGGCGACCATTATAAGATCAAGCGTCTCGTTATCAACCCCGGAACAAAGCTTTCCCATCAGCTTCACAACCACCGGAGCGAGCACTGGGTCGTGGTTTCCGGGACCGCGCGGGTGACCAATGGCGAAAAAATCTACGATGTTCACCCGAACGAAAGCACGTATATCCCCATGTCAACGAAGCACCGCCTCGAAAACCCGGGCAAGATCCCGCTTCAGATCATCGAAGTGCAAAATGGCGAGTATCTTGAGGAAGACGATATCGTCCGTTTTGAGGATGATTACAAGAGGCATGACAGCAACAATAAGAAATCCCTCCCGACGATCTTAGGCAGTAAATAAATATCTCGTAAAGGGTCCCCATAAGTAATGGTAAATAAAGAGATATTCCGAGAATATGATATCCGCGGTATCGCGGAACGAGACCTTACCTCGCCTGTGATTGAAGCGCTGGGAAACGCCTTTGTCTCCTATATACTGGCCAAGGGGATCAACACTGTGACCGTGGGTTACGATGCTCGTATCAGTTCTCCACGGCTCTGCGATGATATGGTACGAGGCCTCACCATAGCCGGTGTGGATATTACGATACTTGGTCTCTGCCCGACACCGGCGCTATACTTTTCACTCCATCACCTGAAGACCGGCGCGGGAGTGATGATAACGGGGAGTCACAATCCATCGGAGTTCAATGGGTTCAAGCTCTGCGTGGGTAAGGAAACCATCTATGGTGAAGAGATCCAGAAAATTCGAATGATCATGGAAGAAGCGGATAAACAGGAGTCAGGGTTCAGGGGTCAGGGTTCAGGGGAGAAGATTAGTAGCGAAATAGACAAGAGAGGAACTGTCACTCATTTGCCCATTCTCCCGGATTATATCGACTTCCTCAAAAAGCAGTTCAATACGAGTCATCGGAACAGGCTCAAAGTAGTTCTCGATTCAGGGAATGGTACCGCGGGCTTGGCAGCACCAGAGATCATTCGCAGCATGGACTGTGACGTGATCGAGCTCTTTTCCGAACCTGACGGCAGGTTCCCCAATCATCATCCTGATCCTACGATCCCGGGAAACCTGAGCGCATTGATCGATACTGTCAGAAAAGAGAAGGCCGATGCGGGGATTGCATTTGACGGCGATTCGGACCGGATCGGCGTCGTAGATGAGAAAGGGAATATCCTTTGGGGTGACCAGCTTATGGTCATCTTCTCTCGCGACATTTTGCGCGCAATGCCAGGCGCCACGTTCGTGTCAGAGGTCAAATGCTCGCAAATCATGTACGATGACATTCGCGCGCATGGCGGCAATGCGGTCATGTGGAAGACAGGTCATTCGTTGATCAAGGCAAAGATGAAAGAACTTCACGCTGCCATGGCAGGCGAGATGAGCGGGCATCTTTTCTTTGCGGATAGATATTTCGGTTATGACGATGCCATCTATGCCGCCTGTCGTATCGTGGAAATACTCAAGAACCTCAAATCCTCGCAGGGTAACAATGCATCGCTCAGCATGTTGCTTGCCGATCTGCCCAGAACATTTAACACCCCCGAGATCCGTTTTGATTGTCCTGATACGATCAAATTTAAGGTTGTAGAGAAGGCAAAAGAAGTTTTTCTCTCCGGACGCGGTCTCTCGCAAAGACCCCGGGAGGTAATAACCGTGGACGGCGTGCGTGCAATATTCGAAAAGGGTTGGGGACTCATCCGCGCCTCAAACACGCAGCCTGTTCTGGTCATGCGATTTGAGGCAAGCGATCCTGATTCCCTGGAGAGTATCAAATCAATGATGGAACAACAAGTGAGTACCATAGTCGCCGACCTGATATAACCCTGCCTGACAGAAACTCACGCCTTGTTATAATCCCCTGAATTCCCGACAGAATGCCCTTGTTCATTGTTAACCTGATTATCTATTACTGGTTGACAAACCTCATTAGATAGGGTAAAGATAAGCTATGCCAATTTCAATGAAACACCTTATCTCACACGCCCTTGAAGGTGTTTTGAGCGGCACTGCTATTGATCATGAAACGGTCTCTGAGCTATCGCAGGCCAAAGGCGCCGATCTGTGGGACTTGTTCGCAGCAGCGGGAAGGGTGCGCGGACATTTCCGTGGAGAAACAGTGGATATCTGCTCAATTGTCAACGCCAAGTCAGGGGCATGCAGTGAAGACTGCTCCTATTGCGCTCAATCGGTCCATCATCACACCGCTGCCAAAGTCTATCCTCTCATCTCTGTCGATCAGATGGCTAGTACGGCAGAGAGTGCCAGAAAAAATGGTGCCAAGAGATTTTGCATCGTCACGAGCGGTCGCGGCATAGAATCGCGCGACGATCTTGAAAACATCGCGGAGGGGATCCGGAGGGTCTGCGAAACGGGTCTTTCTCCCTGCGCCACCCTTGGGACACTCACGAAAGACCAGCTCTCCTGCCTGAAAGATGCAGGGCTTAAGCGCTATCACCATAATATCGAGACCTCAAAAGAATACTTCCCGCGAATCTGTACCACCCACACCTTCGAAGAGAGACTTGAAGTACTGAGAAATGCCCGATCGGTGGGGCTTTCCGCATGCAGCGGCGGCATCCTCGGCATGGGAGAGACAATAGAGGACCGAATCAGGATGGCCTTTACCCTGCGTGAGATCGATGTTGATTCGGTGCCCATCAACTTCCTGATGCCTATTATGGGCACTCCGCTCGAGAACGTGGTGGCCATTACTCCTCTTGAGGCGCTCCATTCACTTGCACTGTTCCGTCTGATCATGCCCCGCAAGGAAATACGCGTTTGTGCGGGTAGGGGAACAGCGCTTGGCCGGCTTCATCCCCTCATTTTCGCTGCGGGAGCCGATGGTTTCATGATCGGCAATTATCTCACGACCTCTGGACTGGACCCGGAAGAAGATCTCAAGATGGTTCGGGATCTTGGTCTCAACTACTGATCATATGGACAAGGACCTTCTCTACAGCATCCGCATGCGGGCATCAGCCGGGAACCGCCATGTCTCCGGCGCCGAGAGGATCATTTCTCCGAATAACTTGGATGCTGCGTTACAGGCGCTCGTTACACGTGCCCGGTGTAAGAAGGTCTCTCCTGATAAGATCGTGATAACCATAGAAGATCTTGGAAATGTTCCGATCAGGATGCTGACTGCGCTCGATGTCGTGACGGTGAATGCGCCCGACATGACCACGGGTCGTTCAGCAGCATCCAGGATACTTCGCTCATTAGGAATTTCGGAACAGTCTGCCGTTGCCGCGATCGATCTTCTCAGTAACGGCGCAACACCTGATGGCCGTAACATTCGCGGCGCCATGATAATTGATTCGCAAGAGGGAACACGGCTTGAACCTGACCACGAGCGGGGTATTCGGGTATCAAGATTCGACTGGACCGATGAAGCGCTTGATACGATAATGGGAAAACTTGCAGCAACAGGACTTAAGCATTTTCGCACACATGAGGCCCTGGCCCTCGCCACCAAGGTCTCTCACGCGCCCGGTATGGTCGCCGAGCTGTGCTGGTCCGATGAGCCTGACTATACCGCGGGATACGTAGCTTCTCCGAGCATTGGCTACGTTCGTTTCCCGATTTTGAAATTACAGGACGATCCGCGAGGCGGCAGGGTATTCTTTGTCGACCGGAACACCCTCGATATGAACGCATTCATCCACTATCTGCAATTAGAACCGGTGTTGATCGTCGATAGCGGAAAATGCAGACATTCGCTGGAACCAGAACGATACTTTGCAAATTGACGAATCACTCGAATAACAAATCCATCCATTGCAGTACGATGGCCACCTATGTTTGAACAAGAGCTGTCACAATTAGAAGAGCGGCATCTTCTCCGGAGTCTCACGGTCGTTGAAGCGTATGACGGCCCCCGCGTCACCGTAAAAGGCAGGGACATGCTGCTTCTGTGCTCGAACGATTATCTTGGCCTTGCAAATCATCCTTCATTGCGTCAGGCTGCCGGGCAGGCGATGGACCGCTACGGTTTCGGAGCAGGAGCGTCGAGACTTATTTCGGGAACGAGCCCGCTGCATCAGGCTCTTGAGGACAGCATTGCCCGCTTCAAGGGTACGGAGGCGGCAATTGTGTTTAACTCGGGATATGCGGCTAATATCGGTATCATACCTTCAATCGCGGGTACCGGAGATGTGATCCTGAGCGACAGCCTGAACCACGCGAGCATCATCGACGGCTGCCGTTTGAGCAAGGCGGAGGTAATGGTATACCGTCATAAGGATGTTGGGCAGGTAGAGGCCCTTTTACAGAAATACATGAAAGCCAGACGAAAACTGATCGTTACTGATGGTGTTTTCAGCATGGACGGTGATATCGCGCCGCTCCGGGACCTTGTGTCCCTTTCCGAGAAATACGATGCGATACTCATGGTTGATGATGCCCATGGCACCGGGGTACTCGGAAAAACCGGGAGAGGGACGGTCGAGCATTTAGGGCTCTCCGGCCGCGTACCTATTCAGATGGGAACTCTTGGTAAGGCGTTTGGTTCGTTCGGGGCCTATGCTGCGGGGAGCAATAACCTTATCAACATGCTTATCAACAATGCAAGAAGTTATATCTATAGCACTGCGTTGCCGCCATCGGTGTGCGCGGCGTCTCTCGCCGCTATCGCTGTTGTCGAACAAGAACCGGGGCGCAGGGACAGGCTTTGGAAAAATCGCAGCCGGTTCGTCAATGGACTCAAATCGATCGGGATCAGCACCGGAAATTCCGAAACGCCTATCATTCCCATTGTCATCGGTGACTCCGGACGAGCGCTTCAGGCAGCAGAGAGATTGTTCGAATGCGGCATTTACGCCTCTGCGATCCGTCCTCCCACGGTTCCGATTAATGCCGCGCGAATAAGGACGACCATTACGGCTGCTCATACGGAGGGCGATATTGATTCAGCGCTCGGTATTTTCAGAAAACTTAAGAAGGAAGGGTATCTTTAAATGACCCGTAAACGGGTGGTCATCGTCACTGGCGCTTCTCGTGGACTCGGCAGGGAGATCGCTCTCTGTTTCGGGAGGGCAGGTGAGCGGGTAGTCGTGAACTTTTTATCTAATGAACGCACTGCGAAGTCTGTGGCAGATGAAATATCCCGGAATGGCGGAGAATCAGCAACCTACAGGGCTGATGTTAAAGATCCGGTCGAAGTTAACGCAATGACCATGGATACAGTTGAACGCTGGGGTGCTGTCGACGTTTTGATCAACAACGCCGCTCTGACCAAAGATGGGATAACGCTTCGCATGACTGAGGAAGACTGGGACGACGTGGTCGATACCAATCTCAGTGGACCATTCCACTGCATTCAGGCTGCGGCTCACCATATGACCAAAAAACGCAACGGTCATATTATCAACATTTCATCCATTGTCGGCTTGCAGGGAAGGCAAGGGCAGGCGAACTATTCATCGGCAAAGGCAGGCCTCATAGGATTGACAAAAGCATCGGCAATGGAGCTTGGTTCATTTAATGTAAAGGTCAACGTCGTACTGCCTGGCTATTTGCCAACAGATATGGGCAGCACCATATCGGATGTTGTTCATGATCGTATTTTGAAAGGGAATTCCCTCGGCAAAGCATCTGATCCACGCGAAGTAGCGAACTTTATCTATCATCTTTCCCTGATGAACAATGTGTCGGGACAGGTGTTCAATTTGGACAGCAGGATAGTTTAATGAAAAGGATGGCATCAGGATTATTTATTACCGGAACCGACACCGGCGTTGGAAAGACTTATGTGTCAGCGGGAATAGCAAAGGCCCTCAAGTACCAGGGTGTGGACGTGGGAGTGATGAAACCCGCGGAAACCGGTTGCAAAATGCGAGAAGGCCTGTTGATGCCCAGGGATGCTCTGCGGTTGATAAAAGCGGCGGGTGTAAACGACCCGGTTTCACTCGTAACACCCTATATGTTCAGACGGCCTCTTGCCCCGGCAGTTGCCGGTGAACTCGAGGGCAGAACGATCGATCCTGCGAGGATAATCGCTGCCTTTCAAACACTCTCCAAAAGGCATGAATTCATGATCGTAGAAGGGGCCGGAGGCATCATGGTGCCGTTGTCCGGGAAATATACCTATCTTGATCTTGCAAAAAAAATAGGTCTTCCCGTCTTGATCGTTGCACGACCGGGCCTTGGTACGATCAACCACACCATGCTCACCATTGCAGCGCTCAAGGGGCATAAGATAGACATTGCGGGTATTGTGATCAATTATGCTTTGGAACAGAAAACAGGTTCCGCTGAAAAGACAAGTCCGGCAGCGATAGAAAAGATGTCCAATATACGGATCATGGGGATCATACCCTATGGCTCCCGCACATTCGACGACTTGCTTGACGAAATTATACGCTAACACTCTATGCAACAGTACTGATGTCCATGATCATATCTTTGGATTGACAAAGCAAATTCAGCCTGATATATTCATTCTCAATCGATAGACACCATTATGCATTTAACCGGAGGATAAATGTCCGCCATTATAACACTAACAACAGATTACGGCGGAAAAGATGCCTTTGCGGCAAGCGTGAAGGGAGTCATTCTTAAGATCAACCCTCAGGCGAATATCGTAGATATATCCAACGAGATCAGCCCTCAGGATATCTGGGAGGCTGCATACACACTGAGGTCCGGTTATAGTTACTTTCCAAAAGGGACGGTGCATCTGGCGGTTGTTGATCCCGGTGTCGGCAGCGGCAGAAGACCGATTATTGTCGTGACAGAAAGTTACTACTTCGTCGGACCCGATAACGGTCTGTTTACCCTTGTGTATCAGGAAGCGGAACGCATCAGGGTGCATCACATCACCTCCGCCCACTATTTTTCACCAAAACCGGGGCCTACCTTTCACGGAAGGGACGTCTTTGCCCCGGTAGCAGGCTGGCTGACAAAAGGGATCGCTTCGGGGAATTTCGGTGATGAAATAACGGACTTCGTGAAGTTGAACATCCCTGTACCAAAGACATTGCCGGACGGGATTGAAGGCCATATTGTTCACATCGACCGATACGGCAATATCATTACTAATATTACATATGAGGACATCAAGTCCTTTATTCCGGAAGGAGTGGACCTGGGTTCCGTATCTGTCGGTTTCTCCGGCAAAGAGATCAAGGGCCTGAAAAAATATTACGCAGAGGCCGCTCCGGGGGTGCCCGGCGCGATCATCAACAGCTCAGGTGTGCTTGAAATATTCATGTTCAAGCAGAACGCAAGGACCGCCCTGTCCGTCAAAAGGGGAGAGGCTGTGCGATTCTGGATTTCCTGATTACGATCATGTTTCCGCCCTCTTTTCAGATACCTCTTGTGTAACACTCACCCGCGTATTATAATGACCCCATGAAATCGTTTCATATTATCACCTTTGGATGTCAGATGAATGAGCACGACTCCGAGCGCATGACCGGCATTCTTGAAGAACAGGGATGCACCTCCTCCTCGAGTGTCGAACATGCGGACATGGTCATCCTGAACACGTGCAGCATCCGCGAAAAAGCCGAACAAAAATTTTACAGCGAACTGGGGCGGTTGAAAAAGATCAAAGATGAGAGACCGGGTCTCAAGATCGCCATAGCAGGCTGTATTGCTCAGCAGGAAGGTGCGAAGATCCTCTCTCGTGCACCCTATGTGGACATGATATTTGGGCCCTCGGACCTGACGCGGCTCCCGGAAATGGTTGATAAAAAGCGGCATTGGTCCGCTCCGGTGATCAATATTGCCGGCGACTCTGAATATCATCGAAAACGAATTCCTGCCAAACACACTGACAAATTAAAGGCCTGGGTATCCATCATGTACGGGTGCAACAATTTTTGCACTTATTGCGTAGTACCTTACCTTCGCGGCAGGGAATGTTCTCGCCTGCCTTTGGATATCATAGATGAGGTGGATGAACTTGCCCGGAACGGCTACAGGGAAGTGACCCTGCTCGGTCAGAACGTGAATTCATATGGCAAAGGACTGGAAGGGGATGTTAATTTTTCCTTTCTACTGGGATCGCTCAACGAGATCCCTTATCTCGAGCGGATACGGTTTGTTACGTCCCATCCCCGAGACCTTTCGGACAACCTGATTACTGCGCTCCGCGACCTTCCCAAGGTCTGCGAGTCTCTTCACCTTCCTGTCCAGAGCGGTTCTGACGACATCCTTTGTGCCATGAACAGGCGCTATACCCATGAAGAATATCTGGATAAAATAAAGAAATTGCGAAAGTCCGTGCCGCATATCACGCTCACCACGGACATAATCGTCGGGTTTCCGGGAGAACAAGAGCGGGATTTCGAAATGACCATGAATTTGCTTGAAGAAGTTCGCTATGACGGCATCTTTGCTTTCAAGTATTCTAAACGGCCGGGAACGGCCGCTCTTAAGCTTAAGGGTCACCTGCCCGATGAGGTAAAGGAAAAGCGGCTCGCGCAGGTGCTGGATCTTCAACAGACAATTACATCTCAAAGCAATGAAAAACTTGTCAACTCAGTTCAGGAGGTCCTTGTCGACGGTTTGAGCAAAAAAGGCGGGACGCTGAGTGCAAGGACAAGGGGGAACAAAGCGGTGAACATCGACGCGCCTGCCGCTCTCATAGGTTCACTTGTTCGTGTCAAGATCATCGCGGCCGGTGTGAATTCCCTCACGGGACAGCTATGCGAATAGCTTTTTCAACCCTCGGATGTAAAATCAATCAGTTCGAGACGGATGCTCTGCAGCGGGACCTCCTCTCCAAAGGAAATATCGTTGTTCCCTTTGACGCTGAGGCTGACGTCTATATCATCAACACCTGCTCGGTGACCGTCAAGAGCGACACGCAGAGCAGGCACGTGATTCGTTCTGCTGTCAGGCGCGGGAACGGCGCCAAAGTCGTGGTAACTGGCTGCTACGCTGAAATGCGCCCCGAAGAGATTAAAAAGATCCCTGGAGTTGGACTGGTGATCGGGAACCGTGATAAGACCTTGATATCCGATCACATCACGTCTACGACTTCCGCAAACAAACCTGACAGGCTGTCCGCCTCCCAGAGTTTGCTGAATGCCCTGCACACGAGAACGCGGGGGTTTTTGAAGATCCAGGATGGCTGCGACAACAGATGTTCCTATTGTATTGTTCCGCTCGCAAGAGGCGGTTCTCGCAGCGCAATCCCTGATGATATACTTCGTGAATTCAAATGTCTTGTTGAAAGAGGATGCGCCGAGGTTGTACTGACCGGCGTTCATATCGGGAGTTACGGTTCTGATCTCGGGTACGGCATCAACCTCACAGAAATGCTCAAGACGCTTATCCTGTTACGAGGCAGGACACGGATCCGTCTGAGTTCTATCGAGCCGAATGAAATCACCCCGGAGATGATCAAATATCTCGGCCAGGGTCTCTGCAGGCACTTACATATCCCGCTTCAGAGCGGTGATGATGCAATTTTAGCATCCATGAGAAGGAAATATACTTCCTGTTTCTACGAGGAATTGCTCGACAATATTGCGAAACAGGTTCCGGGTGTTGCTCTTGGAGCTGATATCATTGTAGGGTACCCCGGAGAAGGCGAGAAAGAGTTTCAGAACACGATGCGTCTCGTTGATCGATCTCCTTTAACGCACTTGCATGTTTTTAGCTACTCCTCTCGTCCTGGCACGCCTGCTGCGGATATTCAGGACCAGGTTCCGGAGCAGGTCAAAAAGGAACGCAGTTTATCTCTTCGCACGCTTGGGCAGAAAAAAAACCTGTTATTCAGAAAAGTGCACCAAGGATCGAAGTTTAGTGTAGTCGTCGAAGACAAGCTTGATCGTGATACGGGACTGTTGACGGGATTGACGGATAATTACATCCGAGTGATCATTTACGGAGCAAAAACAGAAGATGTCGGAAAGAAAATCAATGTAATGATCAACGAGGTAAAAGAACAGGGAAATTTTGGAGTAATTTTATAACTATTTATTATAATTAAGCTTTGCATGCTTATTTATTGTGCAAATTGCATTTGTCGTGCTGAGACAGCGTACAGAAAAAAGATATTCACAGACTTAGTAACAGGTTGTCCACACGTTTTGTGCAAAGGAAATGTAACTCGCTAGTTTAATAAAGTTTTTCTGAAGCAAGGTGTTCAGTTTTGTGTAACTTGGGTTTCACGGCTTCTTTGACAATGAAAATGATGCTCATCGAGACTCTGTAAATTATTCGCGGTCAAAGCGCATCGCTCAGTTTTCTTTTTGCAGGATGTTGTATCTGGTATCTCGCTGAGCAGGGGTATAGCCAGCATCTTTTATGATATTTACGATCTCTTGCCTTGTAATCCTGAACGAAATACCTGCCGCTGCTACTACATTTTCTTCGATCATGGTGCTCCCGAAATCATTTGCACCGAACTCAAGTGCGACTTGTGCTATTTTTGCGCCCTGTGTCACCCATGAAGCTTGAATGTTCTGAAAATTATCGAGCATGATACGCGAAAGGGCGAGGACCTTCAGGTATTCTACTGCTGTGGCTGATCGTCCGCCGAGTTCCGTATTACCCGGCTGATAGGTCCAGGGGATGAAGGCTGTAAATCCGTTAGTTTCATCCTGAATATCCCGTATCCTTACCAGATGCTCGATGATCTCTTTATCTGTTTCAAGACTGCCGAACATCATGGTAGCAGTCGTGGGCATTCCAAGATATTGTGCTTCTCTCATAACATCAGCCCATTGCCGCCACCTGATCTTGTTCGGACTCACTTTTTTTCTCACGCGGTCAACGAGTATCTCAGCACCTCCGCCGGGAATAGAATCCAAGCCTGCTGATTTGAGACGTTCGAGCGCTTCTTTAATACTTAAGCCGGCTTTTTTTGCGACGAATGATATCTCCGAAGGCGAGAGCGAATGGATATGTATCTTGTATCGCATCTTTATGGAACGGAACAGGTCTTCAAAATAATCTATGCCCAGATCGGGATGAACACCTCCCTGCATGAGTATCTGTGTCCCGCCCTGTTCGATCGTCTCCTCGATCTTTTTGAAAATATCGTCTCTTGACAGGATATAAGCGTCGGGACTATCCTTTTCCCGGTAGAACGCGCAGAACTTGCATTTGTTCACGCAGATATTTGTATAGTTGATGTTCCGGTCAACAATAAAGGTCACGAGCCGTTTCTTATGAAGCCGTTTTCGTATGTTATTAGCAAGTTCTCCCAGGGTCAGGAGATCGGCTTTTTTGAACAAGGCCAGCCCTTCGCTTGCTTCGAGACGCTTTTCTGCGAACACTTTTTTAACGAGAGCGTTTAATGTTTTAGGTTTCATACCCGTTGAAGTTACTGACGACGAACTCTGAACTTTATCATTTCCACACCTTTACAACATTATAGACAGTGTCCCGCTCCACCGGTATTCGACCCGCCTGTTTGATGAGGTGTATAATATCGCCCCTGGTCATACTCCCATCCGTGGTCCCACCGGCTGCTTTGGTGATCCGTTCTTCGACAACAGTACCGTCAAGATCATCAACACCAAAGTTGAGTGAGACCTGAGCGATCTTTTCTCCCAGCATGACCCAGTATGCCTTGACGTGTTCAAAATTGTCAAGCATCAACCGCGAGATCGCGAGTGTCTTGAGATCGTCAAAACCTGTTGTGTAGGCGGACTTTTTTATTTCTGTGTTCTGCGAATGGAAGCTCAGGGGGATGAATGCCTGAAAACCCTCGGTCCTGTCCTGGAGGTCCCTCAGCCTGAGCAGATGGTCGATACGGTCCTCATAGGACTCGATATGTCCATAGAGCATGGTGGCGTTGGACTTAAGTCCGATACCGTGCGCCGCTTCGATAACTTCAAGCCAGCGGTCGCCGCTGATTTTCTCCGCGCATAGAGTATTTCGTACGGATGTGTTGAATATTTCGGCACCGCCACCGGGGAGAGAACCGAGCCCGGCAGCGCGGAGTTGCTTCAATGTTTCAACGAGGCCCATTCCGGACAGTTTAGCCAGATAATCTATTTCCACTGCAGTAAATGCTTTAAGGTGAAGCTTCGGAAACGATCGCTTCAAAGCGCTGAGCATCTCAAGATACCATTTAAATGGCAGGTCCGGGTGAAGACCGGATACTATGTGAAGCTCACGCACGCCCTTTCCCGCTCCACGCGCCTTGTGCAGTATGTCATCGATGGACATCTCGTAGGCTCCGGGCTCACCCTTGCTTCGGCTGAACGCACAGAACTTGCAGCGATTGACGCAGATATTTGTTGGGTTGATATGCATGTTCTGGACGAAATAGACGCGGTTGTCGTTCTTGATCTGTGCGACATGAGTAGCCATGCGACCGAGTGCAAGCAGGTCGTTCGATTTGAAAAGCAAGATACCGTCATTACGGTTGAGTCGCTTTCCTGCGATAACTTTATCATTGATTTTATTTAAGGACATTGGGATTGTCTACTGGCGGCCTCGTGCCGATGGTTTCGGCGATTTTTTATTTCTCTGTCAGATTTCCCGTGGCAGGATCATAGTCAAACTTATCGCTTTTCAGCATCATGCCATTGAACGCCGATAGCTCATTAAGGTCTGCGGGGTACCTGCCGCTCGACGCATAAAACTCCTGGACGGATTTCTCAACCTCCAGGACATTGACTGTTGCATCGAGTTTCTTCGCACTCTTCAGTGGCTGGACCAGGGTGTTTCCGTACTGCTGTGCAGGGTTGTCTGTGCAGGATGCGATTGTTAACGCAGATGTCATTCCCAACACACATATCCATACCAGCGGCTTCATGTCGCCTTCCCTGAGTCTTGAAATAATGTTTTTCCGTCAACCATGGTCATAATACAGGATTTCGTCTCTCTGAGCAAGTCGGAATAGATGTCTCCGGTATCTTTTCTCGGCAGAGGGACGGCAATAATGTCTGCTTTTTTACCCGGCCTGAGAGTGCCGATCTCTTTATCCAGGCCGATGGCGGTTGCACCACCGATGGTCGCGAGTCTGAAAATATCTTCCGCTAAAACGCCGCTTCGCCGGTGTATCTGATGAGCGTACCTCATCTCGTCCCAAAGGTTAAGGGAGGGTGAACTCGCAAGACTATCCGTGCCAAGTCCAACAGTGACGCCGGCGTCAAGGAACTTCTTGAGCGGCATTCTGCCCACGCCGGTCTCCTTATTGCTCCGAGGGCAGTGAGCTACAGATACTTTTGACTTCCTGATCAGCTCGATGTCTTTTTTAGTAACATGAACGGCATGAACAGCCAATAAACGGGGGGAAAGAAAACCAATTCTCTTAAGATACTCGATTGATGAATGGCCCCGAGGCGCCCAGTCAAGGTTCCAATGCGCAAAAAGATAAAGTCTCTCAAGACCGCTCGCGTTTTTTTGCAACAGGTTGATCTCATCCTTTGATTCGGCAATATGCATCGAAATGCGGACATCGTTTTCCTGAGCGAACTGATGGATAGCACTCAACGCCGTGTTTGAAACCGTATATGGCGAATGAGGAGATAGACCTTTTCTCATACGTGAAGATGAACGCGCAATGAGTGATGAGAGATGATCAGGCTCAACTGAACGATTCATGGAGATGATTTCATGGAATACCATCGATCGCATTCCGCTTTGTTTTAGCAGGGCAGAGCTTGCACCGTGCGTAGAGATTTCCCCAACGGTGGTTGTGCCGGTTTGGATGAGCGTGTTGATGTTGATCCTTGCTGCACTCTGATAATTTATGCTGCTCAGTTCTTTCTTTGCTCGTATAAGATTAATGATCCAATCAGGGAACATTTTAGTGCGAATGCGTTCGAGTAGAGGCGGCAGTTCGAGATGAGAATGCAGGTTGATAAGTCCCGGCATGAGAACAGCGTTCTTGAATGAATACATGCGATGGGAATGGTATTTCTTCAGTGTATCGCGCGCAGGACCCACGGCCTGAATGATGCCATTGCTGAGAACCGCCGCACCGTTATATATCGGTTTCATGCCGTGTTGAATCGTGAGCAGTATCGGAGCGGTTATGATCATGATAATTGCGTGAATGCTACCACTGGCAAGTTGCCATGTCAATTCTAAATTGGAAGGCGGCCGAAACCTGAAAATAATCTTGATATCGAACGGAGGTTAGTATAGTATGCTTCAATTCGTAAAAGAGCGAATAGTCTGTGTAGAGTCAATAGAATGGTTCTCGAAATGGAGGGATTTTTTTTGTATTTTCTTTTTTTTGCTGTGCTCGAATAATTACAGGTAGGTTTCAGCACAGGAAACCGCGTATCCTTTCCGAGAAATCCATGACCATGATCATTGTAAACGCCCTTCAAATACAGTACAGGCTGGTTGAAGGTTAGCGTGAATTGATATGCGACGCGGAAAATAGAATAACTGAAAATATGATTATATAAGGATCACAATGCAAAGTCCTTTCATTCCAAAACGGGTTATACTTCTTGCCCTCCTCATCGGGGCATGCGCTGCTTTGGTTTACCTTCCCGCCCTGAATCTCGGATTTGTAAACTACTGGGACGACGACAAATACGTTTACGACAATCCTCATATCCTTACGCTAACCGGTAGCTTTTTTAAGTGGGCTTTCACGACAATTGAAGCCGGCGGGAACTGGCATCCACTAACGTGGCTTTCCTTGGGCATAGACCGTTATCTGTGGGGAACTGGACCCATGGGATTCCACGCGACGAACATCTTATTGCATAGTCTCAATACAGTGTTAGTGACCATCTTGGCGGCTCTGCTCATTGCAGCTGGAAAGAACACCGTGCCTGGTGTGGTAGAGGGGCGCTCCATTTCCGATAGGGGAATGATGATCACCGCAGCTGTTACTGGCATATTGTTCGGATTCCATCCAATCCATGTCGAGTCCGTTGCATGGATTTCAGAACGAAAGGACGTCCTATACGCCTTTTTTTTTCTCACAGGCATCCTGGCATACATGCGATACGCATGGAGCCGGCAAAACGGAATTGCCGCGGAACCTTTTTATCGGGGACGTTCTTTTCGGTTATATTCCCTGACACTCCTCCTTTTTGTTCTTTCTCTTCTGAGCAAGCCTATGGCAGTCACTTTTCCCGCTGTCCTGCTCATCCTGGACTGGCATCCCCTGAGAAGGTTTGAGCCAGGCGAACGACGCTCCTCAGTTCTTTTGGAGAAACTTCCCTTCTTTGCGCTCAGCGTCGCATTTTCCATTGTGACTATGGCCGGGCAGACTTTGCAAACGTTAAAAAAGTTGCCTCTTATGGATCGTTTACTCAATGGGATCCATTCACTTATCATGTATCTCTGGAATATACTCATCCCTCTGAATCTGCTCCCATACTATCCTTATCCTAGCGACATTTCCCCGCTATCAAGGAACTACCTGCCTGCTCTTCTTATTGCGGCTTGCATCGCTGCTTCCTGCTTCTGGCTTTATAAAATGAAGAGGGGCCGCACTTGGATTGCCGCCTGGGGCTATTACCTCGTTACGCTCTTACCTGTGCTTGGGTTCATCCAGGTTGGGACGCAGTCTATGGCGGATCGATATGCGTATTTGCCGAGTCTCGGGCCTTTTTTGCTGACCGGCCTCGGATTGGCGCTCGTTGTTGATAACAAGTCTGAGTCCCCCTCGGAGTCCTTGACATTCAGGTATTCTGCACTCATCGTCCTGGGAATTCTGGCATTGTCTCTGTCCTCTTTGACTGTGCGACAAATCGGCATTTGGAAAGACGGCATCACTTTTTGGAACTATATTATAGAAAAAGAGCCGAGTCGTGTGGAAGCAGCTTATATTAACCGTGGAACTATCTATTTAGATCGGGGACAACTCGAAGATGCGCTTCGGGATTATAATATTGCACTTACGATAAATCCGGAGCTCATCGTGGGTTACAGCAACCGCGCCCAAGTCTATATTCGCCTCAATAAGCATACGAATGCAATGAATGATCTCACCACTGCACTCACCATAAATCCTCGTTATGTGCTTGGATATGTTTATCGCTCGATGATGTACAATTGGTACGGAGACCATGACAAAGCTCTCGCAGACCTCACAGCAGCGGTAACCATAAAGCCGGACTTCGTGTCTGGATATTACCATCGCGGGAATACAAATCTTTTAATTGGTCAATATGACAAGGCAATCGCTGATTTCAGCAAAGCCCTTTCGCTTGCCCCGAACTCTCCGGAAGGTTACTTCTACCGCGGGAAGGCGTACCGAATGTCGGGAAGAGCGAAACAAGCGGAACAGGATTTTGAAGCAGCCTGTAAAATGGGATATAGGGAAGCGTGCCGGCCGGAGCATCCTTTGGATGGCCGTTCTCAAGAATGAACGATAACATCATAAATATTTTACCCATTTACAGTAACACGCGTATCACGCTATTCCGAGTCCTCCATCATTGACCCATGTCTGTCAAATTTTAACTAATCCAACTCCAAAAAAATGCGCTGGATTTGTTCGCTATAGATTATAGAAATCGATGGTCCCCTAAAATTTGATTAATGCACTTCCACATAAGGTGGGAGCTCATTCCGTATATCCTATCGAGTTGTGATTCAATGAGTATTGACATTTATTGTCATTAGTCATGACAAACATAGTCATTCTGTTAAGAATAAATTTATTCAACATGTTGAATAAATTATCATATTCAATGGCATACAATCTGCAATAATATAGGCTGAAATCTGATAAATGGTTTGAGACACCTTTATTAAAAGGAGGTGAGCATTCGCAACAACCTGAGAAAAACGATTCAAGGAACAAAAAAAACTGAAGCTTGAACCTAATCTATTTTAATATGGGAGGAAAGAACATGAAAAAGTCTGCGAAAAAAAATAAAAAAGGTTTTACCCTGATCGAACTCCTGATCGTGGTTGCCATCATCGCCATCTTGGCGGCCATCGCCATCCCGCAGTTCGCAGCATATCGGATTAAAGGCTATAATGCTGCTGCAAGCTCAGATATTAGAAACGCAAAGACCGCTGAAGAGGCGCTTTTTGCCGATTTCCAAGGCTACGGTCCTACTGTTGCTGCTAATGGTGTCGGTGGTAGCGGTGGTGCCGGCGTTCTTTTCTTCACTACTTCGATTCTACCACAGGCATACTATGGTTTTACTGACTTATCCAACGTAATTAGAAATATTGGAACGAGTGTATCCAACGGTGTTGGCATAGTAGCAAATACTAATGCTTCAACGGCAACTTCAAACCCGGTTAACTACGTTATTGTTACAAAGCACACGCAGGGTGACAGAACATTCGCCGCTGATAGCAATGATACGGTTCTCAGGTGGATAAATACACCGATAGGAACTGCATTGCTAACTGCTGATTGTCCCGCCTCGACAAATGGCCCCGATACAACAGCTGTTTACACGAACGCCTTGTAAGCAGGACGTTATAACGTAACAGAAACCCATAGACAGACCGGTTTTTCCGGTCTGTCTCTTTTTTCGTTATTGTCTTTCATATTTGAGTCCTAACAAAAAAAGCATGAACATCATAGATTATTCAGGAGTTACCAAAAGATACAGTTCTTGGCCACAGGGAAGTAAGGTTTTGGCACTCGATGACTTTTCCCTTCAGATCGAGCAGGGAGAGGTCTTCGGTTTTCTGGGGCCAAACGGAGCTGGTAAATCGACTGCACTGAAGATACTTTTAAATTTCGTTTATCCCAATGCAGGCACTGTTTCACTTATGGGCAAGAGTGTTTCAGACAGCCGCTCTCGCGGCTCTATCGGATATCTTCCTGAGAACCCTTATTTTTACGATTATCTTACTGCAGAAGAAATCCTCTGGTTCGGCGGTAAAACCTCAGGGCTTCACAAGAAGGAAATTCGAGACAGAACGGATTTCCTGCTCGACAGCATGGGGCTGAAATCCTCGCGCAAAAGACCTCTTAGAACCTATTCCAAGGGCATGGTGCAGCGCGCAGGTCTTGCTCTGGCGCTTGTTCACGATCCTGATGTGGTCGTCCTTGATGAACCAATGAGCGGCCTTGACCCTATCGGAAGGAAGCTGGTCGGCGACCTTATCCTTGAACTTAAATCCAAGGGGAAAACAGTCTTTTTTTCTTCACATATCCTCGCAGATGTCGAGCGGCTCTGCGACCGGGCCGGAATAATCGTGGGAGGAAGATTGCGGCTCGTAGGCAAGCTCGCCGATCTCCTGTCCGGAGAAGATACACTAGAAAAAGTATTCATGAGAGAAGTGCAGTCGGCAGGGGGCGGGGGAGCGTTATGAGTCCACTCTGGCCGATAGCACTCATCACGTTCAAGGAAGGCACCCGAAACAGGGCATTTTACGGCATATCGTTGATCGCCCTCCTTATGATGGGGGCCGCCTTTTTCATCGCCGGTATGATCATGCAAGACGTGGGAAAGGTGGCAGTGGATATGTCCCTTTCCACTGTTTCGTTCGCCGGCCTGCTTTTGGTATTGTTCGTGGGCATCGACCTGATGGCAAAAGACCTTGATAAGAGGACTATCTACATGGTCCTGGCACGGCCTATCTCCCGGCAGCAGTATATTGTGGGAAAATTTCTCGGAATTTCCCTTTTAATCGCAACAACGGTATGTATTTTGAGCCTGTTCGGAGCAATCTCGATTTTCTTGGTGAAATGGGCCAATCCTGGCTACTTCCCTCGATTTTCCTGGGGACCGGTGCTGCTGGCTGATATGTTTATCGCCGTGTCTCTCATTCTACTGTCATCCCTGAGTTTCCTATTTGCATCGTTTGCGTCCACGTCTTTTATTACACTGATCCTGACCATAATCTCATACATCATCGGTCAATCCATGAATGCGGTGAAGACGCTTGTTGAAAATCCGCAGACTGCAGGAATCACCGTATCTCCAATCACGGTGAAGCTGGTGCAGGCAGCATACTATTTTTTCCCCAATCTTTCCCTCTTTGATATCAAAACGCAGGCAGCTCATGGCCTTACTATACCAATGACATACGTTTTTTGGACACTTTGCTATGGCATTGTCTATATCTGCCTGGTTATAATCTTCGCTGCCTTTCTCTTCAGGAAAAAGGAGTTTCCTTGATGCAAGGCCCCATAATAGCGTTCCTGCTTGCAAGTCTTATTACCCTCCATGTTTTTTTACTGGGGAAAGCCAGCATCGAGAATAAGACGCTCCCTTCAGATGCCGGGAGCGGGTTTGTCCTGCCGTCTTCAGTTTTGAAGATTACTTCTTTTGAGTTTAAAGGCATCGTTTCCGACCTGCTGTTTATTAAGGCAATGGTTTTCGAGGGGAGCACGTACGATCGCAAAGAAGAGCCGCGTATGAAAGCGGATGAATGGCAATGGTTTGATAAAATCCTGATTGCATCAACGGATCTAGATCCCTATTTTGTCGATCCCTATTATCTCGCGAATGCGCACATGACCTGGGAAGGCGGTATGATACACGAGACGAACATCCTTCTGGAAAAAGGAACACGATATCGTGACTGGGACTGGTTGCTCCCGTTTTACGCGGGATTCAATAGCTTCTTTTTTCTACACGATAATGCAAAAGCTGCGGAGTTCCTCGTGACTGCATCGCAACGACCGGGCCCGAGCGAGCAGCTTGTGAGTCTTGCTTCGAGGCTGGCATTCAAGGAAAAGATGACGGAAAATGCCATTCTTTATTTACAAGCAATTCTGAAAAAGACCGAAGATGATCGTCTGAAAAAGGAATTCGAGACCCGAGTTCGCGCTCTGCAGGCGAGGCTGCTTCTCGAAAAGGCGGGATCGGTATACAAAGAAAGGTTTGGCAGAGTTCCGGTTTCCTTGAAGCAAATGATTGAAAAGGGAACAATAAAAGAAATTCCCTTGGACCCCTATGGCGGAATATTTTCGGTCAACCCTGATGGAGGGATTTCGTGCACAAGCGATCATCTGCTTATGCCCGGACAGCGGCAACAAAAAATGACGCCTTAGTTCTTATTTTTATTAAAAACATGCCGTAAGGAATCACAGGACGTTCTACTGCCAAGAGAACACGCCTTTTTGAAATCGATGATGGCAGCGGTAAGCATGTTGTTAAGATAGTAAGCGTAACCGCGGTTTTGGTAGGCATCGGCCAAGGTTGGTTCCAATGTGATTGCCGTATTAAAATCCTCGAAAGCTTTCTCATAGAGACCCTGTTTCCCGAATGTAATACCCCGAAAGACGTAGGTGCGCGCATCCTTGGGATTCAGCAGTGCGGCCCTATTGAAATCGCGCATCGCGCTCAGGAGTTGTCCCGTGCCGTCAAAGGCAAGGCCTCGATTGACATAAAAGGATGACTCTTCTGGCTTTGCTGCGATTGCGCGATCCAGGTCATCGATAGCCTTGATGTACTCTCCTTTTTTCACATACGCTTTACCACGGATCCCGTACAAACCTGGTTTGTCCGGATTCAAGCGAATGGCCGTGGTGAAATTCCGTATTGCATCATCATAGCGCTCTTTAGTGATATAATAATAGCCCCTGCTGTAGTAGGCATCAACGTACGTTGGATTCAGGGCAAGCGCTTTATTGAAATCTTCCAGGGCCTTCTCCATATTATTTTGAGATATATAAGCAACACCGCGATTGTGGTATGCGACTGAAGCGTCGGGGAGAAGGGAAATTGCCCTGTTGTATTCTTCGATCGCGGTATCATATCTTTTCATGTTTACATCGGCGACTCCCCGATTTATATAAACATTATATAAACCTTCTTTTGATCCAACTCTTTTTTGGTTATATAAATAAAGTGCCCGTTCGTAAAACGCAAGAGCCTTGTCAAATTCACCAAGACGCGCATAGGCCAATCCAAGACTATTGTATCCTCTTGGTTTGTTCGGGTTTTTGGCCACGATATCGCTCCAGGAGCTGATCTCGTCCCGCCACACGGTATTTCTCGTAATTGTCAAGCTTGTGAGTATCAGTACCAACACCATGCACAATGTAAGATAAATGCTCTTCATGATATTGCGCTATTTTATCTTCCTTTTTTCTTCATGCCTGATGTCAAGCTTTTTCAATTCCTCAATGCTCTCGTTGAGATGTTCATTCTGCTTCTTAAGCTCCTGGACTGTCTTGAGTACTGAAATCCAGGCCTGTGCCTCGTCCGTTCTTCTGTTATCAGGATAGCGTTTGACAAATTCCGCAAACATGCGACTTGCCTGGACATAGTCCCGTTTAGGGTTTTCAAAGTGCACGTTGATAAGGGCAATCTCGAACAATGCGTCAGCAGCCAGTGGCGAATCAGGGGCGTCGGCCATGATTTTATTACAAGCCGCGGCAGCCTCTTTGTATCGCTTCTCTTTCACGGAGATGGTGGCATCCTGAAACTGCTTTTCCGGACCGGTTACAACGCTCGTTGTGGCACAGCCGGAGAACCAGATTATTGCAAGCAGTACAATTACTTTTTTCACGCGTTCCTCCTCTTGTCCACAACAAAAACGCTTTTTGGAATAGATTTAGCATAGTCCTTCAACTCGGCCGCGATCTCCGAGGCCTCCAGCGGATTGGTGAGATGACGGAACTCGTTCGTGACAATGGCAATAGAGATGCTCATGATGGGGAACTCCATCTCAATACCCTGCCTCGTTTTCCCGAGGATAAAACCCCGCTCTCGTTCTTCGTGGTCATAAAAATCGGGTATTTTCCGGTCGAATCGGCTGATGATCTCACCGGAGATCGTACGCATATATTCCGGTGTCGTGATGACCACGAAGTCGTCACCACCGACATGTCCAATGAAATCATCGGATGTACCATTAGTCTTAACCACATTCTCGATGATCTTTGCGGTCTCTTTAATGACCTCGCTGCCATTCGCATAGCCGTACCGGTCATTGAATGCCTTAAAATTGTCAAGGTCGAGAACGCAAAATGCGATCGGTTGATTGGATTCGATTCTTTTTTTGAGCACATTCTCGATGGCGATGCCACCCGGCAGGCGCGTCAGGGGGCTGGCATCAAGATACATTTCTTCGAGTTTTCTGAGCCGTTTCCCCATGTCCAAAAAGGCCTTTGAAAGAATCCCGATCTCATCTTCTGAGGTGATCCTGGGATCGTAGCCGAAGTCTCCCTCAGCAATATGTTCGGTCGCTTCTTTTAATTTGTGGATCGATGAAGAAATATGATGAGTAACGACAAACCCGGCTAGAGCTCCTGCGATAATGCTGATAAGGCAGAGCACGGCTGTTGTCAGGAAAGCAGTGCCGCCGATCGCGGATATCTGTTTCATTTTAGTGTCCTGTGCCTCTTTGGCTGAGGAAGACATCGCCTTAAGCGCGTCGACGAGCTTGTCGAAAACGTTTTTCAGATCCTGATTAGAGACAGAATAAGCCTGCTCGGCCTTCTTTGACCGGATCAGTTGAACCTCTTTGGAAAAGAGATTCGCATACTTCAAATGAAGTCCCTCAATTGATGCCGCGGATATGCCGGCAGCGTCGGAAAGACCTTTGAGTGTGGTAAGCCACGCATCGAATTCTTTTCCCCTTTTTGCAAACAGGTCCCTCATATCGCCGCTTTTGAGGATCAAATACCGCTTCTCATACATGTCCTGTCCAAGCAGGGCATCAAGCATCTTGTCAGACGCTTCTTCAATGACGATATCTACTTTAACAATGCTTCTGTTCAGGGTATTGATCCGCTGCAGGTTAATGAGGGCATAGGCAACAACAATAACAGTGAGCACCACAAGCGTCATGTATCCTAAGAGCATTTTACTGGCGATGTTGAGCCGCGCAAAGAGCTTTGTCGGGACAAGCTTGTCCAATATCGAGGAGGGGATGGGAATCTTCATGGGTAATAAGGAAAAACCTATGAAAATAGATTAACAAACATTTATGGCATTGTCAATATTATTCTGGATTATTCGTGGTAAACCACTGCTGATACGGTGATAAAAGCAGCAAGAGTATCCCGTTACTTGCTGGCAGAAATCCTAGGCTAGGAAGGGGGCGATTGATCGCCCCCTCTGGCGGGGTACGAGACGAGGGTGGTCTTCAGGCCAATGATATTGCTGTAACAGGACAGCTATCAACTGCCTGCTGACAATCGCAGGTATCGCAGGCATTCGGGTTGATGACCCATGCCTTGTCATCTCGGAGTTCGAAAACCTTAGGGCAAAGTTCTGAGCAAAGACCGCACCCGATGCAAAGGTCAAGATCAACTGTTGGGGTAGCCATAGAGTATTTCTTCCTTTCATGATTGAAAATATATTTGGACAGGTCGAGCATTTCGTGGAGCATGATGGTTCTTAAAATTATCTCATCTCGCTCGTAAATAGTACCCGCTCTTTCCGATGATTTCAAGTATTTTATAAACTATCTGTCTAAAGACCGCTATGATTTACCTCATATAGCGCGTAGTCTCGCACACCTTGTCCCGTGATTTTCAAAATTATCTTTACAAATTCAGGGCATTAACATATAATGAAAAAAATGGAAATGAATAAAGTCCTTTTCTTCAAACCTGGAGCGATTGGAGACCTGCTCCATACGCTTCCAGCTCTCAAGGCATTACGAAAGAAATATCCCGCAGCACATGTCACTATTGTGGTCTCTCCCGGATTAGAGTCACTCATTCAGGGAACGCCTGTCGCGGATCGTGTCCAGGTATTCGATAGAGTGAAGCTCAAAGAACGTTTGAAGGACTTTATCGAATTCGGGTTGCGGCTCAGGGACGAGCACTATGACCTTTTTATTGATTTGCAACCGTCACTGCGCTCGATGGTTCTGCGGTGGCTGTCCGGTGCGCGGCAGGTACTCGTGTATCGAAAACAGAAGGTGTTAGGAGCAGGAGAACGGCGGCTCCATGCAGTTGAAAATTTTCTGGAAACATTACGGCCGCTTAACATTGACGTTTCTGTAGATGGAATCGAACTTCAGTTTGCCCCCGATACGCGTACGGATATCGATCGCTCCCTCACAGCGCTGAACATTGACGTAAACAGACCGCTTATCGCGCTGAACTGCAGTGTGGGAGCGGTACGACCCGCACGGAACTGGTTTCCTGAACGGTTTGCGCAACTCGCGGACAGACTGATTAATGAACTCGACGCACAGGTGATCTTTGTGGGCGGAAAAGAAGATCGGGACCTTGTCCGGGGCGTTCTGGCGGACATGAAAAACAAGGCGATTTCCGTCGCCGGGGACCTCTCGCTTCCGGAATCCGCCGCGCTGCTGTCCAATTGCAGATGTCTCGTCAGCGCAGATACCGGACCGCTGCATCTCGCGACCTCGGTACAAACGCCTGTTGTTGGACTTTTCGGTTCAACCGATCCCCGTCGCACCGGGCCGGTCGGCAGGGGACACCAGGTCATTATCAAGGGCCTCGCCTGTATTCCTTGCGAGAGAAAACATTGTCCCCTCGGCACCCGTGCATGCATGGCAGACATCACGGTAGATGAGGTTTTCAACGCTGTCGGAAGGATCCTGGGAAAAGGCATTGCATAATAACATATTCATGAGTAGCGCGACTCGGTACGTACACTCAAGGATTTCGTTTCAGACAATTTATGATCTCTAAAAAAGAGAGTAAGCGCCTGACGGCATACATTGATCATTTCCCCTCTACCCGTGTTCTCGTGGTCGGAGATATTGTTCTCGACCATTACATCTGGGGAAAGGTGTCCCGGATATCGCCTGAGGCTCCGGTGCCTGTCGTGAACGTCACACGGGAAAATTTCCTTCTTGGTGGCGCGACCAATGTCGCAAACAATATTCACGCCCTTGGCGGGGGCGTGAGCGTCTGCGGCGTGATCGGCGAGGATGAGGCGGGCAGACAACTTCTCCATCTGCTACACAAACAAGGCATTCTCACCGAAGGCCTCATCGTTGATCCGGCAAGGCCTACGACGATCAAGACCCGTGTCATAGCACATAGTCAGCAGGTTGTCAGATTTGACCGTGAAACAAATGAGAAAATAGAACGAGATGCTCATCGCAGGATATTTGATTATGTCGGTCGGCAGGTGAGAGAGGGACTTGACGCTATTGTGCTCTCGGATTACTGCAAGGGCATGGTCACCAGTGATCTCGTGCGGGACATCGTGAGACTCGCGAAAAAGCACAAAGTGATCGTGACCGTAGACCCAAAGGTAAGCCATTTCGGCATGTACAGCGGCGTCACTATTCTTACCCCGAATGTCAATGAAGCATCCATCGGCTCCAAAATAGAGATCGACAACGAACGGTCCCTGCTCAAGGCAGGCGAGCTTCTGCTCAAACGGCTGAAATGCAAGGCGGTGCTGATCACCCGCGGTGAACGGGGAATGAGCCTCTTTGAACAGGGAGGCAGGGTGACCCATATCCCGACCGTAGCGCGCGAGGTTTTTGATGTTACCGGCGCGGGAGATACGGTAATCAGCACACTCACCCTTGGCATGGCGGCGGGCGCAACCATGATTGAGGCCGCCAGGCTCTCGAACTTTGCAGCAGGGATCGTGGTCGGAGTTGTTGGCACGGCCATCGTTAAGCCCCAAGAGTTGAAACAACGAATAATACAAGGTTAATAGCATGGAAACAGGAATCAAAATCCGCGTGCCTTGTGGGCGCGGGTTTTCACTTTCTATCAGATACTCGATACGTTACGCTTTCAAAAAAGGAGTGGATTCATGAAAGGCATCATCTTAGCAGGCGGCAGCGGGACACGGCTCTATCCTATCACCAGGGGCGTCTGCAAGCAGCTTCTCCCGATCTACGACAAGCCGATGATTTATTACCCGCTTTCGACACTCATGCTGGCCGGGATTCGCGATATCCTTATCATTTCAACTCCGCTCGATCTTCCGAGGT